>NZ_JAMQPR010000001.1:535230-845230 GCF_026151345.1 Leptospira paudalimensis
TTGATGCCCAATAAGCATAGTTTACTGTTCCTGGCAGAGCTGTTGTATTATGAATAGTGACGGAAGTTTTGCTTGCATCGTTGGTACTTAGGAGCTCTCGCATTGTTGGTAACCGCCATGAAGTATAACCAGAATATCCTTTCCCCGAATTAGCAGAGTTAAGTGATAAACAAGAAGTAGCTAAAGTTGATAAAGCTCCCGTTGTCACACCTGGACTATTGATTGCACATGTTGGCCCCGATAATCCTTCGGAACATGTTTTCCATATAATACCTGTACTTTGGTCAAACGTTGTGTAATCATTTGGGAAGTTTTGATCTACTTTTGGTTCTGCATAATTGATAGGGAGACCTGAACCAATAGATGCATCATCACCAACTGTGTATGACGTAGTTTGTCCTGTTTTTAATGGAAGGATTGAATATGTTCCTTCGGAGATGGCACTATCTTCCATGCCTACTTTGATTGCAATCGCGCGGATCCTCTGTCCTGCAAGTCTCCAAATGGAAGAGGATGAAAGGTAAGGTGTTGAAAGAATACTAGGTGGTGTTCCATCTGTTGTGATGTATATGGTAGCACCAGGCGTAAAAGTTGTGATGGTGATAAAATTAGGTTCCGTATAATGGCCAGGACTTGGGAAAAAAATAGGCGCAAATACTTTGTTGATATTTACACCGCAGTGGTTACTCGTGTTCCCTGAAAAAATTTTAGAAAGTAGGATTTCATAATAATCGGAATGGTTGGGATCACATGGATTTTCTAAACTTGGATTTTTACAATACGATAGAGATGTTACAAGGAGAAAATGAAGGAAACATTGAATTTTCATTTTGGAGATAAAATTTGAATTTTTCATGAACTTCGTCTCCCGTATGAAAATCGTTTCAATCTATTCTTTCAGTATTCGATTTTATTGCTAAAACGGAAAACTTCCGATCTTTTGCGATACAGGAATTTTATTTCAGGCTATCAAAAATCAATAAATTATTGACTTAATTTGGAGAAAGGTGGTGAAGTTAGCTACCTTTTCAATGTAAGGATTGTGAATCCCTTGTGTAAACTTTCCGCCAGAAAACAGGAGATTCTGCAAACAATGGTTAAGGTAGGAATTGAATCTGTTAATTTTTGAATCTCTTCCAATGAACCTTGAATTTAGGGCCAATTTTCAGTAAGGTTTCTTGCTTTTCGTGGGAGTTCTACAATTTCGTTTCGAACTCCATTGACTAAGGATCGCATTTTTTGTGCTCAAAAGTGATCTATGTTTTGCTTGAAGTGAAACAGGGATCTTCTTTGAATTGAAGAGAATATACGAAACAGTTTGTTTCAGGTCATATTTTTGGATTTCCTTCCAATGACAAATATGAATATAAGGGATTTGTTTAATTGATATGAAGTTAAGTAATGAAGTTTTTAAATTTTTATCGGAACTTAAAAACAATAATCAGAGAGATTGGTTTTTAGAGAACAAACCGAGATTTGACGAAATTCAAAAAGAACTATTGTCCTTCACTGGTGCCTTGTTATCAGGGATTGAAAAATTTGACAGTTCTGTGAAAGGTATAGATCCAAAGTCTTGTATCTTTCGAATCTATAAAGATGTTCGATTTTCCAAGGATAAAAGTCCGTATAAAACACACTTTGGGATTTTTATGAAAGGAGGGAATCGGAAAATTGATGGAACTGGGTATTACCTTCATTTAAAGCCAAATGGTTCTTTGTTAGGTGGAGGTTGTTACCAACCAGATGCACAATCATTGTATAAAATCCGGGACCGAATTGCTAATGATTCTAAAGGTTTTCTTAAAATTATAAATGATCCAAAATTTTATGATACATTTGGAAAAGAATTTTATGCAGAGAAAGTGAAAACGGTTCCAAGAGGTTTTACCAAAGACCATCCTATGATCGAAATCCTCAAGTATAAGGGGTTTGCAGTGGCGAAAAATTTAAAGAATGTAGATTTAACTTCTAAACTGAGCAGTGAAGATCTTGTGAAATTGTTTCGGTTTGTGTATCCACTGAATCAATTTTTGGACCAAGCTATGAATCGAAAATAAGGGACCAATGTGCTCAGTTTTGAATGTGAGGCACAATGATCGATGGTTCTTTTGCAAAAAATTGGTGGAAGTAAGACGGATGATTACTTTGAAGATTTAGAAGCTAAATAGGAAACAAAGATAATCACCAATAAAGAATCAAAAACCAAAGCGGGGCTTGATTTAGCCAAATAAGCTTGTCCATAAACTAAATTTAAAAGTATAAAGATACTTTTACTAATCGAAGCAACAACTAGAACTAAATTACGATTTTGTTCATGATATGCTCCATAGACTAACATTCCACCTACGATTGCGATGAGTGCTCCCCAATTGCGTACGATGATGTTTGCTAAGTTTCCATCCATTGTTTCTCCGAAAGTCAATGTTAGACCTAGGTTAGGATGTAATGCAGACAAAATCATTGAACATGTGATGAGTCCAGAGACTATCATGATCCATTTGATATTTGAAAAAATCAATTTCATTAGAAATACCTCGGACCAAAGAGAGCATATTTATTCTATTAAGCTAGAATATTTTTTATGAAACCTGAGAAGATTTTCCTTTAAAATGAACTTTGGAATTTTTCGTTCTCGAATGGACAAAGTAAGGTAACTTTATCTGATTCACCAATTTAAAGTTAGATTGTCTTGAGGATTCACTTTCTGTGAATCGAGCGATTTGTTTGTTTTCTAGCGGTCTACTTTTTTATCATTTTTAAATACAGGACGATATCATTGGTTTTGGGATCATCATAGAACTGATTGATAAAATCGAAAATTGATTGTCCTTCATTGTCTTTGGAATGAATGTCTGCACCATTTTTTAATAGGAGTTTCACTAAAGCTAAATTTTGAGATCTTTTTTCGATGAGTAAACGAAGGATGGATCTACCAGAACTGTCTTTGGCATTGACATCCGCTTTTTTGCTAATCAAATAAGAAACAATTTCTAGATTTGGATTTTCGATCATTGTTAAATACATAAGAGCTGAGTAGTGGTTTTTATCCAATGCATTGATGTTGACACCTTCATCAACAAAGAGTTGGATGAATTTAAAATTGTTAGGATTAAGATTTGTCGTTAGAGTTAAGGTTGTAGGGCCACTCCCATCAAAATTTGGTTTTAATCCTTGAGCAAACATAAGTTTGATCAAATCATATTGGTTGTATTTAATGGCTGGATGGATTAAATGACGTCCATGAATATTGAAAACATTCACATCTGCTTTTTTTTGAATTAAATAGCGCGCGATATTCACTCGGTTTCTATCGAGAGCATAGAATAACGCAGTTTCTCCATTTTTGTCTTTTGCCTCTAGGTTTGCTCCAGCAGAAACAATTTTTTTAATCTTATCTAAATCGGATTGAATGACTGCTTTGTGTAATTCAGGTAAACTTTGGAATTCACGGATGTTGTCGATTTGGTTTCCAATACTTTGGTAACCTTTCCTAACTGCATCAATGACGAGGACAGGAGAAAGGAGGATATAGTGATACCATTCTAATTTAACCATATCTTTACTTTGGCTAAAAATTGAATTAGGAATGAAGCAAAAGAGTAGGATTCCAATTCGAATTTTTTTAAATGGAAACATTTTTGAAACCATCGGACGTTTAAAATTGATCCAAATGCGATTGTGGATTAAATAAATTCAGTATTGATGTTTTTATTTTCGAAAGAATTTTTCCGAAGAAAGTTCCTATTAAAAACAATCCTATGCTGAAGAGTATCGTTCTCAAAGGATCATACCATAATTCGTAAAAGGAGTTGATAATAGCATAATCAGGTTGGTTTTCAGAAAGATACAAGGGAACATGTTGTCCAATTTGGTATTGATTGCCCACTTCACCTAAAATTTTTCCATGAATTTCATAAGTTTCTCCATTCACTTGGTATTTGATAATTGGTCTTATGGTATAGTGAGTGGTCCCGTAACGTTTGTTACCCGTTTGTGTGGTATAATCTTTTTCTTTATAGGATGATTCCACTATACCAAAAATTTTGGTTCCAGATTGAATGGTGATGATTTTGCCTAAACTCGCATAAATTGATGTAAAGAAGAGGTACAGAGCTAATAACTGTAATATGCGCGATAAGATTTTAATTTTCATACAAGAGACTCATCAAAAAGGACACAACTGCCTCTTTCAATCAAAAAATCAATTTTCATCATACAAAAATACTTGAGACTATTTGCTACAGATCTTAGAATTATGAATGTGCCCATAGTCATTTTATTTTATTTCTTTTTTTCCTGTTCCGAACCATTGCCGGAAAACCGGTATCTACCAGAATCCTTACCTTCTGAGGAATCAATCAAGGAAACACTTTCATCAGAGATTCACTTAAACCAATTGAATGAGAAAGCAAAGTCCCTTGGAATTACATTACAAGAATGGAAGGAAACTGAGAGAAAACTTGTTTCTGAAACGGACATCAATCATTACTGGGGATCAGAGAAAAAACAATTACGAAGTTCTATACAGGATACAGATGCAATTGATCGATTGCGCGAAATGATTCGCATACGAATTGTTTGGAGTCGTATCTTCCAAAAATCGAATATAAGTATAAAACAAAAACCAATAATCCAATCAAAGATAAGTTTACTATCAAAAATAAATAGTAAATTCTCACCTCAATTTGGCCAACCTAATTCGAAATGGGTGATTGTTGAATGGAGCGATTATATATGTGGCTTTTGTAAGGAAACCTTCCCTCATACACAAAAACTTCTTTCGAAATACAAAAATCAAATTCATTATATCCATAAAGATTTTCCACTGGATGGTGATACAAACCAAAGTTTAGCACCTCTCGTTGTTTCGCGTTGTTTGTGGGATAAAGACCCAGTTCATTTTACAGAGCATATGCAAAACCTTTATGCCAATGCGAAAACTATGATCAAAACTGAAATTCCAATACCCAACCAATCGAGTGTTTGGTCTGAATGCGATTCCCAAAGAGAAACTCAAAAATACCTAGACCTAGTCAAAAAGGACTGGGAAGAAGCAAAAAAACTTGGAGTCACTTCAATCCCTACTTTTTGGGTGAATGGTAAATGGATTGTTGGTGCATTAAACCAAGATACTTGGGAAAGGGTATTAAAAGATACGAGTCCCTAAAAAATTTCTTGCCTTTTTTCCGTACAATGGGTTCTTTTAAATCCACATTTTCAAAGGACCAATAATGAAACTCAAATCCAGTCTATTTTTTGTTTTGATTTTAATGGTAACATTCACAGTCAATTGTGGGAAAAAACTCCATTTTTCAATGGTGACATCCACATCTATGGAGAATGGTCTCCCCTTCTTAGTGTTAGATGGCAAGGAATGGAAAGCTGAGCCAGGTGCAGAATTTGTTAAGTTACATTTTTATGCAGACAATGCATTCCCATTAACTAAAGTATCAATCGAATCTTGTAATGGACAATTTAAAGACCGAGTCGCCGCTTATGTAAACTTCGACGAAGTGTATGCAAGTACGGACATCGAAAAATCGAACTCGGAAGTTATTTTTGATCCAGTTGTGCAGGCAAGATCGGTGACTTTGAATTTTCAAAGAAACCAAAATATATGTATAAAGGCTGTCAAATTTTACGATGATGCCAAAAAAGCGTATCGAACTTATACACCAGAAATTGTATCGGGAACAGTAACTGCATCTGAGACTGCTTCACCTGAGCCAACTTATTCTGTTATGAATTTATTTGATTCTAAATATGAGAATGGATATGCATCTGTTAAAGGCGGAGTTGGAGTATCATTTAACTTTGATTTTGCGGATACGAAAAAAATTTCTGTCATTAAAATTTGGAATGGTTACCAAAGGTCTGATGTTCACTGTATTAAAAATGGTAGAGTTAAAGCATTTTTATTAACTGGTGATGATGGTTATTCTGCTAAAATCAATGTAGAAGATACAATGGGTAGCCAAGAAATCCAACTGCCTTCAACCTTTAAAGGTAAAAAACTTACAATGAAAGTGGAAGAGATTTATCCTGGTTTGACAGAGAAAGGGATTGTGTTATCCGAACTTCGTTTTGGTCATGATGGTGATTGGTTTGCAATGGATACTCTTCCAAAATCCAAAGATACCGCTGCAAAGAATTTTGATTCATTTTCAAAATCTTCACTACGTATGGTCTTAAATCGAGGTTTAACTGGTAGAGAAGTTTATGCGGTTTCAGGTGATGAAGCAGTTGTAGACCAACCTGCAGGAGCAGAGAACCAAGTGGCGATGGAAGAGAATATGGATCCGCCTACCTCTTCTGATTGGACAATTCGTTTGCGTTCGGATGGGACTTTCTTTTTAGAAGGTTCAACTGCAAGAACAAATTATGATGCCGGAGAGGAAAGTTCAAATCGGTTTTATGGATTAGGAAATTATGAAGTAAAAGAGATGAATCCTGGAAAAATCCAACTTCGTATCTTTGGATTTTTGCGAAAACAAACGTTTACAAACTTTTTAGATTATGGTGGTGGAGATTGTAACGGATGTGGAAGGGATTGTAACTTAGTGAAAAATCCAGATCCAAATAATACTGAGAAAATTTTTCAAGAATTTGTTACGTTACAAGTGAAAGGGAAACAATTTTATCTGATCAATTCTAAAAAAACTGATAATTTAGATTTCTCAACATTGGAATTAAATTTAGAATAGTAGAGGGATTCGGATTTATTAGGATGAAACAACGACTTTCCTTTTTTATTGTATTCGGTTTGATACTTTTGTTTCACTCCTGTGAGGAAAAAGTAGTTTCACCGATTCATGAACACAATGAAGTTGTTGTTACCAATCCCATTCCATCTAACAAAGTAAAAATTGATGTTAGATGGGCATACACTTCCTTACCTTTAGAAATGGAAATTAGAGAACCTGGAGGAGCACAAGCCTTAGCTCTTTGGACAACTGGTACTGTGCAAGATGGTAAACGTGCACCTTTCGGAGACTTGATTCCTGATGGGCAATTGGTCTTAAAACCCGGCTCTAAAAAACAATTTTTATTGGTAATGAAAAATCCAACAGATAAACCAGCCTATTTTTTCGCAGCACCACATTCCGCGATGCCCGTAGAACATAGTTTTGGTTTTAAATTCAAATGTTTATGTGTGAACCATGCTTTTTCTATTCCACCTAAGGAAACTTGGTACAGAGTTGTTGAAATCCGTCTTGCTCCTGACTTTTTGGGAGATACATTAGTTTTAACTCACAACTTAATTGGAATTACGAAAGAAAGAATGTTACAGTTTGAGAAAAGTGCAAGTAAATCGCTCCCTAGTGAGATGGATTGATTCTTAAAACAAACTTGGTTGGTTTGATAAATTTTTACGATCCCATATTTTTTCACATTTTTTCCAATACGTAAAAAAAGAAGGATAGTATCCAGAAACTTCAGGAAAAATCCAATCTCTTCCCTCTTCATTTCCAATATATTCTTTGTTAGTTGGATGTTCTTTCCAATAAATTTCAGGCCGAGCTGAGTTTAATTGGTGTAATAGATCTTCCCATTCACCCCAAAAAAATTTGATTTTCGGTATATTCTTTGCTAGAGCGAATATAAAATCCATAGTTTTGGGTGACGATGGAAACTTTCTAAAAAAATGAGGGCGTAACATAAAAATACGATTTGCTCGAATGTTTTTTTTCCAATTTGGATCTAGATTATAAAAATCATATAATAACACTGGTAACGAGGGATCCAAATCTAAAGGGAAATTGGGATAGGAGTGAGAATAGATTCGATCCTCTGGATTTTGGTTCGAAATTTTTGATTCGATCCACTTTTCAGTTTCTCGGTAAACATTTGTTAAATCCCAATCAAATAATTCCTCCAATTCCTCGGGACAAAAATCAAATTTTGGAATTTCTTCGTAACTACGATCTAAATAGGTAAAATGGTCATTCGTTTTTAGGTATTTGTTAATGTTTTCTTGGTTGGCTATATATTTTTTTGAACTAAATGAACCAGAAACCCACTGCCAGCTACAAGTGTTACTTGCTGCATCAGCATCTAACAAATGATAATACATCCATTCTGAAGGTTTTTTCCAGTAAGCACCTCCAATATTACAAACTAGAGATGCAATATACATTCTAACATGATTGTGAAGATAACCCGTTTCGTAAAAATCGAGTAACTCTCGGTTTATCCCTGGGATCCCAGTTTGGACATGACCATTCAGAATTGATTTCGGAATTTTAAAATGTCTAGTCCCGGGTTGTGGTTGTTTTAAATCTTGGAAAAGGAGTTCGCCCTTATTTCGCCAAACTTGCTGAAAATAATCACGCCATGTTAATTCTTGAACAAATTTTGTGATTTGATATGGTTTGTGTCCTAGGCAAGACACATGTTCAAAGATTTGTTTGGTGGAAATATAACCTCTCGCGATGTAAGGTGATAATAAAGATACTGCTCCATCAATATAGTTTCTTGAACTGCCATACTTAATTGGATCGATTGATTGGATTCTTTTTTGGATGGAGATTGGATCTGTTGGAAAAGAAACTTTCAAATGTTTTATGGATTCCCAAAGTTCTATCAGAGATACGAACACTGATTAGACAGAACTAAAAAATAACTTTCTAAATTTATTGACAAAAAATAAAAAAAATCCAATATCAACTTTTGCAATATTCGTTCCATTTGCAACAAAACGTTGAAATAGAAAAGGGAATCAAATGATAATGATGAAAAGAATTGGCATCGTAATTGGAATACTTATCCTAATAGGTATTTCATTTTATGCATATATGGGTGGATTTAAAACTATTGAAGTGAAACACCAATCCTTCGGACCAGTAAACGTATTCATATACACTCATAAAGGTCCCTACCAAAATTTAAATCAGAGCTGGGAAAAATTCCAAAAGGAATGGGAATCAATTGGTATTACTGAATGTAATAGTTTGGCAATTTATTTGGATCCACCGGGCACTCCTCCCGAAAACTTAAGATCAATTTTGGGATGTCGTATGACGGGACTTACGGAAAACCAAATCAAATCAATTCAATCAAAATTTGTTACCTTCCAGATTCCACAATCTGATTGCCTAACGACCACGTTTCCATTTAAGAATGTATTCTCATACTTCCTTGCTCCTACAAAAGTTTATCCGAAGTTTCAAGAAATACTCTCAAGTGAGTCCGGGAAAACATCAGTCGCAATTGAAGTGTATGGTGGTTCCGCAAAATTTGTAGATCATATTCAGTTTTATATGCCTTTAGGAATCAATCGTGATGTTTTTTTACCTTTAGAAAAACAATTCGAATCAAAAAAATAGAAGATTCCGATCCCTTAAGTCACCATCAGTTGTGACTTAAGGTTTCCATTACGAATGAGATAGTTAATTTTACTTATTCTCCTTGTCCTAAAGAATAACCAGCAACTCCATCAAATTCATACAGATTTTCTGTTTTGATAAAATCATATCCCTTTGATTCGAGTAAGGTTAGAACAGCTGTAATATCTTTATGTTGGATTTTTCCACCGTTTGGTGAGATGAATCGACAACGAAAATGATCAGTTAAAAACGTTTCTTTTTGTCCTTTTGGATATACTTTAACTCCTCGGTTTGTGATCATTTTCAAATGTAAAAAGTTTTCTGTGATGACCTCAATATTTTTTCCTAAAACATTTGGATCACGATCATTTGGTATATCTAGGAAAATATCAACTCCAACTAATTCTTTTTTTTCTCTTTGAGTTGATAAACTCAGCATGAATGTTTTTGGTTTGACGAGTTCACTTGCAGAGAGTACTTCCGGATTTTTTCCAAGCCTATCAATGATTGCATCTGCATACTCTTTTGTTCCAACTAGTGTTGTATTCTTTTGATTTTGAAATACATCAGCAGTTCGAAAACCATCCTCAATTGTTTTTAATACTGCATTCCTAATGAGTTTTGCTTTTTCCGTTTTGCCTAGATGTGTTAACATCATTACAGTTGCTTTAATCACTGCAGTTGGATTGGCAATATTCTTTCCAGCTATATCTGGAGCACTTCCATGGACAGCTTCGAACATCGACACAAAGTCACCAATGTTTGCTGATCCACACATACCAACAGAACCTGTGACTTCTGCTGCAATATCCGAGAGGATATCACCGTATAAATTTGGAGCAAGAATCACATCAAATTTCTGAGGTCGATTGGCGAGTAATGCTGCACCAATATCAATGATCATACTTTCTGCTTCAATCTCAGGATATTCTTTCGCAACTGTTTGGAAGATATTGGCAAACAATCCATCCGTAATTTTCATGATGTTGTCTTTTACCATACATGTGATTTTTTTTCTTCCATTAGATCTTGCGAATTCAAATGCATATCGCACAATTTTCTCTGTACCAGGGACAGTGATCAATTTTAAACATTGAGTGACTTCACGTGTTTGGCGGTGTTCAATTCCTGCATATGTATCTTCTTCATTTTCTCGAATGATGACTATATCAGTATTGGGATGATTCGTTGCAATAAAGGGATCATATGTTTTTGCAGGTCTTACATTTGCATATAAACCTAATGTTTTACGAATGGTTACATTTAGACTTTTGTATCCTTTCCCTCTAGGAGTGGTAATCGGACCTTTTAAGATGGTTGGGTATTTACGAATTGTATCCCAAGCATTTTCTGCAATTCCAGAGAGTATTCCTGATAAATAAACGGAGGAACCAGCTTCGACTTTTTCAAATTGTAATCCAGATTTAGCTTCATTCAAAATACGGATTGTTTGTTGGATGATCTCTGGTCCAATTCCATCTCCTTCAATTAAAGTGACGACGGCTTCTTTGTTCTCTTCTATTCCATTGATATTTGATTCTTTCATGGTTGTAGGCATATTCTGCTCCTAGAATGTAATTTAATACGTGAATTACAGTTCGTATATTAGACCTTATTGGAATCGAAATTTGACAAAAAAAATTCTATTTGAAATGAACTTTTGAAACTAAACGTTACATAATCCATTTTGAATGTGCCTTCGTGTTGAACGAAGTATTGATAAGCGATAATTTTTTATGAAAAGATTCTCGCTTGAAGTTCTTTGGCATAGAATTAAAATAACCCTGTTGTCTCGTCGATTTTTGAAGGCCATTGGAAATGGTTATATCTCCATGGAAAATTGATTGTGAGATTAACTTAGGTGGTCTTTATGCCAAAGATTGTAGATCATAATTTGTATCGAATGGAGTTACTTTCCAAATCCCTACCAATCTTTGTCTCCAAAGGGGTAGCTTCTGTTTCGATGAGGGAACTTGCAAAAGAACTGGGAGTTTCAACTGGAACTTTGTATCATTATTTCCCAACCAAAGAAGCTTTGTTTGCTTCAATGGTAAAACATCTGGTGATGACAGATGCAGAAGCAATCCAAAAGTTATCAGAAGAAACAACGAGTATCATTGACATCATGAATTTCGTCTCAGGGAAAGAAGGACATTTTTTGAATTTGATGTTACTCGCAGTTGATATCAAAAGACAACATTCAGAATCTAAAGAACTGGTACAATTGGTAGAAGATTCTTTTATTGCCTATGAAAATGCACTCAATCGATTTTTTCCAAAAGAAACAGAAGGGAAGGGTGGTAAAGCCTTCCTTGCTTTTTTTGTAGGAGTTCTATTTTTAAAATCCAAGGGAGACGAACACACCCCTTGGATTGATTTGTTTGAAGGATTAAGGTATGTAGGTGATTTACTCACTTGGGATTCCAAACAATTGTAATTCATTTTAATCTTTTTTTCTAGTTTATCCTTTTTATTGCAAGAGTGATTGATTTTGATTAGAATTTAGAAACGCTGAGTTCCCACTGTTTCGATTTGCGATTTTTATGAGTTCCAATTCTTCTGGGCTTGCAAACTTTTGGTCCCATTCCTTAACTTTGGGAATCATCAGATAATTCCATAAAGGTGGTATGAGTGCGATCACTATCGTTGTCAAATAACCACTGATCATCATAGGTGCATTGGGATAAGGTCTTAAATTTTGGTAAGGAACTTCTCCTTGTGCGTGGTGGTGGGAGTGCCGTGTTAAGTTAAACATGGTCCAAGAACTAATTCTTTTGTTTGTGTTCCAAGAATGTCTTGGTTGTACAGGCTCTTCTGGCAATCGAACCATTCCATAATGTTCCATATAATTTACAATTTCAAGAAGGCTTTTTCCAAATAATCCAGAAAGGATAAAAAAGAACATGCCAGGGGTTCCGCCAAGTGAATACGCTATCACTACCAAACAAACACTCATCAGATGTCCTCTTAGGAAAGCATTGTGGTATGATAAAGTAGGAACATTTTTACGTTTCAAACGTTTTCGTTCAATATTCCAAGCACTGATATTGCCTTTGATGGTCGAAGCGAGGATATGATAATACACATTCCTTCCGCGAGGAGCTGTGGCTGGATCTTCTGTTGTGGATACATAACGATGGTGTCCGTACACATGTTCAATCGAAAAGATTGTATCAAAACTGAATGCCAATAACCAACGACCAATGAACATGGAGATAGGGTCCCAAGTTCGATGCGTTAATTCATGTGCGGTAATGGTTCCTATGAGTCCAATCATCAAACCCGTAAAAATAATCGCATAAACATGGACAAGGGGTGATGTATTCAATTTTGCAAAATTAAAATCATATCCGATTATTTGTGTTAACCAAGTACCAAAACCAAAAGTATCAGTGGGACTCACTGTCCAAATGGAACAAAAAAAGATAAGAATTAAGATTGGTAATGCCATCCAGAGTTGAAATGTAAGAATTTCTGGTTTTGTATAATTCGGAATACGCTTGTCATCACCAGAAATTGCATCTCCAACTAGATAAAATAAGAGTAAAGAAAAAAATCCAATGGTAGTATAATATCCTCCCATAAGGATACTCACAACCGATGATAGCCCTACAACATGAAACAAAAAGAATTTTAGATAATCAAACAATCCAGCTTTGGATCTAGTGTTTTTGTCATCTATCTGCAAACTAAGACTATGATCAATGGTTGTAAATCGATCGGCAAAAATTGACTGTTTTTGAATACCCAATTTTAGCAATTCATTTGTCGCAGAATCAACCATTGGTGGTGGTCCACATAAATAAACTTCAGATAAGCTTGTTAGGTAGTCTTTGATTTTTGATGTGACAAGACCTCTTTCTCCTTTCCATGTTTTACCTATTGGTTCTTCGGAAAGTATAGGAACAAAGGTAAATTTTCCTTTCCAAACTTTTTGAATTTTTTTGATTTCACTTAACTTGTATAAATCTTCTTTTTTACGTGCACCAAAAAGTAATGTGAGCGGTCGTTTGGTGCCTTTCAAAATACCTTCCTCTAACATAGCAAGTATTGGTGCAAGGCCACTACCTCCAACAACCATTAGAATTGGTTTTTTGGAATCTCTTAGATAAAAATTGCCAAATGGACCTTTGAGTATTGCTTTTTTCCCAAGTAAATTTTCATTCAATATATAATTTGATAATTTTCCATTGGGAACTTTGCGGACAATAAACTTTACGATCTGTTTTTGATTGGGTGCATTTGCAATGGAGTAATTTCTTTCTGCGTCCATACCTTCAATCGAAAGAGAAACATATTGACCAGCTTGGAAATAAAGTTTTGTATCCAATTGGATGGAGATTTCGCAGATCTCGTCAGTTAATACTTTTTGTTGTATAACGGTCCCTGAATAAGAGTTTTTGTTTTCTACTTGGACTCTAACATCAGTTTGTGGAATACTTTGGCAAGCAAGGATGTACCGTTCATCCAATTCTTCATCAGACAATAAATAGCTAGTTTCAGTGAGTTCTTTCACCTTCCCATCTACTAGTTGACACTTACAAGTCGCACAACCACCAACCCGGCAACTATGTGGAAAATCAATCCCTTGCCTTAGTGCTGCACTCAGAATGTTTTCATTTGGCAAGGTTTCAATTGTGGTTCCATTAATTGTTACTTTTCTGGAATTGGGGGAGGGTATACGAATTTCCCCATCTTTTTGTTTGCCCATTTGGTTTAAGAGAAACATAAGCAACTCCTTTCTCTGTGGTGAGATCAAAATGCCAATTTTGGCAAATGAAGGTAAACCACATTTTATATCGCACGTTCGTTATAAATAAAATAAGTCAATTGTGTCAAACATTAAATTCCATATGATTCTGGAGAATCGCGATCGTTTTTCAATTCCAACCGCGGAACCTTATTGCCTAAGGGGAATTACAATCGGATTGCCATAGTCCCAATGGCCGCGGGAAGCTCCACTCACACCATTGATGAGTGGTAAAAGTACCAATTCTCGATCGGGATGGTCACTGACATCAATTTGAAATTCAAAGACAAAACCGACTTTTCCCCACACATACCGTTTCCTTCCTTCTTTTCTTTCGTATTCCCAACCGTACACATCGTTCGGATGCATTTTGAATCCAAATCCAACTCGTTCTTTGTTTTTGGAATTGTCGGCCAAGAAGAAATAAAGATCTTTTTCTTTTGAAATGTATTCAGTGTATGGTTTGTCTGAGCGAATCATTCCATATAATAAATTGTCTTTTATAAAATAACGAAATTCCACAATTGGAATTTTTTGGCCGGGAAGTTTTGGTTGTATGAGAGTGACAACGTCTAAAAAAGCCCAATCGTCATCCATTCCATCGAAAATGATTCCGTAATTTTTAATTCGATTTTGAAAATCTGCTGACTCGTTTTTTTCATTTGGATTTGTACCCAAACTGTACTCAGCAAAATCACCCAATCCATCTTTATCACTATCCCAATCAGTTGTCTTGGTTTGATTTACAATTTCTTCATAGTCAACAATAGAATCTCCATCTTGGTCTTGCAGTAGTGCCTTAGTTTTTGTTTGGTAACCTTTACGTTGTACCCATCCTGATAAAAATTGGTTCCAATCCATCTCTTTTTGTTTTCGTAAGAGTGAGATGACCCCTTTTGTTTTTTCTTCAGATATGATTTTCGAGGGAGCGATGAAATAATCATGCCAAGATTTATGAGTGGGATCCATGAGAGACATTAAGAATTTCCGATACTTATCTCCACCTAATTCCAAATAAATCATGTATTGAATTTTAAAAGTTTTTTCATAATAAATTGAGAAATCTTTTGCAACGATTGAATCTGGGTACGAAGTGTCATTCAGGGGGAAATCAATTTTTGGTAAAGGTTGTCTGAAACCCCACCAAGAATTCACTTTATGAATTTCTAATATTCCAATCGAATGGTATCCACTTTTTTCCATTGCAACTGGTAAAAAACTACTCACACCTTCGGCTACCCATCTAGGTTCTTGTCCAAACCACCAATGCCCAATTTCATGATAGAGGAGGGGTGCTGGTATGGGAAGTTCTGGATCAGGGAACGCAAATGGAACATAAGCGATTGATCCTTCGTTTCTTGCTGTTGAACTGTCCTTTATATCTTTGATTGTTAAGACTTTTGCTCTTGGGGCTGCTTGTAGATACTCAGCTAATTTTGGAATATAAGCTGCAGATGTTTCGAGAATTAGGGTAGCAAATTGGCTCTTTTTTCCTTCTGGTTTGTAAAGGACACGAATGGTTTTGGACTCACCTAAGACTTGAATGGTTTTTTCTTGTGATTCGATTCCCATATCTTCTTCCTTTTCTGAAAATAGATTACCACTCGATTTAGGCATAGTGTCTGTATGCGAAATAAGTAATAATATAAGTAGGAACCAAGTAAGTCGTTTTGTTCTCATGGAAACAAAACTTTAAAGAATGGTAAATTTTAGAAAAGCAGTTTCTAATCATCCACTGAATAAAAACCCCCTAAATAGGGGGGATCATTCGATAAAATATTAATTTCCAAAGGAAGGATTTTTGAAAGGCTCTGACAGATTCTTCGCAAAATCATTTGTTTTGCGGGCAAAACTGTTATAACCAATTGAGGCTTTCATGATCCCCCTACCTGAACTATCGAATCATCCCTCTACGATTGAATACTTTTGGCATAAACTTCCGTGGGCCGTTCCCAATTTTTTTACGATGTTTGTTGGATTAACACTTACTTCTCTTGGACTAATTGCGATCAAACGTTCCGACAACCGAAAACTCTTAATTAGTTTTATTTGTTTTTCTTTTTCGTTTGCTTCTCTTGGGTTAGTGCTCTGTATACGTTCTTTAGTCCAAGACCAACCTACATTATTATATTGGAATCGTTTGGGATACTTTGGAGTTGTCTTCTTATCACCTGCAGCTTCATTTTTAACATATTATCTTACCAACCAACATTATCGTTATTTGATCCTATCCGGTATCGTATCAATGTTAACCTTTGCATTCGCGTATTACGGACTATTGACTCATTATGATTTTAGTGATGGGTATTTTTTATATACCTTTGGAAAATATCCAATTGCCGAACTCCCTCTCAAAGTATGGGGCATCGTTTTAGTATTTAATTATCTATTTATATACACTCCTACCTCACTTCATTTTTGGGCAAAAAATAAAGAAGATTTTGAATCAAAGAAACTAATGTTTTTGGGACTGCACATATGTAGTTTTTTTCTCATCACCAATTTGTTGAGTTTAGTTGGTTATCCAGTTTTTCCCATGAGTAGTTTTGCATTTATTCCATTATCGATTTTAGGATATGGAATTTTTCGATCAGATTTTTTGAATTTAAATGACCTGTTGTTTAGACAAAGAGGTTTATTCTACTTTTTGTCTGGATTTATCACGACTGTTCTTATTTTGATTGCATTCATCATTGCCATTTTCCTTAGTCCCAAAGAGCAACTAACGTCATACTTGCGGCCATATTTTTTAGTTCCACTCATTTCTAGTGTCATGGTGTTTGGTTTAGCGATCTATATAGCAGGTAGTAATCCTGATAAAAAATTGAATATGTTAGCATCTATTTCATTTTTCTTAGCGGGTGCATTTACAATTGTAATGGTGATTCTTAAATTTGACATTCCATTCATTGCCACAAGAAGGATCGAACAAATTTTTTATACCTTGTTTGTTTTTACGCCTGGTATCCATTTAAGATTTAGTTATGCTTTATATGGAAAAAAATCTCCAAAATTTGTAAGGTGGATAGATGTTGGATCGTTCGTATTGTCCATCGTACTTTGGACTCCCTATTTTTTTACTGGATTTTATGAGTATAGTTTTGGCAAAATTTCAGCTGGTGGAATTGGACTTAATGCATTCGGTATTTTAGGATTGGTGGGAATTACTCTCTTTTTGATCGATTGGAAACAGATTAAAAAAGAAACTCACAATTCATTGGCAAATTACATTGTTGTTATTTTATTATCTGCTGATTTTATGATTTTACTCAATTTGCCGGCGACAATGGGAATCCCTTTGTACACATTTGGCGAATTGCAGTGTATACCTGCTTTTTTCATTTCTTTATTTATCATTAAACTAGAAGCAATTCCTACATCAGGTCAAGCTACGATGATTGGAAACCGAGTTTCTCTAATGATTTTATTTTTTGTTCCTATCTCAATGTCGTTTTATGTATTAAATCTTATGAATGTGTTTCCAACAAATATTGCGATTTCCCATGCACTGTTTGTAGCTTCACCTATTGCCCTTGCATTTTACCTTGTATCCTTTGTGTTTTTAAGATCTACTGCGATGAAGTTAGACCAAACCATACATGCCTTGGCAGAAGAAAAAATGAAAACAGACAAGGCTCTCATCCAATCGGAAGAATCCAAAAAAGAGATTGAAACGATTAACCACTTCACAAATTTGATCAACTCAGAATTTGAATTGCCTAAAATCATCAGTGCGATTGCAGAATATGTGAACCAAAAATATGGAATTTTAGCTACTTGGTTGTTTTTGTTGGATGAAAAAAATCAGGAGATCAGAAGTGTACATGCAGAAACATTTATAGAAGCAACAGAAGAACAAAGAGCCTTCGCTAATGATTTAAGAATTCCTTTAAACGAATCTGGAGGGATCGCCTACTTAGTTTGGAAACGAAAAAAAATTATGTTAATACCTCAAATCAAACGATTTGAATTTGATATCGATAGAAAAATTAGTGAAAAAGCAAGAGCAACTTCGTTTTTGCACGTACCTTTAGTTTTAAATAATGAAACGATCGGTCTCATATTATTCTCCAATTTTATGGAACGATTGAACATAACAAAGTCAGAAGCAAGATCGATCGAACAACTTTGTGCTCAAGTTGCAGGTGTCATCCAAAGGGTACATCTTCTTCGTGAAACAGAAAAACAAAAGAGAGATATCCTTTCTTTAAATGGTTTGATTAAAGATTTAAATGAAAAAATGGACATCCATTTAATCATGAAAAAGGTACATAAGTATGTAAAAGAAAATTTTAACATCATGTATTATTCATTATTGGTTGCGGATGGAGAAAAAAAATATTTGCGATTCGTTGACATGGAAGTACCAGATAATGTCACCGAATTTCAAAAAAAAAGAATATATGAGATGAGGATTCCTGTTAAAGGAGGACAAGGAGCTCATGAATTATCTCTTAGAAGAAAAAAACCAATTTATATACCTGATCGAATTGGGAATTTTGAACGTTGGCTCTCTGAAGATGACAAGTGGGTTCAAGAAATTTGTAACATCCAAGCTTTTATTTTTATACCCATGATTTTAAATGGTGAAGTGGTAGGTATACTCGATTTATCAAATTCTGATAGAACCTTAGATTTATCTGTAGAAGATTTATCGAAGTTGTCAATTCTTGCTGAACAATTAGCAGGGATTATCTACGGTTCGACATTATTTAAAGAACTGGAAGTTTCCAGAAATATCGCCGAGGAAGAGCGAAGGAAAAACGAAAAATTGCTCCTCAATATCTTACCAAATGATATTGCACAAGAGCTTAAAGAAAAAGGTGCCACCGAACCAATCTTATATGAAAATGTAAGTGTAATGTTTACTGATTTTAAAGGATTTACTCAAATTGCCGAAGTATTGTCTCCACAGGAACTAATCCGAGAACTAGATGCTTGTTTTGTCCAGTTTGATAAAATCACAGAACGATACAAACTTGAAAAATTAAAAACAATTGGAGATAGTTATATGTGCGCTGGTGGAATTCCAAAACTAAATCAGACACATGCAATTGATTCAGTATTAGCTGCCTTGGAAATCCAGGCATTTATGAATTTGATGAAACAAATCAAGGCAGACCAAGGGCTTCCATTTTGGGAATTACGTTTGGGTATCCATTCTGGTCCACTTGTTGCTGGAGTAATTGGCGAAAAGAAATTTGCATATGATGTTTGGGGTGATACTGTCAACACCGCCTCTCGTATGGAATCTTCAGGGACACCAGGAAAAATTAATGTCAGTGGAACAACTTATGATATGATAAAGTATGTATTTGATTGCGAATTCAGAGGAAAGGTCAATGCCAAAAATAAAGGGGAGGTGGAGATGTTTTATGTCATTGGGTTAAAAAAAGAATTTTCCCTCTCGGAAGACCAAAGAACTCCCAATGAACATTTTTGGAAGTATTACGAAACATTAGCAGGTACAACAGAAAATGTCGCTTAAATCGGATTTACCTGAAGAGAAAGACAAAATCAAAATTGGAATCTTAGAAAATGACGAATACTTTTTGGGTGAATTAAAAGAACGTATTTCCGTAATAAATAATGTTTCTGAGATTCTTACTTGGCAAACAGGGGAGATGTTACTCCGAGATCCACGACACAAAAGTATTGATATTTTGTTTTTAGATATCATGTTGCCGGGGATCAATGGGATCGAAGTTGTAAAGATTCTATCGGAAAAAAACGAAAACATTAAAGTGATTATGCTAACGAATATGAATTCAGATGAAATGATATTTAATTCGATTAAAAATGGAGCATTGGGTTATCTTTTAAAATCCGAACTTGGGCAAATTCAAAGTATCATCGATGTATTGTTAGAGGGTGGTGCTTATATCACTCCCACTATTGCCTTAAGAGTTTTTTCTAGTTTTAGAAAACCAATCGATAAACCGAAAGTTTATTTAACTGACCGTGAAAAACAAATATTAGAATTATTAGTAAAAGGAAAAACAATACCTCTTGTTTCAAAATTTTTAAGCTTAAGCGAACACACAGTTCAAGGTTATGTAAAATCAATTTATCGAAAATTACAAGTTCATAATCGATCTGAGTTGGCCATGAAGGTGCAGGAATATTCAATTTTGTAATGGTAAAGATTGTAAGATGGATTTTTGTAATTTTGGCAATATCATTTCAATTGAACTGTTATCAAAAATTGCCAAATAATAATCAGATCGATTCCTATATTGATTTGTCAGGAACCGATTGGGAAAATTCAATCCCAATCAATTTGTCGTCCCATTGGGAGTTTTATTGGAATCAATTACTTAACCCGAATGATTTCGATTCAAACCAATCCTCGTTGAAACCTCACATTGTTGAGTTTCGGCCATGGACACTTTTACGTTTTGGTAATCAAACATACTCTGAAAAGGGTTACGCTACCTATCGAAAACGAATTAAAATTCAGAAAGAAAAATCTTCAAAACATTTAGTTATTTATTTTTCACATTTGCATACTTCTTCTAAAGTTTTTATCAATGGAAGATTGGTACAAGAAAAAGGAAAGGTTTCCACAAATCCAAAGGAAGTGATTCCAGATCGAACAAACTCAACGATTGATATTATAACTGACAATATCGAATTGGATGTTGTATTACAAATTGCAAACCAAGATTTTTACCATGGAGGGCCAAGGAGTGGATTTTTAATCGCATCTCCCAAACAAATTCAATTCTTTAAAAATAAGAATTTGATGGTGGAAATATTTGTGTTTGGTTTGATATTTGCATCGGCCTTATACCATTTGTTTTTTTATTTTCAGAATACCAAACAATTTGCATTCCTATATTTTGCGATTGTATGTATTACTTTTTTAGTAAGAATTCCGTTTTTAAATTCAAAGTTATATGAATATTTTTTCCCTGTTCAAAGTTTTTTATTCCAATCGATTTTGTTACACTATTTAAACATTATCACTTTTTTGTTTTCAATGATGTTTTTAAACGAACTCTTCAAATCAAATCGAAATTTGATCATCAATTATACTTTTTATTTTGGCGCTTTTATTGCCTTATTTACGCCTTTGGCACCGCGAACGATTCAAACATATTTAAATTTTGTTTATATTCTTGTGTACCTTTCCTTGTTTATGGGGTACTCGATTTATTTATTGTATCGATTTAGAAAAGAGGCACATGGTCTTTATTTTATGGCACTTGCGTTATTTACTCTTGGCATATTTTGTTTTATGGCCATATCTATGAATTACTATGGTGTGCAAGGTGGATTATATTTAATTAGTGGTTACTTGTTCTATGTTGGATTTCAATCTGCTTCTTTAAGTAAATATTTTGCTTATGCAATTGAATCAAGAGCAAATATTGAAAGGCATTTGTATGAAGAGTCAATTAATGCATTGTCTAAACAACGAGCCGAGTTACAATTAATGGTTCACGATCAATTGGGAGCTAATCTAACTGATTTAAAAGTATATTTGGAGAAAAAAAAGAATTCAACTCAGACACAAACAGAAATCAATTCCGAATTAGATATTGTATACAATCGGGTGGTCTCTACAATTCATTCATTGCGAAATCAACTTCTTTATATAGAAGATCTTAGTCTAATATTTGAAAATTTTGTAACAGGTTTACACTTAACTTTGTTACGAAGGTATTCAGATGTAGGAAGAGAATTTGAATTTTCGACTTCCGATGAATTTATTAAATATTTTAATCAGGTTAAGATTATAGGGAATAATCAAAATTCTTTTCTGAATCTTTTTTATTTATTATATGAAGTCTGTACAAATGACATTAAATATGGAATGGGAGATTCGATTTGGAATTTGGATTTGATTGGAGGTGAATTCCATGTTTACCAACGAAATGTTCTAAATCAATCGATCGAACCTCCCAATCAGAATTTAGAGTTAAAAAGTATCAATCAAAGATTAAATCAGTTAAAAGGTAAGCTTACAGTTGAAATTTTGGATGAATTTTATCATCTTAAAATTCATTTTCCTTCAGAAAGCCTTCAAAATCGTTCAATCCAGTAGAATAAGAGTCAAAAAACTTTTGTTAAATGAAAAAAAGCTAAATAAGGTTGCTATTAATTAGGACTAGAATTAACTTGGTAACAGATTCAAAATATTATCGTTTTTTTAACCACTAAGTAGTCCTCACTTTTTTGCATTCTGATCTCTTTTATTAGTTTTCCCCTGCATTTTCGTTGTGTTTTTACCTAATTTCCGTAAAGGAAAGTTGTTTCTAATCCATTAAAATTTCAGAGTCAAATAAAACTTAATAAGGACATCACATGTCAACAAATATCTATGTAGGTAACCTCTCTTACGAAATGACGGAATCAAAGCTAAACGAACTTTTTTCAGTTCACGGTTCTGTTTCTTCTGCTAAAATCATCACTGACCAGTACACTGGCGGATCAAAAGGTTTTGGTTTTATCGAAATGAAAGATCGTAATGAAGCTGACAAAGCTATCAGCGATTTAAACGGAAAAAATATTCTCAATCGCGAAATGAAAGTGAATATTGCAAAACCGAAAACAAACAACTGGAACTAATTCTAGTATAACGAAGCGGAACAAGTTTATCACCAAAATTCTATTAATTAGAAAATTGTTTATAGATTTGTTCCTCTTAATTTTCTCCTGATTCCCAATTCCGATACCCTCCACCATACCGTGTAACACTCAGTTCACGAGATTGCAAAAAATTCAGCGCATTCACAGACAATAAACACAAAGGTCCTCGGCAGTAAACAATCAGCTCTTTGTTTTTGGGGAATTTATACGTTTCCAATTCATTGTAAGGAATGTTTATTGCTTCTGGTATATGTCCTTTTTTGTACTCTTCTTTTGAGCGGACATCAATGAGAAGGATTCCTCCCTTTTTCATTTTTTTTTGTAATTCAGAGGTTGATAACTCGGAGTTTCTGCCTTTAAATTTTAAGTTTGAATGGTCATCTTGGGCAGTGCTATAGATTGCAAATTTTTCTAATGCTAGAAATAGTTCCTTCATCGGACCAGATTCCCAACGATACAGTATTCTTTTTCCATCTCGCCTTGTAATGACAAGATTTGCTTTTTTTAGAGCTTGGAGGTGTTGTGAAGTGTTAGCAACTGGAATTCCCGATTCTTCAGAAAGAATTTCTACAGATTTTTCCCCTTCTGCAAGGAGCTGAAGCAAAATTAAACGTGATTCATTACCAAGCATATTCGCGATTTCGCTCATACGGGGAATTGTTTCCAAACTTCTCATACCAATCTTAAAAAATCAATCTTTCCCTTTCTGGCAAGAGTTTTTAGATTTTTGTAAAAAACTATAGACATTCTATCATTCAATAAAATAATTGAATGATAGAATCATTTATTGATAAGGAGGTTGTCATGGATCACCTGATAGGTATCACAATTCAGACAATTTTGATTGGAGTTGGCGCTACGATGGCTATGGATCTATGGAGGTTTTTTTTACAAAAGACATTGAAAGTGAACTCCTTAGACCTCGGCCTTTTGGGTAGATGGGTTGGACATTGTGCAAAAGGTAAATTTTTCCATACACCAATTGGGAATTCTCAGGTGATACCGGGAGAAATAAAAATTGGATGGATCTCACATTATGCGATCGGAATTTTTTTTGCTAGTTGGTTACCCATCATTTGGGGAGTAAATTGGTTAGAAAATCCTTCCATCAAGGAACCTGTTCTTTTGGGAGTACTGACCATACTTGCACCATGGTTTTTGATGCAACCTGCTATGGGTATTGGGATAGCAGCTTCAAAAACTCCAAAACCGTTTCAAGTTAGACTTCGAAATATTGCAATCCATACTGTTTATGGACTTGGTTTATACGGAAGTGCACTTCTAACACATGTTTATTTTCGTTAAAAAATTAAGGAATGTATATGAAATATATAATCATCATCGCGTCAATTGTTCTCTTTGGATTTTTCTCTGTTGGAATTCCTATTGCAACACTTCCAGGTTTTATCAGAAATACTTTAGGGTATAGTGATGTTTGGCTTGGAATTCTACTTGGAACTCAATCAATAGTGACATTACTGTTTCGTCACCACTCAGGATCCATCTCGGATCTAAAAGGGCCAAAAGTAGCAGTCACGAGGGGATTATTCTTTGCAGTATTCTCAGGTATTGTAAGTTTAGGTCCTCTATTGATACCTGGAATTACGGGGCTTATCACACTTTTTATTGGTAGAATCATCTTAGGTTACTCAGAAAGTTTACTAATCACTGGTGCTCTTTCTTGGGGAGTTGGTTTGGCTGGACCAGCTAACGCAGGCCGTGTGATGGCTTGGAGTGGAATGGCAATGTATGGAGCAATTGCCATTTCTGCCCCTTTGGGATATTTTATGGTACAACAATTAGGATTCCAGGGTGGAATTATGTTAGCGATTCTTTTTCCTGTAATTGCTGGACTCATTTCTATTTCTGTACCTGCTATCCCTCCCGCTAGTAAAGTACGAATTCCATTTTACCAAGTGATTCCTAAAGTATGGAAACATGGTTTTGGATTACTTTTTGCAGCCGTATCTTTCGCTGGGATTGCTGGATTTAGTACCTTACTCTTCAAAGAAAGAGGATGGGAAAATGCACAATGGGTGATGGCGATATTTGGAACAGCCTATGTTCTATCTCGGATCTTTTTTGCTGGAACAGTTGATGTATATGGAGGGAAAAAAATCGCTCTCATCTTTTCATTTGTCGCAATTATTGGACAGATCTTATTATGGCAGGCAAATCAAGCTTATATAGCGTTTATAGGTGCAGCATTGACAGGATTTGGATACTCACTTGTTTTCCCTGCATTCGGTGTAGAAGCAGTTAAAAACATGGAACCACAATTTCGCGGAGTTGCATTAGGTGCTTATGTTGCTTTCTTTGATCTTGCATTGGGAGTGACTGGGCCACTTGCAGGATTTGTTGCGGATCATTTTGGTTATGCTGCAGTGTTTGCATTTGGTATGATTGCTTGTATTTTCTCTTTTTCCATTGCATTAAGTTTGAAGGAATCGAGGATTTAAACTTTCACAATTTTATTTCTTAGTCGAAATGATAGTATCAATTTCAAAATTGTTTCGACTAAGATTTATGTTTTTTACGATACTCAGATGGAGTAAGGTGAGTTAATTCTTTAAACACTCTTATAAATGAATTTTTAGAATTAAAACCAACATCAAATCCAATTCTTAAAATTGTTTCATCTGAATGTTTTAATGCATTTTTTGCATGTTCAATTCTTTTTTCTTGGATGATTTCGATCAAACTTTTGCCAAAATATCTGTTACATACTTGAGATGTCGAATGAGAAGAAATTCCAAGTTTATTGGCAAGGAAGGAAAGATTTAAATCACCATCGAATAATAATTCTTTGTCTTCGAGTAAACTCTCCAATTGTTTCCCATATTCCATCATTTGTATTTCAGGTAGATACGACTTTTGGTATTTTACTGTTTCAAATTGTTGATTTGGAAAATCATGGGATTCTTTTTTATCCATATAAACCCTATGCCATGCAAACCCAAGGATCCAAATGGAAAACCCTAGATTCGAAATCGATTCAGAGGTTTTGCCTGGTAAAATGATACAAATCAAAATACAAAAACAAAGCCAAATGAGTAATAGTAAAAGATAATTTGCAAATATCCGACCTTCCCAATACAGATCTTTTGAAAATTGGCCCATTTCCATTTTAAACCGAAAGTATGTTCTTAAGAAAACGAAGAATGAAAATAATAAGATTAATAATTGAAATAAATTAGTTTCACTAAATATTTCATTCGATTGAATCTTTGTAAGAGATACAATTTTGTCTCCTCCACTCATTAAGAAAAAAGGAGCTTCGTAAAGCAAAAACAGAATAGGAACCAATAACGTGAATCCTTCCCAATCAATACGTTCCTTTGGAATCAGAAAATACCGAGTTACGACAAATGAAAAAATAGGAGCGATACAAAATCCGAAAAAATATCCCAATTTGATTAAATGTGGGAATTCATTTAAATTTCCTGAAAAATAAATTAGGTTGCAGGCCATGGAGAGAGAAAGAAAAAAAAAGAAAAAAGATAAATGCATACTGTATTGTCTTTTATCCTTCCCTTGGAAAAAAAAATACAATCCCAATAACAATGACTGGATGAAGCCTGCACTTAATAAAATAGATCCTATCATTGTTTGTTTGATTCTATCATAAGACTTTGCATTTGGATATACAGATTTTTTTTAAAAAAGAGAAGTTCCATCCAATGGGGTGAGACGACAAAGTTACCGAATTTGTTTACAATAAAAGAGAAATGATTCGAAGCTTCAAAATAAAAATTTTGAACTACCTATGTTTGTTTTTTCTTTTCGCAGATGCTATCTTAGGGAATTCAAAATTCTCCAATGAGGAATTTTCAGTTAATTTATTTCGCGCTCCTTCCATCGGTGGAGAATATAGAAAGGGCCAATACTCTGTTCATGCTGGATATTATGTAACCAATTTTGATCCAGGGATCACAACTGAGTTTTATAAAATAGGGATTGGTTATTGGTTTTTACCAAAGGATCTTGGATTGGATTCAAATCAGCCTTCCTCGTTTTATACGTATTTATCATATGGGAAAGGTGTGAATTTGGAATACCAAAGGAAAGATACAATTATGGTTGAACTTGGGTACCGTTTTATGATATGGAGAGGATTTAGTTTTCGATTTGGATTGATTGTTCTTTCCGCAGAAGGTTCTGCAACAGAACTCAACCCAACACCAGGCATTAGTTATTCAGAATTTTTTTAGAGGTAAAATATGAAAAATGAAACAATGAAATGGAATCCTTATATTGGACTGGTATTAATCATAATACCCATTCTTATACAAATTCCTTATTCACTTTTAATTATGAATTTTCAATATCCAGATATATTGAGACAACCAACTGACTTGATTTTGGCAGAATTCCATAAAGGTGGTTCTTCCATAGTTTGGACATGGTGGTTCTTTGGAATTTCAGGGCTCCCACTTTTTTTCGCGTATATACATTTGTATCAGAATACAAAAGTATATAATCCATTGTTGTCTTTAACCGCCGTTATTTTTGGTGTTACATCTTTGTTTTTCCAATTGATTGGACTCTTACGTTGGGTATTTGTTGTACCAATTCTATCAAATATATACTTTGACCCTAATTCTTCAGAAGTTTTAAGACAAGCAGTTCTCATCAATTTCCAAACAATTCACCATCTATTTGGTGTTTTGATAGGTGAACACTTAGGCCAACTTTTTACAATTTTATGGATGTTTCTTGTATCAATTGTTTTTCGTACAAGCCAAATATTTCCCAAGTGGATCTCGCATTTTGGATTGGTATCTGCCTTTTTATATTTACTAGCTCAATTTGAATTATTTTCGCTTGTTATCCCTGGTGTGAAGGAGATCCCCTTTGCAGGGTTAGTCGGAAGTTTGTGTTGGTTGGTTTGGATGATTGCACTAGGAATACAAATGTTAAAACGGAAATCCAACGCCGTAATTTAAAATCACTTAATTGTTCGTTGCACCTAAAGAGAGTTAACCGATTTGGTGCATCAAGGACATCTATGTCCTACCTTCATTCTGTATTTCCCTGATAAATAACACTCAACGAGTTCTCTGTCACTTGTGGAAAGAACCTGATTGAAATAGATAATATCTCCTATATGACCATTAAGATAATCCCCATTGAACGGATAAATTCCCGAATTCCATAAGAACCTACCGATACTTAAGTCATAAACTCCACATGTATATCCCGCACTCGGTATGGATGAGGAAGCAATTTGGTTCCCAAATTTATAAATACTACCCGTAGTTCCATTAAAATCTAAGGACATAAGGATATTTTCTGAAGGAATGTTAAATGCACCCGTTGAAATTAATTTTGGATTATTGAGCTGGAGATCAAAAAAACTTAAGAGATTGTTAGTTGTAATATCCGGTAAATAGAGCAGTTTTTCACCATTGTGGAAAATTCCGTCACTGCCAGTCATTCCGATGTCGTTGTAAGTAGCAAAGATCGTATTGGAAGTGGATAAGAGTTCAGTAGAACAGGAAGTGGACAAATAATTGGCAGAAGCATCATTAAAACGAATGACAGGTACTCCATTCATACCTGTCGCATTGTACACTGGCTGTGCAGGGGCTGAGCCTTGGTAGACGTGGAAATTGTTACCACTGCGATCATTCCAAGCGGAGACACAATTGACACTGCCAAGGCAACCTCCTGGACCAATATTTGCACTTTCTGGTAATAAGAAAAATTTTAAACTACTACTAGCAACCGTTTGGTTCCAGGAACTAACTTGTGTTGGATAAGGTCCTGAAATTGCTCGAATTTCTGCAACAGATAAGGTCCTATCATAAATTCGAATATCATCAAGATCCCCTGAAAAATACCCAGTTGCAGTGATTAATTTTCCTATTTCTAAATTTGCGCTCGTACCTGTAGACCAACCACTTTGTGTTTCAGAATGTCTTAAGGTACCGTTTTCATATAGAGAAACGTTTTTTGTTCCACCATCAAAAACGCCACAAAGATGGATCCATTGGTTAACAAAATCTTCGTGTAATATTTTTGCATCCGCAGACCATCCAAACATTCCCACTTCAGGAGGATCAATGACAAGACCATTTCCTGTATTTGGAACTGGTGTTCCATAACTGATGATATATTGTCCAATACCAGAAGAAGTATTAAACCAAGCGCAGATGGTACGACTTACAAAACCTGTGGGTAATCCATTTGGATTTGGTTTTTGGAAGTAGGAGGCTCCATTAAAATAATACGCTGAATTGGGTATGCCAAAACGATCTGTTGTACTGGCGGCTCCATAATTGGTAAGATCATTTTTGAAGTTTCCGTAATCTTTTCCATTTCCATTCAAAGGGAAATAAGAAATCAAACCTGTTGGAACTTGTACTGCTAATGATTGTATCGAATCATCGTCTAACGCGCCATTGAAAAAATGGACATTGGAAATTTTTCCTCTAAAGAAATTACCAGTCCCAGCATCTCCAATTTTAAACGTAGTTGTTGCATTTGGTTGGATAGGGCTTGTTGAAAATACAATTCCTGTCGAACTTCCATTGATGAAAATCTGCCAAT
This sequence comes from Leptospira paudalimensis, assembly GCF_026151345.1. Taxonomy (NCBI): domain Bacteria; kingdom Pseudomonadati; phylum Spirochaetota; class Leptospiria; order Leptospirales; family Leptospiraceae; genus Leptospira; species Leptospira paudalimensis. Next base: position 564,454 of record NZ_JAMQPR010000001.1, read on the forward strand.
TGTTAGATAACCTACGTACTGCAACATGTACCCAACGGTTGAGTGGTACTTTCATTGCAATAGGAGGACTCAGGGTTCCTGTTAAGTCGATTCTCAAACTTCCAGTATTATCCAACTTGAGACCGTATCCATTGCTGAGACCGAGTCCATTGTACAGAATGAATTGGTTAACATCATTCGCAGAAGCATGTACCCAAGCGGAGAAAGTGATATTATCTGTGTTTTGCGTTAATGGTCCTGATGATACAATGTAATCCGATGTTCCATTCAATTCATAAGCACCGTTTGAAAGACCATTTTCATCTGAAGTAAGTGTCGGAGAACCAATCAGTGAACCGTGATTGGTTCCGATCGAATCGTTAGCATTTCCATCGAATGAATATTGGATTAATTCGGAAGGTTCTAAAAATCGAATGGAGTGGTTCCCTTGGTCTGCAATGTAAACTTTTTGTCCATCCGTTGTAATGTACCCTGGGAAATTGAGTAAGCCATTCCCAGTCGCATTATCGGAATACCCTGATGTACTTCCTACAAGTGTTGTGACTTTATTATTACTTAAGTTTAAATGGCGAATTCTATGTCCGAGCCATTCTGATATAAATAAATTCGTTCCGTCTGTTGTGATTCCATGTGGATCGTTAAATTGGGCAGAAGTCCCAAAACCATCAGTGGATGCTTGCACACCATCTCCCGCCAATGTATCAACAGCATTTGTACCAGTGAGTGCAATCCTTCTAATTTTATAACCTCCACCAACTCCTACATCAGTTACATAGAGGTAACTCCCTAAACCGACAATGGCAATCGGAGATACAAACCTTGCGCTCGTACCAACTGGATTGTTCGCAAAATTGCAAGAACCGGCAGCTCCAGCAATTGTCCCCACAGCAGAAGTGATGGGGTCTACCGTACGAATTGTACAATTTCCTCGGTCAACAATATAAAATATTCCATTATGTAAGGTGAGCCAAGTAGGATTGGAAAAAGATGCTAAGATTCCGGATGTATTATCTGCTGCGCCGGTTGATCCGGATCCAACAAACGTGGAAACAGCAGAAGTTGCTAAGTTAACAATGCGAATCCGATTTCCATTTAATTCTAATACGAATAGATTATTTCCATTTGTCGTGATCCCAACAATTCCATTAAACTGGGCGGCAGTTCCGACTCCGTCCAAACAATTTGTTGTGACAGTTCCCGGACAAGTGATTCCTCCGCCTGTGTTTCCTCCTGCAAGAATGGTAGTTACACCTGTGGATTTATCAATTTTACGGATCACACCATTGCCAGTATCAGCAACATAAAGAAAACTAGCATCACTTGTTAACATACTTGGATTGGTGAACCTAGCAACCGTTGGCAAAGCTGTAGCAACCGCTACACCAGAAGCGGGACCTGTGCCACCATTGTTAGTGGGGAAGGAACCAACAAATGTCCTGATATATGTCTTTCGATTGATTAAATTTGTTCCTAAATCACTGCTAGTAGAAGAAAACAAATTTCCACCAACAATGTAACCATTGATACACGTGATGAAGATTGTTACGTTCGTAGCTGCAATCGTACCAAAAGCTAATAATGGGTTATCAAAAGTACAAACGGTTCCTGCAGGTTGTGAAGTGATTGTGACCGCATAATTGGATCCAGTTAGTTGCAAAGTAGAAAATTTAGTAAGTCCATTTGATGATATAGTGAGAGTTTCCGCTGCATTATTTTGAACAGAAATCGATCCACTGATCCCTGAAACGTTGACTCCAACTTCATAAAAGCCGGCACCTATCCCACAAGTTACACTAACGTTTGTTATTTGGGAATTTTGGGCAACCCCCTTACCGTTGGTTAAGGAACAAGTGATCCCAACTCCATTTGTCGTTAAACCAACATCATAACTTTGGCCAGAGGTTAAACGTGTGGGGAAAGTAAAATTTCCATCAGCTGTAATGGTGATTGAATCGTTTCCATTGGTGAGTGTTACTGAAGTTCCAGATCTTAGTCCTGAAACAGCTCCCCCTAAAGTTTGACCTAAACCAGTGAAAACACGAAGGAAAGCCAAATAGTCTAAGGGACTTCTTGACAATTGTGGAAACGAACAAGTAACAAGAGAAAAAAGAAACGGTAATAAAATAATACGTCTCATTAGATTTCTCCTGTTCTACAAAAGTATCCGATGCCTCGAGAAATAATCAAGAATTTATCAAGTTCGATTTCTTTTTGGAAACTCTAGTAAAAAGAGACTCCCTTGTGTTAATTCCGATTCTACTTTTATATTTCCATTTTGTAGTCTCATTAATTCGAAACAAAGTTTTAAACCAATGCCAAATCCCTTTTCTCCTAAAGTCCCAGGAGAGGACATGGGATCGGTGAATATTCGAGATTTTTGTTCAGTAGAAATTCCAGTTCCGTAGTCTTGTATGAATATAGTAGATATACTAACAGTTTCGGAAAATCTAACATCGATTTTCCCATTTGGATGACTGAATTTGATCGCGTTCGCAATCAGATTCCTTATGATTTCGTTTAGAATCGTTTTGTCAGCATATACTTGTGCAGAATCGGAAACTGTAATTTCGATTTGAATAGATTTTTTCTGAAGTTCCAATGCAAATGATTCAACGACTTGGTGTACAGATTCGAGTACATTATTTTCAGTTAGATCCAAATGGATTTGTCCTTTATCCAATTGAAACCTATTTAGATTTAATAAATGTTCAACGGTAGACATCGCATTTTCCAAAATGACAAATATTTGTTTTGAAATATGATCCTTTTCTTCTTTTGGAGTGTCTTCGTCGTAAGTTAATGTAAGTGCAGAGTATACTGTGCTCAATGGTGAACGTAAGTCATGTGCTACAAGTGATATAAATTTATCTTTCCATTGATTTGCTTCTTCTGCAATATGTTTTGCTTCTCGATATTCTTCAGTGCGAGCCACAACTGCTTGTTCCAGGGATTCATTTAATTTTGTGAGTTCGTTTTTTAAAGTCTCATTTTTGATAAATGTTTTTGTGAAAAAAGAAGCAAGTATGAGTGATTGGAATAAGACTGTTGATAAATAAGAATATTTCAAAATGAGTGTATGTTGGAATATTCCATATAAATTCAAAGTATCGTTAAACGCACTAAACAATAAAAATACTTGGATGATCAATAAACTAAGTGCTAATTCTTGTTTTTTGAAAGCAGATATAGTTAAAGAAACAACAGAATAAAGTAATCCTAAGATTGTAATAAAGATTCCAAAAAGTGTTGTTTGAGAGCCGAGTTCTGTTGGTAACAAAACCACAGCTAAATACAATAGGAAACTAACAATAGAAAAAATCTGAATGAATTTTTTGGAAAATTGATTTGGGTATAATTGTGCTAAAAATGAAAGATAAAATGGCATCGCCAAATAAAAGATAAGTGATAAAGAAAAAGCAATTCGATAAGGAACATTGGGAATCAAATGGTATAGGATGTCTCCATTTAATGAAATGGAATGAAGGGCAGTGGTGAGACTGAACAATCCAAAAAACAAAATCAGAGACCGATTTCTTCTGAAAAAGAATAATAAAAAATGATAAAATGCCATAAAAAACAAGGCACCTGTTAATAGGGAATCTAATGTGATCTCTTTGATGTATTCATTTTGAATGTCTCGATATTTTCCTATTTTTGGAGGATACCAAAAAGATCCATCGTCATGATAATAATTGGAAATATGAACAGTTAAATTGATTTTTTTTTGTCCAATAGGAAGTACGATGATACCAGAACTTCTAGTTGGAATCATTTCCTCTTTCGTTTTCCCCACTTTTCCTAAGGAAAGAGATGGATTCCCATCCATGAATACTTCCATGGCAGCTCCACCTGTTTGCAAAAAACGAACAGCAAATGGCTCTTCAGTTGGAGTATCGGGGAATAAAATTTTGACTTGGTAGGTGGCAAATCCTGTACCCGAATGGATTTCTTTCCACCGTTTCCCAATTTTCAAAAATACAGGTTTACTTTCGGAATTGTTTTTTTGAATCGGTTGAACCGAAGATACTAAGTGAGTGGATGTCGGGCTTATGATCAATTTTTGCCAATAAAAATCCCATTCCCCAGATAACGGCAGGATTGAGTGGTTATTGAACGTAACGTTAGTTAGATCTAGGACACCTTTTTGAACTTGAGGAATCTCTCTTTGTCCTTCACTATTATGACAAGTAATCAAAAAAGAAAAACATAAAAGTATAATTCCAATTTTCAAATGCATTTTGGTCTAGAAAAGATTTCTCTAGACCATTTTTGCTTTTGTTCTTTCCTTTCAAAGGAATATTTATGTTCAAACTTATGGAAGTTGGACGTATCCTTTTTTGTTTTTCCATAACATATACTTTTCTAAGATAATTTTTCCGATATTATAAAACATATTGGGTATCATCAATTCAAATTGTCTGGGTTTAAACAAGTGATTGGTGAGAATCCAAACTTCTTTTTTCCCAGCATCCATGATACAGATACCTGGGATTTTACCAAAAGGCATGGTTTTAAATTTTCCATTTCCGAGGATATCATTCTTAATATTTTCTGCGACAATTTTCCCCATAACATCTGAAGGGAAACCCGTTTTTGGTACTCCAAAAGGTGCAGCACATTTTTTAAATGGTGCAATGACTTCAACAGCAAGACCAGCTGCATAAACATTTTTATACTTGATGTGTTGGTAACCTTCATTCGTAACAACAAAGCCTTTTTCATCTACAAGTTCAGGAGAGTTTTTCATGACATCTGCTCCTAAAAATGGAGGTATCATCATCGACATTTTGTATGGAATCTCCGTTGAATCACCTAACGTAATTTTTTCCTTTTCAATTTTTTGAATCGTTGCATTGGTAAACCATTTGATCCCATATAATTTCATAAAAATTTCTAACATTTTTTGACCACCAACAATTCCACCAATTCCAAAATGGCCTAAAAATGGTTCAGGTGTTACCCAAGTGATATCAACTTGATTACGAACTCCTCTTTTCCTGAGGTATTTGTCTAAATTGAATAAATATTCATATGCCGCTCCCATACAACTTGCCCCTTGGGTGGCTGCGACAACCACTGGACCTGGATTTTTTACAATCTCTTCGAATGCTTGTGCTGATTTTTCTGCAAGTTCAGGTGTGACGATACATTGAATCAAATTTTCTTTTGGATTTAGATTTGGCAAAATATCAAAGTTAAGAGAAGCACCAGTTGCTACGACTAAATAGTCATATGTGACTTCACCATGTTTTTCAGTGAGTACAACATTTCGATCAGGGATCACTTTTGTTCCTCGATCATGAATGAACCTCACACCCTTTTTTGCTAACATCGGTTCCACGGGGAACGTAATGTCTTTTACTTTTCGGATTCCGAAGGGAACCCAAATGAGAGAAGGAACATATAAAAAATTGGCAGCAGGTGAAATGACAATCACTTCGACTGAATTACCAAGTTTTCTTTTTGTTGAGATTGCTGCAGTTACACCCGCAAAATTACTTCCTAATACTACGATCCGTTTCATATCCTCTCCTTTTGTCATATAGAATACAGGGTATCCTATATGACTTTAAATTCGAGAGAAATATAAGTTTTAATTCTAATTTTAAATCAATTTCGAATTATATTTAATAATTAGACTCATTAAAATTTTGGTAATTCAATGCGATGGTATCCACTAAAGGGTTCGTAACCACGTTCTGTTATATTTCCAGCAATGATTCAATATTTTCCATATTGTTTTTGATGGAAAGTAACACCTGTTTTCTTTTGGGAATTTGCTAAATTTTGATTGAATGACCCAACAACATTCGTAAAAAGACCATCTAACGAAAAGGCAGTGGCATAGGAAAGATAAGCGAATTGATTGAAAAAATTGGATTCCATGCTAACAATGTTCCATTTGAATCTAATGCAAATGCAGAGTTTTGATCGTACACTAAAGTTTTTCTAAAGCAATATCGACTTCTTTAGCCATTTAATCTATGTTAAGTTGTAAAACTGGGTTAGGTCAAAAATTGGAATTCAATTTGCACTTTGGTACTATTTGTACGACGTTCTGAAATTGAAAACCTAGAGCATATGTGAAATTGCAAGCAAGATAAAATCCTCCACTCCCGTCAGAAACAACAGCCTTAGCTATATCATTCAATTTTAAAACGGACATTCAAAATTTTAAATGATTTTTCCATTGTTTGTATCCGAATAAAAATTAAAATATACCAAACAAGTTAGTGTTAAAATGGTTTCCAATGGATTTACGAAATGGGAAGTTTTCCGTATGATGAACCTTTTCAAAAAAGCGAATTTCAAGATTCATGTTTTTTCTGTCATTTTATCCTTGGTTTCTATGTCTTGTGCTTGGCACGGAATTCCTCTCGAAAAACGAAAACACCTCCCACTTTCCCCATCAAATGGGTGTGATAGTAATATAGAAATTAGAACTTATCGCGTGTTATTTTTGTTACCTATTTTCGAACACAATCTAAACAAAGAAAAAGATACCAATCCTACAGACATCTTTGTAGTGGAAACTAATTCTTTTGCCAAGCCTTGGGATATTATTTTTACTACTTTGGGGTTTTTAGTTTCATTCAATTCATCAACTGATAGACTTGTGGTTTGCCCGAAAAAGTTAGTTTTAGAGGCATTGCAATCACAGGATAACAATCCAAATATTCCATCCAAATTACCATTTTGGTATTCAAATGGAAATCCAAATCCTATCCACTCAATTAACTTCCCACCAGACGACCATACGTTAACTGAAGAATCCAAAGAAACGTTAATTTCATTCACTAGAGAAGTTCTTAAATCGGAAATCAGTTTCAAAATAGTTTTGGTTGGAAAATCATATACTTCAGGAGATATCGCTTATCAATCGAGGTTAGTAAAACGAAGATTTGATGAAATCAAACAAATCCTTACAAAAGAATCAATTGATGAAAATAGAATTCAATCATTGATAGCAGATGGGAAAATTAGAACTTCGAATCCTGAAAAACACGCTGATTCTCATTCTACCATCTCCATATATTTGGTAAAAAATTGATTCTAAAATCCATTGTTTTGATTTTTATCAGAAGAGATTCTTTATGTTAAGTATCATTGTGCCTGTCGATGTGAATTTAAATACTTACTACAAAGAATCCTTGGCAAATTTTCAAAACCGAAAGGATGTCGAAATCATTCTTGTTCACCAAGAAGAGGCATTTACTCGCGCAGAAAGACTTAACATTGGCTTTCATCGTTCGAAAGGTGAGATGATTTTATTCCATCATCCAAGAAGTTTGTTAAACAGTGATGCTATCGAATATTTGATTCATGAAAGTAAAAAAAAAGAGAAAACCATTGTTTGGGGTGGTTTCACACACCAATTTGATCGACGGCATATTTTTTTAAAATGGATTTCTTGCTATTCAAATTTCGTCCGGATTCCATGGGAAGGGATCGTATATTTGGACCATTGTATTTTTTTCTCTCGTGTTCTTTGGATATCTGATCTTAGATTACAATATTTGTTCGAAGATACAGAATTGAGTAAAAAATTTAAGAAAATCCAAAAACCAATTTTACTTCCCTATATTAGTTTAACCTCGTCCCATCGATTTTTAAAACATGGAATTGTGGTTCAAATCGTGAAGAATCTTCTATTGAAAATTGGATATAAATTACGACTACCTTCTTCCTTATTGTTTGCCATATACCAGAAGTAGTCGCAATCTTTATTTCAAACTAATTTTTCCTTTCATTACAGATGAAAGTGGCCATTTGCTTCTGGTTGGTACTTAACGTCTGTAATTTGGAATTGTTGAACACCGTTTGGAACATTCCATTGGATGATATCTCCGACTTTATATCCTAAACAAGCAGTTGCAATTGGAGCCAAAATTGAAATTTTCCTTTCAGAAGTGTTGGATACTTCAGGAAATACCAATTGGAATTCATCAAAATCTAACTCATTTAAGTTTCTGATTTCAACAATTGAATTCATTGTAACAACATTCGCCGGAATTTTTGTCGAATCTACTTTTTGAGCTCTTTCAATTTCCCCTAATAGATCTTCTGTATTCGCATTTGTTTTGTTACGTTTTGAATATTCGGAAATCATATTCTTTAACCGAATATAATCAAAATTTGTAATCGAAAGTTTCTTTTGGGTTTTCATAACCATTCTCCTCGTTTTGTGCAAAAAAACTTTCAGTTTAAATAAGAGTTCTGTTCTGTCAACAGGTTCCCGGAATTCAGTTGCAACCATTCAAACAAATCTCGAAACAATTCGAATTCGATTGAATCTTCTTTTGTAATTTAAATTGATTTCTTTTGAAAAATACTGTCTAAAGTGATTATTTTTTATGAAAAATTTGCTAGACATGATTTTTGAAATTTGTAATGTTGCTATAGCAACAAATGGAAAATGATTTTGAATTAGAAAACTCATATGCATACTTAATTTATCGCACTGTTCGTGCTTTAAGAAAACAGTTTATGAGGCTTGCGATGGAGCAGGAGCTTGAATTGTTCCCTGAACAGTGGTTTGTATTAGTCAAAATCATCAAACAACCAGGTTGTAGCCAATCAGATTTAGGCAGAGATTTTGATGATCGGCCATCTATGGCTCGTGCACTTCGGAATATGGAAAAAAAAGCTTGGATCAAAATCATTCCAGATCCTGATGATAGAAGGAAACATAAAGTATTTCCAACTAAAAAAGGGATCGATCTTTATACACGTTTGGTTCCTGAAATTGAAAAGGAAAGAAGTAGAATGTTCAAAAAATTAACAAAACAAGACTTTCATAACTTCAAACGGATCATTGATGAAATTTATGACCAATCAGCGATTTAAATTTTTTTTGGTCTAAATGTTGCTATAGCAACAATTGTGAGATTTACAGAACACGGATTTTTTGTTCAGGGGGATATATGAATACAAATCAAAATGAGAATACAAAAGAAAGTCTGGAGAAGGTGTTTAAAACTTTCATCAGTAATATCGATGCGAGGGATGTTTTTTCCTTAGAAAAGACATTTCATGACCAATTTACTGACCATGTCAGCGTGAGTGGGATGGAAGATATTATGGTCTCTAATAAAGAGAAATACCTGCAATCTTTAAAAGATGGAAAGTTAGGTGGTGTAGAAAGGGAGGTTCAAATCAATTCGATTGATCTTGTGGATAATTTTGGTGTTGTGAAAGCAAACTTACAAAGTAAGGTGATGAACTTTCGCACCCAATATTCTTTTTTATGGAACGATGGAGATTGGAAAGTCATACATGCTTTAGTATCTGCTAAAAAAATATAAGACTTTGTTTTTTCCTTTAGAGTTGGAAAATGAAATTAACGAATCAAACATCAAATCTTTATGACTAATTGGTTTGGTTCGTTAATTCAGTTTTTGAATGAAGTTGAGAATCGAATTATCTCTTTCTTTAATCTGATCAAATAGAATTCCATAATGATTGGAATCAATTTCCATTCCTTTTGAATTAGGGATTCTTTTTAACATTTCATCAAATGAATCTTTTGGTAATAAATCATCATTAGGAAACAAATTCATTTTAGTAGCTCTTAGAATGAGAGTTGGAGTAAGAATTGTTTCGAAGTTCAATCTCTTGTTGAGTATCATTCGTTTGCCCATTTTCATTGGATGAGATAAAAATTGTAACATTACAGTTTTCAAATCAATGGCACCACCCATCTCTTTTAGTTCTTCTTCCATAACATATTTTGGCATATGGCAAACATAACCATTTTGAATTGGGTGTAATTCATTTCCAAAGTAATCTTGGATTTTCTTTGTCCACTTTGGTACTAAAGGAGAATTTTTTACCAAATTAAAATAATCATTTTGACTTCTATAGACAACATCCAAGCGATCAAATGACTGTTTGAGCACCTTTAGGATTTGGATTCTCTTTTTGACTGTTAAAAGACCACCTCCATCTATGAGTATCATACCACTGATTTTATTAGGGTATTTAAGTGCATAACGAAGTGCAATCATACATCCAAAGGAATGTCCTAAAATTATAAAATCCTTTAATTTGTAATGTTGAACCAATTGATTTAAGTCTTCAATATGATTCATAAAACCATAGCCAGTATTTGGTTTGTCTGAATGACCTCTACCTTTTAAGTCGTAGGAGATAACTTTGTGACCTGCTTTTGAAAGTAAGTTTGCAAATGACTCCATCGAATGTAGATTTCCAGACAATCCATGTAAACAAATGACAGTCTTTTTTCTTCCTGGCCAAACTCCGACATGAAGGGAAGTATGATTCACTAGGATATTATCTTCCCGAAATCTACTTGGTTTTTTGGGACTTACCTTTTGGTTGGTATTTTTTTTTGTCATAATCGATTTGAATGAAACCTGTTTCCGTATGATAGAATTTGGTGGACCAAATTTCATTTCAATGTTTTAATTTCCTTCATTTTGAGAACACAATCATAGAATGGAAAAATTGTAATCAAAATGTAACAGTAATCGTAATATTCGAATTTTAGAAATGGAGTCGTTGTAAAATGTTGAATCATAGATACAAACGAGATTTGGTTTTACAATTCATTTGATTTGATTCGAGGCAAAAATTAATGTTACGTGGTATAAAAAGATTAAATCGTTATGAAAACAGAATCCTAAAAATTGTTAAGTTGGGTGGTAAACTTGTTAGATTAAAACAATATGGCTTCTCTTCTAAAACGGAGGAAGGATTTAGGTTCCCAATTTATGTTTTGGAAATTGGAAAACCGAAAGCCATTAAAAGTAATGTTTCAGGTCTTATAGCAGGCGTTCATGGTTTAGAGACCATTGGCATTCGGGTGTTATTAGATTTTTTGGATGATCTTTTTGCACGTAAAAATTCTGTTTTGTATCATGAAATCAAAAATGGTGAAGTTGGAATTGTTTGCATTCCAGTACTAAATCCAGGTGGAGTTGCTTTAAAAAGACGTTCGAACCCAAAGGGTGTCGATTTGATGCGAAATTCAGGTGTAGAAGCGGTTAAAGCTCCATTTTTTTTTGGGGGGCATAAGTATTCAAATTTTTTTCCGTATTATCGTGGTAAGGTGTTACAAACTGAGTCAAGGGTTTTAGATCGATACTTCAAGGAATATTTTCTTAAAGCTGAAAATCAATTAATCCCAGTTGTAGATATTCATTCTGGTTTTGGTACTGTGGATCATGTATGGTGGCCTTATGCGAGTACACATGAACCATGTGCTGATGAAGATTTATTTCAGAAAATTGGTTCAAATTTTACAAATCATTTAAATCATTTCTTATATCGATTTGGGCCACAAAGTGAAACTTATACAAGCCATGGTGATCTTTGGGATCGATTGTATGATAAATTCCAATCAAATATAAAAGAGACACAATCTCCTATTTCTAGGCATTTTCTCCCCCTAACATTGGAAATTGGTACATGGTCGGATATCAATTTAGATCCATTGAAAATATTTCGCAAAAGAGGTATTTTTAATCCAACACGCGAATTAAAACAAAAATCAATCATCAGCCATCGGAAATTTTTATCCGATGTTATACGGCTTGCAAAAATGAACCCTTCGGACATATACTAGATAAAATTATGTTCCGAATTTTGTAATTATTCACTTTACCTTTTTTTGATTTTCTGGTAAATTTACCCAGCTAAGGAAATTAATTTCTTTGGGTGAAGCCAATGTATCAATTAAGTGAAGTACTAAATCTGATTTTCGATAGCATTGGTATCTTAATTATTTCAAGACTATTGATCCTTCAGCTAATTCCAAAATATAATTTTTTATTCACAGCATTTCTTTTGATTTGGTTCAGTAATGTTTTTACAGTTCTCGAAGGATATTATTTCCACGATTTTTTCAATTTTTTAGAACATTCATTTTATTTTTTTTCTTCCGTTTGTTTTTTCGTAAGCGTGAAAAGAGAAATATTGGTTAGCCAACATTGATATGAATTTAATCGTTCTCTTAAATGTTTTATCGCTATTCTTTTGTTTGGTGTCATTTTGCTTTATTATTGTTTATTTTATGAAAAGACCTTCTTTTCGCGGGGAAGGGACTTTTTTGATACTACTTGCTTTGATTCCTTGTTATGTAAATATTTCCAATATTTTTGAACATGGTTTGTTGATTGATTATTTTGATGAGTATGAAGGTTTTTTTAAAGATTTGTATGCAATGATTCTTTTGATTTTTCTATACATCAGTTCTATCAAAAAAGAGCAAAAAACGAGACTGGCTCATGAACACCAAATTAAATCAGACCTAAAATTAAAGTCAAAACTTCTAACCGAAATACACCATAGAGTAAATAATAACTTACAAATCATATCTGGGCTTATGGCCTTACAAATTGAATCTGAAAAAGATGAAAAATTGACATCATCACTCAACTTGATACAAAACCGAATTCAAGCTATTGCATCAGTTCATAAGATTATTTATGGTTCACCAAACTTACTTTATGTAAATTTGAATCAAATATTTTCTTTAATCTTAAGTAACTTAAAAATAACTTATTTGAAAGAAAATGTAGATATAGAATTGCGAGAGTTAGTGGAAGAAGGTTTTGAAATGGATCTCGATCGTTCTATTCCGATTGGATTGATCTTAAATGAATTGGTTTCCAATTGTTTTCGTCATGCTTTTACGATAGAAAATAAGGGAATAATTGAAGTGAGTTTAGGAAAATTGGAAGAGGAATTTGTTTTGGTTATTCGAGATAATGGAATAGGAATGAATGTTGAATCGGAGGAAAAGGGTATAGGTTTGATGTTAGTCAGAAATTTAGTAAAACAATTACAGGGAACAATTTTGATTGGAACTCAAAAAGGGTTAACATTCGAAATTAGATTTCCAATCAAAAATATGAATCCGATAAAAATTTAATTTTGCTTATAGATACAAGATTTCATCTAATTTCCTAACTTTGTAACTCGCTTCCTTTTGGAAAGGGAACAATCCAGTTGGATCAATGTAGATTGTCTCAACATTTGCTCTTTTACCAGCTTCTAAATCATATATATAGTCTCCGATCATTATCGTTTCTTCTGGTTTTGCATTCCATTGTTTCATCAGATACAAAATTCCATCAGGGTTTGGTTTTGGAATGGCACGATCTCGGCAGATAATATTCTGTTCATTGAAAAAACTTGAAATCCCTGCTGCACTTAATGTTTCTAATGAATTTACAAAATTATTGCGCGTTAATATCCCTAATGTTTTCGTTTGTGAGTGAATTGTTTGTAAAAATTCAAAACAACCTTGTGATGCTTTTGCTAATTGTGCAATTTTGTATTCGATATTATCTAATTCTATATCTTTTTGTTTCTTTACGTTAGGTGGAAGGGATGAGAGTGAAGTTAATATATCAACATCCGTTGGGATACCGAGTTCTTGTTTAATCGCTAAAAAATCATGTTGTGCAACTGTTAACGTGCCATCCATATCAAAAATCCAAAACTGTTTTCTTTGGTGAAGTTTCATCTATGATACAATTCAAAGTCTGATTTTGAGTTAATATTTTGCAAAAAAATTTCTTCTTCCATTGGTAAATTTAGAAAGATTGAAGTATTTTCTAAAGCCTTTATTTTTTTTTGTAAAGATAATTCAATCTTTGGATTGAGATAGTAAGCTTGAATCCATTCTTCTAATGTTGATTTGTTATAAATTGCACATAATGGTTCGATTCCATTTTTCGTCTGATAGAAAACACCAGATAAATTTGGATTTTCATGATATCTATCAATCAGTCGTTTGATTGATTTTAATTTGATGGAAGGAGTATCCACTGCAATCGTGAAAATTGCTTTGTAATGAATGTGATTCGATTTTAGGAAATGATGTGCCGAAATTAACCCACACAATGGTCCTTGTATGTTTTCAAATTGGTCAAAAATAAAAGAGTTATTTGGAAACCATGATTCATAGAGAGGGAGTTGTTCTTTTCGAAGTGATAAAAAGAGATTGAATTTAAAAATTGAAATTTTTTTTGCGAGAGTTTTTATGAAGGTTGAATTTTTCCCAATTGGCAAAAATGCTTTATCTTCACCCATCCTGGAACTTTTCCCACCAACCAAGAGTAAAAAGACGACATCACTCGTGGTTTGAGTCATGTAGACATCCCTTTGACCATTCGGAACTACCATCTTGGTAGTATTCTTTTTTCCAAATTGGTACTTCATGTTTCACTCGATCGATAATGTATCGGTTTGCTAGGTAAGCTTCGTCTCGATGGACTGAACCAGTGGAAACGATCACTGCAATTTCACCAACGATCAACTTTCCAAGTCGGTGTATACAATTTGCATATTGAAGTACCCATTTTTGTTTACAATCTTGCAATATGGAATTGATCATTTGATTTGCCAATTCCGAATATGCTTCATATTCTAAATGGGTTACAATTTTACCTTCATTGATATCACGTACGATTCCAGTGAAAAGTACATACCCACCCATATTTGGAAGTGAAGGTATTATATTCGTTATTTCAATTGTGTTGTCTGTTATGTGTTCCATCGATTAATCAATTATCCTCCACTCGATGGAGGTAAAATTGCGATGATCGAGTTTTTAGGAATCATATCAAAATCATTTACAATTTTCTGATTGATTGAAACCCTACTTACATTTATAATTTTTGATGCATTTGGATTTTGTTTGCATAACAATTCTTTTAATTGAGTCACCGAAATATCATCGTCAATTTCTGTTATTTGTTTCGCTGTAAAAAAATCCTTTAACGCTGCAAAAAATAATATTTCTGCCTTCATCTAACCTCCAATATATTTCATTGATAATTCAGAACCAATGAATTTAGTTTTTTTTGTTAACATAGCTTGGTTTAATGTAGATTCAATTTCGTCTTTAGAACTTGGTATTTCAAAGGAAGTTTCATCACTCAGACAACCATAGATTCTACCCTGACTGTCCATTCGTAATCGATTACAACCTTCACAAAAAGGTTCTGTATGATTGGCAATCATGCCAAAAATATATCCTTCCCCAGTACTAAAATATTGTGCGGTAGAGTCTGGTGCGGTTGGATAATCTCTAATTTGGTATCTTGTTTTAATCTGGTTTCGAATTTCTTCTGCAGAATAAAAATACAATGGGTGTTCTTTATGGAGGGGACCCATTTTCATAAATTCTAAAAATCGAATGGGTATCGATCGTTTGCCTGCCCATTCCAATAAATCCAATATTTCGGAATCGTTAAATCCACGTAAGATCGTGGAATTAATCTTGATATCGAATCCAATTTTTTTGGCTATTTCAATTTGGTCTAAAATTTGTAACACTGGATTTTTCCGATCACTTAAAGTTTCAAAACCTTTCTGGGATATGCTATCCAATGAAAAATTGATTCTCGTAAGACCAGCGGACTTCATTTTTTCTATGAGTCCTTTGTCAAAATTTCCATTTGAGGTGAGAGCAATCTGTTTTATCGAATGTTGTTTTACAACTTTGATTAATTGGATGAGATCCTTGTGGAGGGTAGGCTCTCCTCCAGTTAAATGTACTTCTTTTATATCGATATGTGGGAGTAATCGTGTGAGATTTGTATTTAAAAGTTCTGGACTTAGGTATTGGTTATATGCTTTTTTTGGATTGTGATTTTCTTTTTCTTTGGGTGCACAATATACACATGCGAAATTACAATGGGATAAGATACTAATTCTCAAAACTTCAAATTTTCTAGTATCCAAGGACATCGTTATAAACGAATTTATACAGGAATTATTAGTTGGAAAGAAAAATTGATTTTTTTCCGCAGATCAAAACCAAATTTTGATAAAAATATATTTCTTAAGTATCCTCTTGTTATAGTTCAATATTTTTATGAATACAGATAAAGAAAAATATTTCCAACGCCAAACCTTAGTTCCTGAAATTGGACAAGAGGGTCAAAAAAAATGGAACGAATCTTCAGTTCTTATCATTGGAGTTGGTGGTTTAGGATGTCCTTCTGCTTTGCAACTTGCATTGTCTGGGATCGGTCGAATTGGTCTAATGGATTTTGATGTGGTTGATGTTTCCAATCTGCATCGGCAAACATTGTTTACATGGAAAGATATTGGTCGAAAAAAGGTAGAGGTAGCCACTGAAGTACTTAAAAATCACGTTCCATGGTTACAGATAGAAATTTATTCGGAATTTTTGAATCCGAAGTCTAACATTGATTTTTTGGATACATGGGATATAGTGTTGGATTGCACAGATACTATCCTATCAAAGTATACAATCAATGAAATTTGTTTATCAAAAAAGATTCCTCTTGTAACTGCTTCTGTTTTTAAAACAAGTGCTCAATTTGCTATTTTTTCTGGAGTCGGGAAACCATGTTATCGTTGTTTGTTTCCGGATTTAAGTGAAGGTGATACATTGAGTTGTAATGAGGGAGGTGTATTGGGAATTCAGGCAACATTAGCAGGAACTTACCAAGCTTCTTTGGCATTGCAATATTTGTTAAATCCGAATCAAATTGATTTCAATTCTGTTTATTTTTTAGAATGGAATCCACTTTCTTTTTACCAGTCAAAAGTGGAAAAAAATCCTGAATGTACTGCTTGTGGCAGTCATCATAAACAGATTCAAAACAAAGGGTTGAACCAAGAGATAGATGTGGAAGGTTTTTTGAGGCTGAAGTTAAATACTTCTGTTACACTGCTCGATGTAAGAGAAAATGAAGAGATTATACAATCTCCCATACCTGAAACATTTTGTTTTCCTCTTTCTGTATTAGAAAAAGGAAAGTTACCAGATTTGAAATATGACCAAACGATTGTTTGCTTATGCGAAACTGGAGTTCGTTCCAAAAAAGCTCTTTCTTATCTTTCAAAATTTAAAAGTAAATATTCTTTGATCGGAGGTCGCAAAGTATTGTCCCAATATTTGAATGATCACAAACCTTACTAACTTGAAATTTTCAAAATTTTTACTTGTATCCCACTAAACGCAGCATTTCCAGAAAACTCATCAATCGACTGATCGTCTGTTAAGTCATTGATGCTAACACCAGAAAATTGAGTTGCAACCTTCTGGCTTGTACCACTTCGATTGTGTCCAAATCCATGGGGAATACTCACGACACCTTTCATCAATTCATCTGTAATTTCGACTGGTATTTGTAACTTTCCAACTTTTGATTCAACGATTACTTCTTCATGATTTGAGATTCCCAAAAAACTTGCATCATCTGGATGAACCATCATCGTACACCTTGGTTTACCTGTCATCAGTTTGGGTAAATTATGCATCCAAGAATTATTATTTCGTAAATGCCTTCTTCCAATTAATAAAAATGGAAAATTCGAATGACCAATATTTAAGTGTTCATTGAATTTTGTTTTTAATCTAGGAATATCATTTTGTAATAAAGGAGGATAGAGTTGGATTTTTTTATCTTCTGTGTAAAGTCTATCCGGAAATGATTTTTTGAGTGGTCCTAAATCGATTCCATGAGGACTATTTTTTAGCAGTTCCAAACTCATCTGAATTTCAGTATTATTTTTGCTTCCGTAAGGACCTGATTTTAATGCATGGTCAATGATGCTAGCAGGCGTTAGTTTTGTCCTTATCAACTCAGTTGGTAACTCCTTCCCAGTACGTAAGAGTTCGATTCGTTTTGTCAAATCGGAGAAAATTTCCCAATCATGCAACATTCCTTCTTCAGGAGGGAATAAAGGTTGGTTATAACGCGAAGTATTTCTGACAGCAAATACATTGAATATTAAATCGTAATGATCATGTTCTAGGGTAGATGTTGGAGGCAAAATATAATGAGCATGTTTTGTAGTTTCGTTTATATAAAAATCGAAACTAATCATTAGATCAAGTTGAGACAATGCTTTTTCAAGTTTGGATCCGTTAGGAGTGGATAAAACAGGATTCCCAGCTGATGTTGCTAATGCTCGAATTTGACCTTCTCCTTCCGTTAAGATTTCTTCCGCTAAAGCTGAGACAGGTAATTCATCGTTGAATTCCGGAAGTTTTCTCACTCGTGATTGATAAGTATTAAAACTTCCAGGTGAAGATCTCATCGTCGAGCCTTCTCCTACTAAATCAACGGCAGGCAATGTAAACATGGCACCACCTTCTTTGTCTAAATTTCCAGTGACAATATTGATGACATTGATCAGCCATTGGCACAAAGCACCAAATTCTTGTGTGGAAACACCAACTCTCCCATAACAAACAGCAGACGAGGCATTCACAAACTCCAACGCAATTTTTTCGATTGTATCCATCGGTATCCCAGTGATTTTAGAAACAACACTTGGATGGAATTCTTTCGCTAAACTTATTATAGAATTCAAATCTTTCTCTTTGATTAGTGCGTTTGGTTTGTTTCGTTTTTTATCAAATATTACGTTTAATAGTGAAAGTAAGAAAAAAACATCCGTTCCTGGTTTGATAAAAATATGTTCGTTTGCATGTTCTGCTGTTTCCGTTTTTCTTGGGTCTATTACTACATATTTTCCACCTCTGTCTTGGATTGCTTTTAATCTTTTTTTAACATCTGGAACTGTCATCAAGCTACCATTAGATGCAAATGGATTTCCGCCTAAAATAAGAAAGTATACAGTGCGATCAATGTCTGGGATTGGTACAAGTAATTGATGACCGAACATCAAATAGGAAAGAAGTTGGTGGGGAAGTTGGTCAACTGAAGTTGCAGAGAAATTATTTTTTGTTTTGATCCGACTGACAAATCTTTGTCCATATAACATCGAACCATAATTATGAACATTTGGATTTCCATTGTAGATGGCAACAACATCATTCCCATACCTTGATTGTAGTTCTACAATTTGTTTTGCGATATCGGAAAGTGCCTCTACCCAAGAAACTTTTTCCCAACCTGATTTAGTTCTTTTGAGAGGGAATTTAATTCGATCAGGATCTTCGTATAAACTTTTTAGTTCGGGACCTTTTGGGCAAATATGCCCTCTACTGAACTGATCAAGAGAGTCACCTTTAAAATTTTGAATGATCCCATTTTTGATTTCGATTTGGAGCCCGCACATGGCCTCACATAAATTACAGGAACGATAATGTGTTTGATCCATATTTCTCTCCTAAGACAAAAAGTTTAGAAAAGAAATTTTTGAGAGACAAGTTTAAATTTGTCTCTCAATCAAAAATTGGGTTCGCTTTTGAAGTTAGTTTGCTGTTGCCAATTCCGCTTTTTTCTCTCCCTGCGGTATGATTTGGTTCATTTCTTCGCCAACTTCTTTCTCTTCTTCCATTGTGAATCGAACTAATAAGGCAAAAAAGGAAGAGACAGTTACGATCACACCTATGATTAAGAGTGCATTTTGGTAACTGACTTCTCCTCGGAACAAAAATCCGGCTGATACTGCCCCCACGTTCCCACCAGCACCAACAATACCTGATACAGCACCGATTGCTTTTTTGTTAACAAAGGGAACTACAGAAAATGTTGCACCTTCTGACATCTGCACAAATAAACTGAAAACAATCATGGAAGAGATAGCAAGGATAAGTGATGTCATTTGAGAAAACAAGATCAAACAAATTCCTTCACCAGCAAGAGCCGCAGATAACCAGATCACTCGCCCACGTAATCCCCATTTGATACCAAATTTATCTCCAAAAACTCCACCTAACGTTCTTGCAAAGAGATTCATTAAACCGAAAAGTCCTGCGATAAGTCCTGCTGTAGCTGGAGTTAATTTAAACTGATCTACGTAATACAAAGCTGCAATGTTGTTAATTGTTAGTTCAATTCCGAAACAAGCTCCATATGCTAAAAATAATAGCCAAACTCTAGAGTCATTTATCACCAAAAGAAAGTTAGATAGTGTATTTTTTTTACCACCTTGGAATGTAGGATACGATTCTTTGATGTCTTTAAAATTTCCACCAGGTGTATCTTGGGTACCGAAGTAATAAATAATTCCCATTACAAATAATGCTATTCCAGGAACTACCATGGCAAGTCTCCATGAAACACCAGTCGTAAATCCAAATGCGACAAAAAAGCCAAATATAATTGGCATTACCATCTGTGTCACACCACCACCTAAATTTCCCCAACCAGCGGTTGTAGCATTAGCTGTACCAATAATGTTAGGTGCAAACATAACCGATGTATGATACTGAGTGATCACAAATGATGCTCCTATAGCACCGATTGCCAAACGTAAAAGTAGAATTGATAAATAACTGTCAGCTAGTCCTATGGACATAACGGGAATAGATCCGAAAATTAACAAAAAAGTGTATGCGATTCTTGGTCCAATTTTATCACATAACCATCCAATTAATAGTCGCATAAATATTGTTATTGCAACAGAGGCAATAATGATATTTCCTATTTGTGCTTTAGTGAGAGAAAGTTCTTCTCTGACATAAACCATAAGTGGTGCAATTCCAAACCATCCAAAAAAACATAGAAAAAATGCAATCCAAGTGAGGTGGAATGTCCTCATTTGGGGAGTATTGAAACTGAATAAATCGATCTTAGTTGCTTTCGCATGAGGTGTAATCGTCACGGGAATGATTCTCCTTATGTAAGATTACTTTGCAAAAAGTGTACCAAATGTCCATTTTGGTATGGCTTGTAAAAAGCTTAAAAACTAGTGTTTTTTAAGCATAAAGAATGAGAAAGGAGATGAATCACTTAAGAAAATAAGAATTGTATAAAATACGAAATATATGTGTACGGAACGTACAATTTGATGAGATTTAATTTACCAAGGCAAAAACTCGATTACTTGTTCGGAGTTCAATTCTTTTGATTCACTTGGAAAGATGCCAAGTCCATCTGAGTTTCTACCTGCTTTGATATCTCCGCTTCCATTAAAGGGAATAGAAACCAAATATGTTTTTTCTTTTGTTACCAATTGAACGGGAAAAAACTCTGTTAGGTTATGTTTTTTCTTTTTTGAATCAAGGACTGGGAACTTCAAACTTGATTCTCGTTGTTGAGAAAATGAAGCTCTCAAATAAGGATCGATAAAAATGCGAAAACATGTTTGTACACTAAAGGGATTACCGGGAAGCCCAAAAACAATCGTGTTATCTTTTTTGCCAAACCAAATTGGTTTTCCCGGTTTAATGGCAGTTTTGTGAAAGATATTCTTCACTCCTAACTTCGTTAGTAAATTAGGGACTAAATCTTTTTCTCCCATCGAAACACCACCAGATAAAATTAATACATCGGATTCCAATCCATCTTTTATGGTGCTTTCCATTTGGATTTGATCATCAGGTACATGAGTAATTTGATCGGGGATGATTCCGAATTTTAATAACGAGGTCGAAATCGTTACTGAATTTGAATCACGGATTTGATGGGGAAGTGGATTTTCATGTATAGGAACAACTTCATTCCCTGTTGAAATGATTCGTACTTTAGGGAACGAAAACACAGAAACATTCGCTTTACCTACACTCGCGAGCAAAGAAATTTCAGAAAGACGTAGTTGAGTTCCAATCGATAGGAGCGAATCCCCTTTTTTTGCATCTTCACCTTGTTTTGCGATATTTTGCCATTGAAATACCTGTTCCATTGGAAAGGAGACGTATCGAATCCCATTTGTTTCTGAAAGGTTGGCATCTTCTATTTTGATCACAACATCGTACCCGTCCGGGACTGGGGCACCAGTCATAATGCGGATCACCGACTCATTCGGAAGTTTAGAAAGGGTGAAACCTGCGTGTAGTTCTCTATTATACTGAAATTGTTTTCCTTTCGAATATTCTTTGTAAGAAATTGCGAATCCATCCATCGCAGAACGATGAAAAGGTGGATAATCGCGATCTGCAAAAATTTCTTCAGACAAAACTCTACCTAATGCATGGTTAAGTGGTATAAGTTCTGAACCAAAGGATTTTGATTCATTGAGTATCAAATCGATTGCTTCTGAATAGGAGATCAATGACCTTCCCCTCTCATCATTTTTTTTGCATGGAAAACAGCTGGTAAAATTGCTGTTATACTCTCTCGTGCTCCGTTGCTACTCCCAGGTACTGCGATAATAACCGTTTTTCCAATACTACCTGCAACTGATCTTGATAACATGGCAAAAGGAGTTCTATCTTGTCCGAAGGATCTCATGGTTTCTGCAATACCTGGAATTTCTTTTTCAAACATTGGTTGGATGGTATCGGTTGTGTTATCTCTTGGGCCAAGACCCGTTCCTCCAGTGGTAATGATAAGATCTATTTTTTCTTTTGTCCAAGTAGATATAGTTTGTTCAATTTCTTTTGGTTCATCGGGTACAATTTTGATTTCTAAAACTTGAACACCTTCGTTATTTAGAAGTTCGGCGATGATTTTACCAGATCCATCTTCTTTTTTTCCAGAAAAACATGAGTCCGAACACACTAATATCTTTGCAGTTGAACCATCTGCAAACTTTGAAATTTGTTTGTCGGTTTTCCCACCTTTTTTCTCCAAGAGCCGAACATTTGAAATTTCTAATGATTTATCAATCGGTTTTAATAGATCATAAATTACAAGTGTTGCCACAGTCACACCTGTTAATGCTTCCATTTCGATTCCTGTTTTTCCTATGGATTTCGCTTGGGTTGTGATACGAACTGCATTTTTATCTTCAATGATTTCAAATTGGATCGAAAAAGAATCAATGGGAACAGGATGGCAATGTGGAATGAGTTCTGATGTTTTTTTTGCGCCTAACAGAGCCGCTGCTTTTGCCACTCCAAACAAATCACCTTTAGGTAAAGTATTTGATTTGATCCTTTGTATAGTTTCTTTTTGGCAGTAGACAAAACCTTCGGCTTCTGCATACCGGAGTGTGGTTCTTTTTCCCGTGATATCGTTCATTCCTATCCCTTATATTGGAGATAGAATTGAAGCACAGCCATTTTTTAATGTTTTTAATTCTTCATATAATCGAACAATCTCTCCAACGACGATGATCGCAGGTGACTTCACATTGTTTTCTTCTACAATGGTCTCCATTGTTTCCAGATTCCCTGTAAAAACTCGTTCTGATTCTAAGGTGGCATTTTGAATCACAGCCATTTTTGTATCTTTTGGATTCCCTGAATTGATCAGTTCGGAAACAATCGTTCCAAGCGAATTTAAACCCATATAAATGATAATGGTTTTCCCGATACAGTTTACGTTCTGAAAGGAATCAGAATTGACTCCGTCTTTTTTGTGGCCTGATAAAAATAAAATTTCCCTTGCATAATCTCTATGTGTTAAAGGAAATCCAAGTGAAGCTGCAACACCCGAAGCTGCTGTGATACCTGCAACTATTTCACATTGGATTCCTTCTTGGAGAAGGGATGCAACTTCTTCTCCAACTCTACCAAAAATTAAAGGATCCCCTCCTTTTAATCTAACAATAGTATTATGATCATGAGTTGCTTGGATGAGTTTTTGATTGATTTCATCTTGTAGACAACTATGAATTCCCGATCGTTTTCCTACATAAACCATCTGAATCCTTTTCCTACACACTCCTAAGATCCGAGGTGAAACCAAATCATCATAAAAAACAATATCTGCTTTTCGAAGAATTTTTAATGCTTTGATGGTGAGTAACTCTGGGTCTCCAGGTCCAGCTCCCACAAGGAATACCTTACCACGTTTTTCATTTGGAAAAGTGGCTTTCATGATGAGACACCAAGCTCACGAAGCAGGGTTGATTCCATTTCTAAATAAACAGAACCATTTTCTAGAATGACATTGTATAAATTAATTTTTAAGTTTTCGTCATTCAAACACTCACCTGATTGAAGTGAAAAGTTCCGTTTGTGAAGTGGGCAAACAACTTTTGCTTCTCCATTGCTATCTCCAAGTAAACCTCTAGATAAAACCATATCACCGGTGTGGGGGCATGCATTATCACAAGCATACCATTCATTTCTTGACTCAAAGTAAAAAATGGCAATTTGTTTGTTCCCGATTTTTGCACTGACTCCACCTTCTTTTTCAAAGTCTGAAACTGGACCAATGAATACTTTTTCTTTTGTACTTTGATTTGCTAACATGATATCGTCTCCTTTATGATTTTACGAGGTCTTTTTCAATCCAATCTACTGGTCTAATTTGTCCACGTTCTTCTGTGAATTGTATGTTTGGATCTGTTTCGCTACTATTGACAAAGTGTTTGAATTTTTTTTGTTTTTCAGGATCTTCAACAACATCTTTCCATTCGCAATGATAGGTATTTACTAGATGTTTCATTTCTTCATCTAACTGTGAATTGGTACCAAGACGATCGTTGATCACGACGTCTTTTAAATACTCAATTCCACCTTCTAATTGTTCTAGCCATGTTGAAGTTCTCATTAATTTATCAGCTGTTCTGATATAAAACATCATATAACGATCAATGTACTTGATGCATGTATCTTCATCCAAATCTTCTGCAAAGAGAATTGCATGTTTTGGATTGACACCACCATTCCCACCGATGTATAAATTCCATCCTCTTTCGGTTGCGATGATTCCAAAATCTTTTCCACGAGCTTCTGCACATTCACGAATACAACCAGATACCCCACATTTTAATTTATGTGGTGCACGTATTCCTTTGTAACGTTCCTCTAGTTTTATGGCAAACGATGTACTGTCTTGAACTCCGAATCGACACCAAGTAGAACCAACGCAACTTTTAACTGTCCGCATTGATTTTCCATAGGCATGTCCACTTTCGAATCCATGTTCCACCAAATCTTTCCAGATAGAAGGAAGTTGGTCAATCCTTGCACCTAATAAATCAATTCTTTGCCCACCAGTGATTTTACAGTACAAATTGTACTTTTTTGCAACATCGCCAATGACTATGAGTTTATCCGGAGTAATTTCTCCACCTGGAATCCTTGGTACTACTGAATATGTACCACCTCTTTGGATGTTGGCTAAATACTTATCGTTTGTGTCTTGGATTTCTCTGTGTTTTAAAATCGGTTCATTCCAAATACTAGCAATGATGGAAGCAACTGCTGGTTTACAAATTTCACAACCATTCCCTTTCCCTATTTCTTTGATCGCATCTGGAAACGATTTTAATGATTTTACTTTGATGACTTGGTAAAGTTCTTTTCTTGAAAATTTAAAGTGTTCGCAAAGGTGTTCTGTTACTACTTTTCCTTGTGTTTTTAATTCTGCTTTGAGTATAGAATTCACTTGGGGCAAACAGCCACCACAACCACTCCCTGCTTTGGAACAATTTTTAAGACTTGTGATATCGAAACATTCCTTCTCTCGGATTGCCGTTAAGATATCTCCTTTGGATACATTATTGCAGGAACAAATTTTTGCTTCATCAGGAAGGGTATCAGCTCCAAAAAGATTTTCAGAAGAGACAGATCCAACAATTAATGTTTCTGGTTCTTCCGGTAATTCCATTTTGTTGAGATAAAAAGATAATAAATTACCGTACGCCTTTGCATCCCCAACAAGGATTCCTCCGAGTAAATACTTTCCATCAGGAGATATAACAAGTTTTTTATAAACTCCACTCCTTGGATTTTTAAACACGATTGGTAAATGTTCATTTTGTCCTAGTGCATCTCCAAATGAAGCCACTTCCACACCAATTAACTTTAGTTTAGTGGAGAGATCGGATCCAGAATATACCTTTGGTTTATTCCCTGGACTGCATAGATTAAACGCCAATGTTTCTGCCATCTCATAACCAGGAGCCACAAGACCGTAGATAAAGTTTCTGTGGAGTGCAACTTCACCGATGGCATAAATTCCATAGACATTGGTTCCCATGCCATCATCAACAATGATACCACCGCGTTCACCAACTGTGATACCTGCTTCTTTTGCCAATTCATCTCTTGGACGAATCCCCGCTGACACAATTAATAAATCGAAATCTAAAGTTCCCCCATCTTTAAAAGCAAAACCTTCAATTTTTTTGTCTCCCAAAACTCTTTCTGTTTGTTTGTTTAAATGGATTTCAACACCAATTTCTTCAATTTTTGATTTTAAGATGGCAGCTCCACCATCGTCCAATTGGCGTGGCATAAGTCTTGGTGCAAATTCGATGACATGAGTTTCTTTTCCTAAATCAACAAGTGCCTTCGCTGCTTCTAAACCTAGCAAACCTCCACCAAGCACTGCTGCCTTTTTTATTTTTTTACTGTATTCTAATGTTTCTTCTAAGTCTTCAATGGTTCGGTATACAAAAACTCCTTCTTTGTCTAAACCTTCGAGAGGTGGAATAAATGGAGACGAACCAGTAGCAAAAATCAATTCATCAAATTCTAATTCCGTTCCTAAACTTGTGACCAGTTTTCTACGTACGGTATCCAATGATACAGCAGGTTCTGATAATAATAATTTGATTCCGTTACTTCTATACCAATCAGGGGCAGAAAGATACAATGTATCGGCAGAACGGTTGGCAAAGTATTCCGAAAGATGTACACGATCATAAGCGCGTCTTGGTTCTTCACCGAGCACTGTAATTTCAAATTTGTCAGTCCCACCATATTCCACGAGTTTTTCACAGAATCTGTGACCCACCATTCCATTTCCAATAACAACTAACTTCCGCTTGATCATGACTGTACCTAATCCAAGAATCGAAACTAAAGTTACCGATCACGATAACTTACTATCCATTCATGCACGAAGTGTACCTAAGAAAGGCATCTAGTTTAAAAAAAGCCTAAATGAGAGAAGATTCGTAAGTTATTTATACAAAATGTCCATAATTTGTTAGAATATTCGAATTCCATTATAAACGAAGGAAAAACAATCTCCTTTTTTGGCCGAATGATTCGAGAGTTTCGGATTTGGAGTTAGATTGTTTCATGAATCTAGTAGCAAAATGTGTACAATGCGTACGATATGATCGTTTGATTCTGCCGAGGACTGTTCCAATTGGTTGGGGTTTAATGAGATTTTAAGAATATTCTTCTTTGAATAAGCATTTTTATGAAATTTTCAGCATTTGGCATAAATATTGCTGACTTTCTTTTGTGCAAACTACAGAAACCTATCCTTCTACTTGTTCTTATTGTGGTGTTGGTTGTGGTGTCCTTGTCGAAAAATTAGAAAAAAATGAAATTCGAATCGAAGGGGACAAAGACCATCCAGCCAATTTGGGTTTACTTTGTTCGAAAGGGAGAAACCTACATTACACTGTGATGGATCGAAGTGATCGGATTTTGACTCCGATGCAGAGGGTAAACAGAACTTCGGATCTCTCTAGAATTTCCTGGGATGAGGCATTGGATGCAATCAGTGATAAGTTCAAACAAATCATCAGAGCACATGGTCCAGATTCAGTTGGGTTTTATGTATCAGGTCAATTATTAACAGAAGAATATTATATTATCAATAAGTTGATCAAAGGGTTTATCGGAAGTAATAACATCGATACAAACTCTAGGCTTTGTATGAGTTCTGCCGTTGTGGGATATAAGATGGCGTTAGGTGAAGATAGTGTGCCAGTTTCTTATGAAGACATTGAACTTGCGGATTGTTTCCTCATTGCGGGTGCAAACCCAGCTTGGTGCCATCCGATTTTATTTAGAAGGATAGAAGCACAAAAAAAGAATTTTCCCAATACAAAACTCATAGTTGTAGATCCTAGAAAAACTGATACTTGCGAGGATGCTGATTTACATTTACAAATCCATCCTGGGACTGATATTTATCTCTTCCACGCAATTGCCAAAATTTTAATCGATAACAATTGGATTGATCATGAATTTATCGAATCTCACACAGAAGGTTTTGATGGGTTAAGTATTTTTCTAAGAACGTTTGATTTACAAGAAGCTGCCAATACCTGTGGCATTCCTTTGTTAGAGATCGAGTTGGCAGCCAAGTACATCCATGAGGCAAAAGGATTTTTGTCATTATGGGCAATGGGTTTGAATCAAAGTGTGATTGGTGTGAATAAAAATTTAGCTTTGCTCAATTTATCTCTGATCACAGGCAAAATCGGAAAACCAGGATCAGGTCCATTTTCTTTAACTGGCCAACCAAATGCAATGGGTGGAAGAGAAGTAGGAGGCCTTTGTAATTTATTACCTGCACACCGTGACCTGAGTAATCCTCTTCATCGGAAGGAAGTAGAAAGATTCTGGAACATCGCTGAAGATACAATCCAAAGTAAACCAGGTTTTACTGCAGTTGAAATGTTTGAAAACCTAAAAACAGGTAAAATGAAAGCAGTTTGGATCGTATGCACAAATCCAACTACGAGTTTGCCAGATGCTAGGATGGTAGAACAAGGGTTACGTGAGGCAGAACTTGTAATTGTACAGGATATCTCGATGAGTTCTGCGGCCATCCCATATGCAGACTATGTTTTACCAGCAGCAGGATGGGCAGAAAAACAAGGTACAATGACAAATTCAGATCGTAGAGTGACTTACTTATCCAAAATTATAGAACCTCCTGGCGAAGCGATGGCTGATACTTGGATCATCCAAAAATTTGCAACCAGGATGGGGTTTGGTTCATTTTTCTCATACAAAACGGAAGAAGATGTATTTTTAGAACATTGTGCTTTGACGGAAGGGACAAAGATTGATATTAGTGGATTAGATTATTCGATATTACAGAAGAAGAGATCAGTACAATGGCCTTTTCCTAAAAATAGTTTGGATGGAACTCCTAGATTATTTACAGATCATATTTTTTATCGTGCAAATGGCAAAGCTAAGATTTTTGATGTCACACCAGATGATACTTCAGAAAAAACTTCTGAAACATATCCTTTGATCCTCACTACAGGTAGAATCCGAGACCAATGGCACACAATGACAAGGACAGGGAAAGTCCGAAAACTAATGGAACACAAATCGGAGCCTTACCTTGAAATCCATCCAAAAGATGCAAATGTCATTGGGGTTATTGATGGTAGTATTGTTGAAGTTCTGAATGAAAGAGGAAGTGTTCGTGTGAAAGCGAAACTCACGGATTCTATCAAAATGGGAACTGTATTTTTGCCGATGCATTGGGGAAAAAAAAATAAGAATGATGCTTTTAGAGCCAATAATTTAACGAATAAAGAGTATGATCCTTTTTCCAAACAACCTGGGTTCAAAATATCTGCGGTAAAGGTCATTCCATATAAAAAAGAAAAAGATAAAATCCTCATCATCGGTGGTGGCAATAGTACTTCTGCATTTATCAAACATTACAAAGAACTTTGTCCAGAAGATGAAATCACTGTTTTATGTAAGGAAGAAAATCCATTATACAATCGGATTTTATTACCTGATTTCATCAGTGGTGAAAAAGAATTCATTGAGTTAGCTAGTGTCAGTGGAGAAGAGGTTGAGAATTGGGAGATTAAATTACATACTTCAACCTCCGTAACAGAAATTTTACCTGAAGCAAAAATTGTTAAGGATTCGATGGGTAATGTTTATTCCTATAATAAACTAATCATTGCAACAGGGAGTAGTCCTCAAATTCCAAAATCAATTTCTCCATCAATGGTGGGTGTATTTAGTTTAAGAGCAAAAACAGATGCTGATAAAATCAAAGGTTTTTTTGTCCCTGATTCTTTTGCCTTAATTGTTGGCGGTGGACTACTTGGATTGGAACTTGCTTCAGCACTTAAGTCTCTTGGTGTCAAAGTGACAGTTCTTGTTCGCACAAATCGATTGATGTCCAAACAATTGGATGTTGTTGCTTGTGATATTTTGAAAGAGGAAATTGAAAGCCGTGGAATTGAAGTTTTATTCAATTCCGAAATTAAAAAAGTACATGGATACGATCGAGTCACTTATGTTGAATTAAAGGATGGAAAAAAACTTTATCCTGATGGAATCGTATATGCGATGGGAACTAGCCCCAATTTGACTTTGGCAAAAGAGATGGGTATTGAAATTGGTGAAGGCATAAAAGTAAACGAATTTTTACAAACATCAGATCCTGATATATATGCAATTGGAGAAGTCGCTGAACACACATCAGGTGTATATGGAACGGTACTTGCCGCCGAAGAACAAGCAAAAGTAGCAGCAAATCACATTTATGGTTACCAGTTCCAATCTTATTCTGGGTCTTTACATTCGAATCTTTTAAAAATTCCAGGTTTAGAACTTGTTTCTCTTCGTTTGCCAGGCATTCAATTTGAGAATTTAACTGATGAATATGAAGAAATCGTTTTCCTCGATCGGAAAAGATGCAAATACAAAAAATGTATCGTAAAAGGTGACAAACTGGTAGGTGCTATTCTTGTTGGAGATAAATCGGAATTTGTAGAATATAAAACTCTAATCGCTTCAGGATTAGAGTTAGGAGAGAAACGAAACCAACTTTTATCTAGCATTTCAACCGCCAAACAGCCAAAAGGTGCCTTGGTTTGCTCTTGTAATGGCGTTGGAAAAGGGAATATCGAGGATGAAATTCTTTGCGGTGCTAAAAATTTAGCAGAAGTGATGGAAAAAACGGGAGCTGGGACTGGTTGCGGAAGTTGCCGGCCAGAAGTGAGTCAGATCATTAAAAATATGGTCTCCAATTCATATTCCTAGAAGATTCATCCTTTTATATTTTTGATTGGATTTTAGATCCTATTTTTATCTCCAATGGAAGTAAATGTTTTAAATCCAATGGATGTATAGTGGATACTCGTTCCAACAATCATCGCAATCAGAAATCCATAAGGTAATCCACTGGCAAGTAAACCTGTCATAATCACGATGATAAACTCTTTGCTATTCTGAAATGAGTCTTTGATCAATAAAATAAGTGATAATGATTCAAAAAAAAGTAATGTACCTAAGATAGGTAAAGGAAACGCTTTTATCAAAATATCTAACCCATTCCCCATAAATAAACCAGATAAGAGATAAAACAAGCCATACAATAGAACGGAAACACCTGTTCTACCTCCAAATGTATAGTGACCTACCATTCCACCAGCACCATGACAACAAGGTATCCCGCTAAAAAATGGTGAGATCAAATTCATGATAGAATAAGAAAAACCAATCTTTTTAATTGTGACTGGTTTTTTATTTGGGAATAGGTCATCTGATATTTGTTTTGTGGCAAGGATTGAATTCCCTATTGATAAAGGAATTTGAGGGAGTGTTAATAATATAAATCCCTTTAAGATCATTTCAAGATTTGGAACGTATATTTTTGGTAGATTGATTTCAAATTTTGAAAATGTTGAATATGTTTCAAAATGAAAGAATAAAGAATACATAAATCCAAAAAAGATAACAACTATTGAAGCAGGAACTTTTCGATTATCGATCAGTAGAATGATACACAGAAAGGAGATTCCAGCCAATATATAACCTTTAGCACTTTCAGAAGGGATATATTCCTTGAAGGCAAGCATACTCAGACTAATTCCTAATCCAAGTTGTAACCCTCTGACAACTGACTTTGGAACAAATTTTGCTATTTTTTCGAGTATTCCTGTCGTTGAAAAAAACAACATTAGAATTCCAATGCTTAAACCTCCACCTAACACGATAGGGCCTGCAATTTTTCCGGTAATTACGATTGTTGCCATTGCTTTAAGAGGTTGGACAGGCATTGGTCTTTTGTAGATAATGCCTGTTAGTATTTGCATACAACCAAATATAATGAAAACACTTGGAGCGTGAAGCCCTGCCGCTAACACCATCGCAATGAGAATTGGAAAATCAGTTCCAATATCGCCGAAAGCACCTGCAATTTCATTCCGATTGAAGGCAAAATCTTTTTGTTTCCACATAGTTATGTGTAAGTTGTCCGCTTCTTAATAGATCAGAAACTGTATTTTAACGCTCTATTAAAAAAGTGAAATTAGAAAGAATCCTTTGATAGAAGTTACTTGAAAATGAGACCTAATCTCAAATAAATGGAAGAATCAGAGGAATGGAAACAAAATTGAAAGCAAAACGTTTCTACCAACTCCATTTGTTTCTAGGAATTTTTGGATCTAGTTTTTTACTCGTGATTGGGATCACAGGATCCTTACTTGTTTATGGGAAAGAAATCCAGTCTTTCTTGACTCCCATACAAATTCCAAACCTAACGCATCGACTTTCATTTGATGTTCTTTACCAACGGCTTGTTCCGCAACTGCCTGAGGGGAGTATTGCTGGTTGGTTGGTGTCTGATCTTTCAAACCAACCCGATCAAATATGGTTTCATGACACAAACATTCCGAGTAAGGAAGTTGTGTATTTACTTGATCCTTACAATGGAAAGATCATTGGTTCATTAAATGAAGATCGCAGTGATAGTATTTATGGATTTATTTTAGTACTACATTATAGTTTATTTTTTGGGAAAATTGGATATTTTTTAACAGGATGTTTTGCAATTGTATATTTTTTACTCGTGATTACGGGAATCAAATTGTACAAACGATTTTGGATTAGTTTATTTCGTTTTCGATGGAAAGAGAGTATTCAAATCTTATTTTCCGATTTACACAAGTTTGTCGGAATTAATTTTATATGGTTTCATTTAATTTTATCAGTCACTGGTGCTTGGTGGAGCATACGAGATACAATCATTCGGACCGAGTCAGAAGAAAAAATTGTTCATGGACTATGGACAAACTCTAAGTCTATCGAATCTTTGATAGAAAATACTAAAACAAAAATACATGGTTTTAATTTAGGATATATTTCATTTCCGCATCATTCAAAGGATGAACCAATCGGTTTATATGGAAACCGAAACAATTCGAATGGTTTTGAAAGTCGATACGGTTCTTATGTTTTATTTGATACAAACACAAACCAATTGTTGAAACTCGTTGATATTTCGAGAGAACCAATCCAAAATCAATTTTTAGATTCGTTTCGTCCTCTCCACTTTGGAACCTTTGCAAACCATTTCAGTAAAGTGATTTGGATACTTTGTGGTCTATCCCCAGCAGTTTTATCTGTGAGTGGGATTATGATATTTTATCAAAAACGAAAAAATAAAAGGAAAGTTCTAAAACAAAAAACCCAATCTTAAAAATTGGGTTCTTCTTGGTTTGTAATCTGATCTAATCTTTATTGCCAACACTTTGTAGGATCATAACAAACATATGTTCCGTTATACCCTTCGCATGCTTCTTTTGCATTTTTTAAATTGTTAATTCCATAATAAATGTAAGCTGGAATCAAATATTTGTGTTCACCTTCTGTGGAATAAGCATAAGGGATCAAATCATTGATACCATCCACTCCATCATAATGGCATGCACTTATTTTATTGTTGATAGCACAGGGTCCATTGATCCTTTCTACTACTATATCAATTCCAATCGCATTTCCAATAGTGGCGTAAGTTTGTTCAATATTTAATTCCCATTCAGCTTGTTTTTCTAAGTATGCTGTTGAGTATTCCCGACAAAATAAATGCGGACCATTTTTAATACTAAATCGATGGCTATAAGCAATCGTTAGTCCTAGTTTTTGGCCTTCACTCAAACTGTTTGCATTTAATTGTTGCAATGTTACAATTTCTACCAATTCATTGTTTGTGATTTTTGATTTAGGATCAAAAAGGTTACATTGGAAACTGTTTACTCCAATGAAAAAAGATAGAGATAGAATTTTAATTTTTGTTTTCATATTGTTCTCCGCAAATTTAGATTTTATAGGTTAATATAAATCCGTATGTTTTTGGTGCCCCTGGAACTGCTTGGAATGTTCCATCTATGTATGAGGTGAAATAGTATCTATCGTTGAGATTGTTTACATAGAGGTATGCAGAGAGATTTTCTTTTTCATAACCAACTCTTGCATTTAATACATAGTAAGGATCGCTATACACAGTGTTATCTGCCGCGAAGTACATTTGACCAACAGCCTGGAATTCTCCTCTTAAAAAAATCCCAAAATCATTCCTGTATTGAAGGTAGCTGAGTATGTCGTATTTCGGTATAAAGTGAACCCACTTACCATTAAAATTTCGATTGAGTACTGTGTCTTGGAACCGATTGAATATCCCTTCTGTATAACCAGCAGATAAACCTATTTTGGTATCTTTTTGTGGTTTTAAATAGCTCTCAAGTTCATAACCTCTAATTGTAACTAACTCAGCATTAAGATTTACGTATTGAGAAAGATTGATTGCTCGGATTACATGAAAGTCTTGAGTCTCTGTATAAAACTGTGTATACTTCAGTCCAAATTTGTTTTTAAAAATTCTGATTTGATTCCAGCTTCTATCGTGTCATTAATTTCGGGCTTAAAACCTGCTTTGGATGGAATGTTGACAACAGTGCTATAACCAGCGTTTTTGTATCCTCTGCTTACACCGATAAAAAACATAAGATTTTCAATTGGTTTGTAATCAAAAATGATTCTAGATACATTATAGTTATATCGATTTTGAATTGAATACGGATCGGATAAAAGAAGTGTATCACCTGCAGGATTTGAAATTGAAGGTCCGACGGCAAGTTCTGAATGTGATAATTGGCTGTCTTGTCTTTCGAGCCTTGCTCCCAATGTAATCGTAAATCTTTCAAAGAAAGTGTAACTATTGTGTGTGTAGATGCTTATGTTTTTGTCAGTTAACTTAGATAGGTTTTTTTCTTGGGTAGGTGCATTTAAACCAGGGAAATCATTGATCACATAGAGTTGTACTCTATGTTCTTTTGCTTGGTCAATATTCGTTATTTTATTGGAAGCATAGATTCCTATTTTGAATTGAAATGGATTTTGCTTATCATTCGACTCTAGAAAAATATCATTGAGAAATGTTGTAGATTTTTCAATGTAGATCGATCGATTTTGGTCCACTTTTGTGAAATCGGAATCAGCAGTGATTGGATCAATGTCCATTTTGCGTAAAGCAGTTGCTGATTTTAAGTTAGAGTGTGGTAATTTGGTTGTAGTCGATAGTGAATATGTATTCCCGGTGACATTACTTTTTCCTTCGTAATCCCAATATACTTTTCTATCTCCATTTACTCGATTTATATACGTTCCGTATAACTTTGAACAATTGGAAGGTGCTGCAACACATCCTTGTAGCAGGGCTTTTTCTCTCTCTGATTTCGCGCCCAAATAGTTGACAAGGTTAAGGGATCCATCATCAAAACTTTCAGCACTAATTTGTAAGTCGGCTTCAAAGATTTGATTCGGGGTAAAATACAATCGAAATCTACCTGCATTACCTTTTCTTCCATCGGGGTGTGTTTTATAGATTTCGACAGGGAGTTCATAGGGTCTATTATTGGGATAATAGAATCCAGTTACGTTAGATAAATATCCTTCTCTTTCTGTTGTTTTACCTGCGACTCCGAAATATAGTTTATCATATATTATTGGAGAATTATAATATACTGATGTTTCTTGTTTCTTGTAGTTCCCTATATCAAATGTGATTTTTCCCTCGGATAAATTGGTAGGTTTTTTTGTTTTGATTTCAACCACACCACCTTGAAAATTTTTACCAAATAGAGTAGCTTGGCTTCCTCTATAAACCTCAATGTTTTCAAGGCCGTATAACTCTGTATTAAGAGCTACATTATCATTTAATGGGATCCCATCTAAAATCAGTCCGACAGCTGGTTCACTGAAGGCAATACTTCTCATACCTCGTATATTAAAGTATGTGAAGTTACGAGATCCTGAATCAATGATGG
Organism: Leptospira paudalimensis; assembly: GCF_026151345.1. NCBI lineage: Bacteria > Pseudomonadati > Spirochaetota > Leptospiria > Leptospirales > Leptospiraceae > Leptospira > Leptospira paudalimensis. The sequence goes on from NZ_JAMQPR010000001.1 coordinate 599,998, forward strand.
AAAAATTTGGAACTTGTTTGTCGATATCGCTAGTTCGATTGATCCCGGCATCCTGGATTTCTTGTTCATTCAATCGACTGATACTGTTAGGCGTTCTTAAGATTTCACGGTCCCTTTGGTCTTTTTTCCCTGTAACATGGATCCCGTTTTCTTGTTTTGATTTGGGTTCACCTGTTTGCGCGAAAACATATGGAACTGGGAGTGGCGTCAAACAGAGGCAGGCGAAGGCCACTAAAACCAGGTCAGATCGATCACAGAATCGCCATCGTGGTATGATTTTTGGTTTAGACTTTAATTGAGAATTGATCTCAAATAAAAGGGACATACCGGCATGGTTTGGGCACGGTCCATTTTGTCAAGCAATAATGAGAATGAGGCGCAAAATCATATATTTTAGAAACGTTCCCCTCTAAAAGGGGGATCGATTTGGCTGTTTAGACACATGTTTATGTAACGAAAAAGTGCAATGGAGAAGGGATTTAAAAATACTTTTTGTACTCAATGATGAGGCAACGGTTGGAAACAACTTTGATCCCTGCGTTTTCTGCTCTTTTTTCTGCTTCTGGATGAGAGATTCCCAATTGTAACCACAAAACTTCAGTTCCACCTAACGTTAGAATTTCATCTACCACCTCTGGGATTTTGTCAGAACTTCTAAAGACATCGATGAACTTCCGATTTTCTTTTGGGATGTCTTGTAAACTTTTGTAAATTTGAAATCCGCCTATCGTATGTTCTTTGGGATAGGTTCCGATGACATTCCAACCTTTATCACGAATGAAAACAGGGACATAATGACTAGGTTTTAATGGATCTTGGCTTAAACCATACACCGTAATTGTGGGATAGGATTGGAGTAAGGATTTAATTTCAGAATCTTGAACATTCATAAAATGATTATATCCTGTTATGGAAAAATGACAAGTCACGTCATAGAAAAACGAATTCTTCTTTAAGATTTATATCACCTAAAGGAAGTCCTTTGACTTTCTCCAATCCAATTCTGTTTCAAGAAAAAGTAATCGGTGTAAGTAAAATCACTCATAAACAAAGAAAACAATATCATTTTGTTCTCCTTTCGCATTCTAAAAAATCTGATCTTCATTGGATAAATATTTCCTAAAAATGGAGGATTGCAAAAACAGGTATAAGTTATTTATATATGAAAGACAAAAAGCTTGAAACAAGATTTCACGAGATGCGTGCTAAAAAGAACAACTCTGTTGAAGATTCATTTGCACTCTATGATGCATTGGATGTAGTTCCACTGAATGAAATGATGGGGCGTTGGCATGGATCAGGATTTCATACAGGTCATACTATGGATGGAGCCTTAGAGACATTTAACTGGTATGGAAAGGAATTTGTTGATCTTGAAAATGTTCATCCTCTGGTTTTTAAATCGTTTGGAAAAACATTGTTTAAGGTAAATCCTTCGTTAATGCCCGTAAGGTTAGCTACACTTATTCCATCTACAAAACTATGGCCATTACGTTATCTTTTTTTATTAGTTCGATTTTTATTCCAAACGAAACATTCGAAAGCTCGTGTAAGACAAATTGAATTTAGAGGAAAAGTTTCCTCTGCAATGATCTATGATAATCTACCAATCCATGATGTTTTTCGTAAAGTTAATGAAAACACTTTGTTTGGATGTATGGATTATAAAGGGATGAAACAACCATTCTTTTTTGTATTAGAACGTGATTAATTAGAAGTCAGTTTTAAATTTGGTTTTTATTTACTGGAATTTTTTGAAGAGATCCAATTGAAAACTGACAAAAAATATTCACCAATCAATTGGTTCGACCAAGATTTGGCAGAAAAACCTTCATAAAATGCAATATGACTACCTCGTTTGGTGTGCACATGTATCGTATTTTTGAGGTTTTCAAGCCAATGTAAGTTTTCTAACACATTCAAATTTACGCATATAGGATCATCTGCAGCATTTAAAACCAAGAGGGGAGTTTTGATTTGATCCGCAACAAGTATAGGATTTGAATATTGATAATAAGAGTCTTTATCTTTAAAACCAGATATGGAATGGAGTTTATCCTGAAATTCTCCAAGTGTTTTAACATTCAATAAATCTTCGGTCCCTCTAACATTGGCAAAACTTTTGTAATGTCGTTTCAGAAAGTAGTTAATCATTCTTTGGCCCATGATCTTGCTATACACAGGATGGACACGGTGGAATGCTTTTTCGATATCATATGCGGGTGATACTGCAACTGCAGCTTGGAATAGACTTTTTGCGCCAGCCTCTCCTAAATAACGTGCTAATAGCCCTGAACCAGCAGAGATACCAACACCAAACAAAGGTTTACTTGGGAATTGTTTTCGAATATGATTTAATTGTTCCTTTAAATCAGAAGTTGATCCCATCGTATTGATGATTGGTTTTGTGAGTGGAAGGTTACCGTGACCTCTTCGGACACAAACTACCACGATCCAATTCAGTGTATCTCTGATATGAGAGACCGTTGATTTAATGTCTTGTTCATCTCCGCTGATTGTGTGAAAAACAACGACAATTGGAGTTTTGTCTTTGTGATTGACAGATTGGATTCCTGACCATGCAAGACCAGTTGTACCACCATCTTTCATTTCTAAATGTTCAATTTTATCATAAACAAAATCTTTTGTTTTGGATTCACGAAACATCAAAAGAAATAACATGAAATGGGGGTTGTAACACCAAAAAGTTGGAAAATAACGTTTTAATAACTTGGGTGTTTCAGAAATAATTTTCGAAGAAAATTCCGTATCAATGAATCGAAGTGTTGGAGATTCAACTACATTGATGAAATAATTCACAAAAAAAACAAAGACAAGAATCAAACTGATTGTAATGTAAATATTTCCAAATATCATTCTTATTTGTACTTTAATTTTGAATTCAGTTCTTGCATGAAAGGAATGTCAAATTTAACAACTTTTCTGTCGTAGGTAACAATTCCATTAATTTCTTCTTCCACATCACTCACTTGTGTGTAAATTGAAGCACTAAGTCCTTTTGGGATTAATGGAATCAGTTCATTTTCGATCAATTTTTTATATTCGTGGTGTAAGGTTTCTTTATTAGGTAGGATTTTGTATCCAAAAAGTTTTTTATCATCATACACATGGTTTTCTGTTTTAAGAGAATACCCACCAAACTCAGATAATACGATTACGCGATCTTCTTTTTTGGGAACTTTTAACTTTTGGTAGTACAGGTGTAAACTTTTTAGTTCACTGCTATTTTTCCCTTGGTCATACCAACCACTTACACTATCAATGGTTCGAGTCGAATCCAGATTTTTTAGTTTTTTGGTGAGGTTTACGCTATCAAACTGTCCCCATCCTTCATTGAATAAAACCCAAACAGATAAAGAAACGGTATTATACAAAAGGTTTACAGTTTGGTCCATTTCCTCTATAAATTCTTTTTTCCCTTTTTCATCCGTACGATTTAAAAACCGATGTTTTGTATCATCGGTTTTCCAGCCAATAAACGGTAGATAGGCGACTTTCCAGGTTTCATAAGGACCTCCACCACAAACAAAGTCTTGCCAAACCAACATTCCCAATCGATCACAATGATAGTACCACCGTAACGGTTCAATTTTGATATGTTTTCTTAATGTGTTAAAACCCATTTCTTTCATTAATTGGATTTCATTGATCATTGATTCGTCGTCAGGAGGAGTCAAAAGTCCTTCTGACCAATAACCTTGGTCAAGAAGTCCATTATGAAAATATGGTTTGTTGTTAAGGTATAATCTCTTAAATTTTCCATCATATCCAATGGAAAATTTACGCATGCCAAAATAAGATGTCACCTCATCGTTTTTGGTTTTGATCCTGATATCATATAATTTCGGGTTTTCAGGAGACCATAAAATCATATTTGGGATTTGTAATGTGCAAGTTTTTTTGGAACTTTCTGCAATCACTTCATCGCCGTTTAGAATTTGAATTGTGATGCCATCAGTATCAGAATTGACTTCGAGTTCTACTGACTTGGTTTCTATGTTAGGTGTTATTTTTATATTTTGAATATAATCTTCGGAAACACTTTCCAACCAAACAGTTTGCCAGATTCCAGATTGAGGTGTGTACCAGATGCCACCTCGTTTTAGTTTTTGTTTGCCTCTCGATTGGTTTCCTGTATCTGTTGGGTCTGTAACAGTGAGTCTAATTTCGTTTTTACCAATTTTAATCGCTTTCGAAACATTAAAAAAGAATGGTAAAAAACCTCCCTGATGGTATCCAACTTCAATTCCATTGATATAACAAATGCAGGAATAATCAACAGCACCAAAATGTAAAAATGTGATATCCTTTATAAAATCAGAACTGATTTCAAATTCTCTTTTGTAAAATAAAACTTCATTAGGTTTTAGAATCAAATTACCAAGCCCACTTGCCTTTGACTCTGGCGAAAATGGAACAATGATTTTGTGTTGGTATTCGAGACTTTCACCTTTTTTTACATGTCCTAAAAACCATTCTCCATTTAAATTTAGATAACTGTCTCGTTTGAGTTGTGGTCTTGGATATTCAGTGTGAGGTATTTTCATTCTAGTTTTGATTTCCTCGTCTAATTAGCATTAATGGATAAAAGATAAACAGACAAAAGATGGCTCCTGTTATGAATATTTCTGGAGATGGAACATGTGCTATGCTCCCATTGGCTGGATCAATATAGGTTAAATTCGTGGATTCGTTGATTTTTTGTCCAATCATGGGTCCGATGAACATTGGAATTAAGACAAAGAAGATCATCCGGATTCCTTGCAATTTTCCAGTATTTTCAATTGGAGTATAGTCTCTGATTTGAGCACCAAGAAGCGCTAAAACTTGAACAAAACCTGTGATTAAAACCAAACTAGTAAAACCAACAGATACCATTAATATTGTAGAGTCGTAGCCTTTTAATGTTTTTGCGACTAGATACAATGATGCCATTCCAAAGATATAAATAGTAGAAAATTGTAAGAGCAATTTGTCTTTATCTTTCCCATCGAATTGTTTTCCAAGGAGTATGGTAATGACACTTGCACCTAATATCACACAAGCGAGAACGATTGAATATTGTATGGCATTAAAACTGAGATACTCTTGCATAAATATGATCAAATATGGCATGTAAATCTGGCTAGCAATTCCATAAATCCCCATTGCAACGAAATACAAATACAATCGTTTATGATTTAGAATTACGGAAGTTCTAAAACCGTATAATAAATCGGAAATAAAATCTGATTTTTGCGCTTTAAGATTCGGATGATCTTTAATGAACCATATACCAATCAAACCAGATAACGACATCAAGGTTCCAACAGCAATGAATAGTCCAGGGTATCCGAGAGCAATGACGATCATACCAAACCCTCCAGCAACGATTAACATTGCGATGAGTGGCATTGCCGATAAAACACCTTCGGCCAAACTTCTAGCATTCCCTGTATTATCGGTAACATATGCATTAAAGGCAGCATCATTTGCTGTTGATCCAAATGCTGTCATGATACAGTCGAGAGTGATGACAATGGCGATTGTGAGTTGGATGATTTGTGTTTCGTCTGTGATCCCAAACCAAAGGCTTGTGTTTTCCTTCGAAACGAAAGCAAACGATAAAGTAAGAAATCCCCAAAACAAATAACCAAGAGAGATAAAATACTTTCGATTCCCGAGACGATCAGATAAAATTCCTGCGAACAAAGTGATAAAAGTCGCAACAATTCCGCTCAGTTGCACCATAAGAGTGACGGATGATGTACTTTTAGAAATTGTATTGTAGATAAATAAATTGAAGTAAATGTTTTCTACAGACCAAGCGATTTGGCCAACAAGACCGAATAATATTAGAACAAACCAAAGACGTCCACTCAAACTGTGATTTTTCATGATCGCCCAGTTTTCCTAAAAGTCTGTCTGTTTGGCGACTCTTATTTTTGAATTTGGTTCAAAACTTTAGGCTGATTCAAATACCCATTTGTTCCTAAAAGACCTTCCCTAGTTGGAAACCAATCCATTGGTGTTGTTGGGGTAATCCTTTTGCTGCTTGGAAATCAATCGTCTGGTAATTGTAATGTAGGCCAAATAAAAAACCTGCATTCGAAACTGAAACAAATCCTGCTCTGATAAATCCAACTGCACGTTTTAGGTCTGCAATATAGGTTTTGTTATCTCTATATTCGATTTCTTCGCGTAACAACTGTAATAGAGTTTCTCTTTGTTTAGGGTCCAAAATGAATTGAGAAAGAACTTCATAGGAATAATAGCGAATAATGGGAGGGAGTTTTCCTCCTTCCGGCCTAAAGATTGAATATATGGCCAATGCTCTTGCATTTGTGGGAATTTGGTCCCACTGTGCTGCTAAATTCGATAATAAAAACAATCGAGTGGTACGCTCAATTTCCTCAGCGCCATTAAAGATATTATTAAAAATTAAATAATTTAATCCAATGTTATATGGGTTTGATGTACCATTTACCAAAAATTCATTAAACAAAATATACCGTTGTAAAGTATTCCTTCCGTTATCTTCAGATAACAATCTGTATTGTAACTCTTTTTCTCCCACATTAGGAGTTGGATTGTTTAAAAAACTATCCCAGTTACTAAACGACGAACTTCTGTTTTGTGATTTATATGCTTTATCCGAACCCATTTGCCCTTGGATCGTTGCATTGTACGCTTGTAAGGTGCCACCTGGATTTACATAAAAATACCAATAACCTTTTCCATCTTCATGTAGGATGGGAGATCCTGGTTGGAGTGCTGAACTGCCCGGCCCTGGTGTTTTATCCACATTACCAAATCGAAAAATCAGTCCAAAAGAAACATCTGTTTGGATATTTCCTAAATTTACATTGTATTGGGTTCCAAAAAATCGATGGTAAAATTTTCGGATATCAGTCTTTAACGCAACAGAATAAGAATCTGGTATTTGTGTGTCCCAACCTTGCGGAGTAGGGGAACCAATGAAGTTATGAAAATTGATTTGTGCTGATTTCCCTCCTACAGATGGCCCTATCATACCTAACTCAAGTTCTGTGGTGATACTTGTATCTTCAGTAAAGGTTGTTAATGAATTTGTAAAATAACCTCTGCTGGAATATGGCCTATCTCCATAAGATACATCCGCCTTTGTGATGTTTGTGGGCGTGTAAAATTCCTGTCCTACTGCAAATCCTTGTAGGTATCTTGTTTTTTCGTTTGGTGTGATAAATAAATCATTCCAATAACTGAAAACTTTTCTAGTAGGATTCGATTCCCCTGCACTCATATGAAATTCTAATCTTGATCCATTTGTGTAGTACCGATCTGAAAAACCTCCAAATGCATCATTTTCCATGATCAAACGAAGTTGGTATTGGTCAGGATTGTTTGGTTTAGTTCTTTCGACTTCAATTGGTGGTTCAACAACTGGTTTGATCAAAGATTGTTTTTTATTTTGTTTTGACTGTGCATATGACAAATCAACTAACAAAATATATATGAATATTGAGAGGAGAATCTTCATTGTTTTCATATTTCAGTTTTGATGGTTTTGGTCATTATCTGGTTTTAAGTATAAATATTTTTCAGCCCAAAAAGTTCCAAATGGAATCACAGATGCAAGTGCTGCGAGAAATGTTTTTTTCAGTTTCCAATTCAGTTCTACTTTCACTTGGAATAATTCAACTAGATACAAAAGAAACAACAGACCATGTACAAGTCCCACCACTTTATTTGGTTCTGGGTTGTGGTAGATATACTTAAGAGGCATCGTTACAAATAGAATTGTTAAAAAGGAAACTCCTTCCAGAAATGCCAAGATTCGGAACCTACCTAGTTTCGTTTTGATTAGAGTGATCATAAAACTCCCTATTTTTTACTACCACCAACAAACTTGGTGACCTGGAATTCGTCCGTACATTCTTTGTGACCAATGGTCGGAGTGGTTCTCTGAAAACCAACTCTTCTGCCATTTGTTCTTTTTTGAACGAAAAAACTTCCTCTCCTAGGATTTCATTCCGATCTGATTAGTCGACAATTGTTCGGGATTGACATTTTTCTTGGAACCACATAAAACGAGAAGGATGAAAATTCGGAACTACCTTTCCTTCTTTCTCTTCTTTTCCCTTCCTCTATTGGCAAATGAGTCAGGGTCGTTTTTTGCTGGGATGGCCAAAAAAGACATCACAGGACCTCCGGTTGGAGTTATGTTTTGGGGTTATGCCCGCGAAGACCAAACAGGAATGGGAATCCAAACCAGACAATATGCACGTGCATTGGTAATCGAAGATACAACGACAAAAAAACCATTTGCCTATGTCACAGCAGAAGTAGGAGGGATTCCATTTGAAATCCAAAGAGAGGTGGTTTCTAAATTACAAAAGGAAGTAGATCCAAATTTTCATTTGGGGAATGTTTTATTAAATGCATCTCATACCCATAGTGGACCTGCAGGTCATTTTCATTATTCAGAAATTTCTTTTTATTCCACTCAGTTTTATGGTGACTCCTATACTGTGTTACGCGATGGAATTTTCGAAGCCATCAAGGAAGCGTATCAAAAAAGAAAACCAGCAGAATTAAAAATTGGTAAAACATATGTGAAAGATGCAGGTGTGAACCGAAGTTTGTCTGCTTATATGGCAAACCCAGAATCGGAAAGGAAATTATACCCAGACAATATAGATAAAGAGATGGTACAACTCAATGTTTTTGTAGAAGGTAAACCAATTGGATTTGTGAATTGGTATGGAGTACATCCGACTAACATAACATTTGATAATCGATTGATTTCTTCAGACAATAAAGGAATCGCATCTTTACTTGCAGAAAAAGAAGCAATCAAAAATGGAAATTCATCCTTTGTTGCCATTTTTGCACAAGCCAACGAAGGAGATGTATCTCCAAATTTAAATTTGGACAATACAGGACCAGGGAAGGATATTTACGATAGTAGTTTTATCATTGGGAAACGACAGTTTTTGGCAAGCCAAGAGATTTTAAAAGCAAATGGCAAAATCTTAAAAGGTGGACTTCAATTTTCTCATACATTCATCGATATGAGCAAACACCCTGTTAGCAGTGAATTCTCCGGGACAGGGAAAACTGAATTTACTTGTCCTTCTGCATATGGATATGCTTTTGCTGCTGGATCAACAGAAGAAGGTGGAGGTCACTGGTTATTCCATGAAGGTATGACAGAGAAAAATCGAAAATTCTATATCGATTGGATCGCCAAATTCATGTTACAGTCACCTTCTGAAGAATTAAGAGAGTGTCAAAAACCAAAAGCAGTTTTATTCCCTATGGGTGAAACAAAACCACTTCCAAGCCTACCTCAAATATTGCCATACGGTATTGTGTTAGTTGGTGATTTTTCGATACTAGTATTGCCCCATGAAGTCACAACAATGTCTAGCCGTAGATTAAAAAAGGAAGTAAAAGTTGTTATGAAGGATAAAATTTCTGAAATTGTTTTATCTGGATTAACAAATGATTTTTCTGGCTACATAACAACTCCAGAAGAATATTCTACACAAAATTATGAAGGTGGACACACCTTACATGGATCACAAAGTTTAAATGCACTGCGCCAAGAATTTTCTAAAATGGCAAGAGATCTTGTAAAAGGAATTGAATTTTCGAAATCATCAGTTTCAAATCCTATGCCTCTCGATTTATCCGATCGAATCCATCCCTTAAAACTTCCAGATTCAGAAATTGTTTCCGAAATACCAAAACAGGTGTTAAAACCAAGTGCAGGTGATTACAAAAAAGGAGACAAAGTGGTTTGCCAGGTGAATGCGGTTAGTCCCAATATTGGTTATCCGAAGGTCACTTCTTACTTATGGCTTGAAAAAAAAGTAGGAACAGATTGGAATCGTATGAAATCCGATGCTGATTTTGATACAAAATTTGTGTTCCACAAACCTGGATTTTTTGACAAAGGCATTGGAAAATCAGATCTTATTTGGGAATCTAGTGATACTGATTCGGAAGGAGAGTACCGATTGGTACATGAAGGAATTTACTTATCAAGTGATTTGAAAAAATATCCATACAGAGTGGAGTGCCCTTCCTTCCAATTACATTAATCACATATCAAAAGGATGTGTCTGTTCTTTATTCAAAGAAGAGACCATCCGATTCCTAATACTTCTATCTCAGACTATACAATCTTTTCACTCTTAGAAAAACAAGTTGTGAAAAATACCTAACGTATAAAATTTTCTCAGATTTATTTTTTCGGATTAAGGGGAATCTATGAACGAATTTTACCGAGATGAATGGGTTTGGATCACAGGTGCCTCTTCTGGGATCGGGAAAGAATTGGTGAAACAAGCTTCTGCACAAAATGCAAAACTTTTACTTGCATCCCGAAAAACAAAAGATTTGGAACAAATTGCCAAAGAACTTGGACTCGAAAAAGGGAGATACGCGATTGAAAAATTGGATCTCGAAAACTATAAACAAGTCTCTATTTTTACCAAACGATGCCTTAAAAAATATGGAGTTCCGAAGGTGGTCATCCATAACGGTGGGATTAGCCAAAGGTCTTATACAAGGGAAACCAATTTAACGACGATCGAAAAAATTATGAATACCAACTTTTATGGCGCTGTTGAGTTAACGCGCGCTATACTTCCAGAAATTAAGAAACCAATCCATTTTGCTGTAATTTCAAGTGTTGCAGGAAAAATGGGAAGTCCATTACGTTCTGCCTATTCTGCATCTAAATTTGCACTTGTGGGATTTTTCCATTCGTTACGAGCGGAGGAAGAAAAAACTGGTTTATTTGTAACAATGGTTTATCCAGGATTTATTCAAACCAATATCTCAAAAAATGCATTACAAGGTGATGGATCTTCGACAGGAAAAATGGATTCTGTAATTGCATCTGGTTTGCCTGTCCAATTATGTGCACATAGAATCCTTCACGCGGTCGCAAATAAACAACGTGAAGTTGTGATCGCAGGGATCAAAGAAAAGTTTGGTTTGTTTTTACAAACGATTCTTCCTTCTTTGTTTTTTAAAATGATCCAAAACGTAAAAGTAAGATAGGAGATTAGAGTTTTGAAGCAGAGAGTTTTTTACCTATTCATGGTTGTTTTCCTAAGTGTGAATCTGTTTTCACAGAATGTTATTTTGGATTACAAAACCAAGTCAAAAAGTAATGAAATTGAAAGGACCTATTTGCTTGATTTGTTACGAGCGAGAATGTCCAACAAATTCAAACAGGAATTTATCTTTGTAGTCGAACACTTTAAAGTTTCTGGAGAGTATGCTTGGTTTCGTGGGACGGCAAAACGAAAAGATGGAAGAGAAATCGAACTAACCGAAGACATAGCCTATGATTGTTGTCATGTAGAAGCTTTATACAAAAAAAACAATGGGAAATGGCAAATATCAGAATCAGCAGCATTTAGTACAGATGTTTGGTGGGACGGAATCCAACAACGATATCCAAAAGCACCAAAAGAAATTTTCCAAGAATAGAGAATTGTCATTAAAGTTGCACTTCAGAATGTAATTTTACTTTTTTTGGCATCAAAACTTTGAAAGGAAAAAATGGATAGAAATTTGTTCCTTTCAAGTCCCAATTGATCCATGTTACTGGAATACTTAAATGTTGATTCCATTCAAATTTTGAATGATTCAAAAACTTGGGATGATGTTCACACCGCACTATTAAGTAAAATTAGAGAATTGGAAATCCAAGAAGAAATCCAATTCCATTTTCATTCGATTCCGAACCAAACATTTGAATCCATCGGACAAAGTATTCTCATCCCACATTTTCGTTCTAAAAAAATCAAAACTCCCGAATTGTTTTTGTTTGTAATCCCCAAAGGAATCTCAGTTGGGGAACAGAAAATCAGATTGGTATTATTCCAAATGATACCAGAAAACTTACCTTCGCTTCATCTGAGATTGTTACATGGACTTTCCTCTTTATTACCTCAAATTTTTGACGAACTAATGGTCTGCGAAAAAGAAGCAGAGGTTTTGGATGTAGTGCAACGCGGCGAAGTGAATATGAAACCAAGTTACAAAAACTTGAACCAAGCACAAATCGCATTTGAATTACAAACCGACATAGAATTGGGCTTAAGTGAAAAAGAAGCAAAGGTTCGATTACAAACCTTTGGTAAAAATGTAATCGAAAAAGAAAAGTCTGTTCCAATGATTTGGAAATTTATCAAAAGTTTTTTTAATCTTTTTGCTGTTTTATTATGGGTAGCAACTGGGCTTTGTTTTGTTCCAGGAGTCGACATGCCAGAGTTAGGTGTCGCGATTTTTATTGTTGTACTCATCAATGGAATTTTTTCATTTTTTCAGGAATCAAAATCTGATCATGCAGTTGAAGCCTTACGTAAGTTACTAGCAAATGAATGTCCAGTGATTCGTGATGGGAAGATAGTAACGATACCTGCCGATGAAATTGTACCTGGTGACGTGATTGTTTTGGCAGAAGGTGATATTGTACCTGCTGATTGCCGGATCATTGAATCAGAAGATGTTGAAGTAGACAATTCATCTTTAACTGGAGAATCTACATCTGCAAGGCGGTATAAATCGGAGAGTGAAATCGTATTAGAAGGAAAGTTTTTGTGGTTAGAGATGCCAAATATTCTTTTTGCAGGAAGTTCACTCATCAAAGGCAAAACAAAAGCTGTCGTATTTGGAACAGGCCAAACTACTGAAATTGGTCAAATTGCGGGACTCACTTCTAAAATTAAAAGAGTCGTAAGCCCTCTTCAAATCCAATTAAGACAAACGGTTATATCGATTTCATTATTTGCATTTAGCATTGGAGTGATCTTTTTAATCCTTGGGTATTGGGTTGCTGGACTTAGTTTCGTCCAAGCATTTTTATTTTTCATTGGAATCTTCGTTGCAAACGTTCCTGAAGGATTACTTCCTACTGTGACTTTGTCTCTAGCTTTGGGTGTCTCACGAATGGCAAAACGAAATGCGATTCTAAAAGATTTGTCGAGTGTGGAAACACTAGGTTGTACAACAGTGATTTGTTCAGACAAAACTGGGACACTGACTCAGAATCAAATGCGTGTTGTTGAAGTTTATTTTGATTCGAAGAATGTTTCTCCAGATGACTTAACAAAACTAGAAGGAAGTCAATTATTAATCGAATGTGGTTATTATTGTAATAATGCTTCCCTAGAACCAAATCCTTTAGGAGACCCCACTGAGTTAGCTTTGTTGTATTTAGCATCAGGACGGATTGTAAATACATCTGGAAAAAGAATTTTAACCAATGGATTTGATTCTGTTCGGAAACGTATGAGTGTGATCCTAACAAAAGAAAATTTTACAACGGCATTTGCGAAAGGTGGACCAGGTGAAATTCTTTCAATTTGTTCTCATGTATATGAAAATGGAAGTGTTGTGCCTTTGGATGACGAGAAGAGAAAAAAATTACAAACTGCTTCCGATGCATCCGCAAGATTAGGAAATAGAATCTTAGCATTCTCTTATAAACTGTACACAAATGAAATTGATTCCTTGGATTCATTAACTGAATCGGATGTTGAATCCAATATGGTGTATTTAGGCCATTGTTGTTTGGCAGATCCAATCCGGCCTAAGGTTCCAGAAGCCATAAAAAAATGCCATACAGCAGGGATTCGAATTCTTATGATCACGGGAGATCATCCTTTGACTGCGGAATCGGTTGGGCATTCCATTGGAATTGGGGGAGATAAACCTGTTGTGATCACTGGGGTCCAGTTGGATCAAATGTCAGATACAAGTTTGAGGGAGTGGGTGAGAAAGGGGGAACCAATTTTTGCACGTGTTTCTCCGTCTCAAAAATTAAGAATTGTAACCATATTGCAAGAGTTAGGTGAAATTGTCGCTGTCACTGGAGATGGAGTCAACGATGGTCCCGCTTTGAAAAAAGCAGATATTGGAATTGCAATGGGGAAAAGAGGAACAGAAGTTGCGAAGGAAGCAGCAAGGATGATCATTGTGGATGATGATTTTGCAACCATCGTATCCGCTATTGAAGAAGGCAGAGGTGTATTCGATAATATACGAAAATTCTCTGCTTATGTTTTAAATTCTAACCCACAAGAACTGATTCCATTTTTACTTTGGGCCATGTTCCCTGGTTTTCCATTGTTAATGACAGTGATGGGAGTCCTTGCTGTGGATGTGGGGACTGACCTAATCCCTGCTATGGGACTAGGATCAGAACCACCAGAAAAAGGTATCATGAACCGAGCACCTAGAAATCGAAATGAAAAATTGATCTCTTTAGGATTTATACTTAGATCGTATCTGAAAGAAGGGATGATTTTGTTCGGTGCTTGTATTAGTACTTATTTTTACTTTGTGTATACGGAGTGTGGTGGTGTGATACCATCTTCTCCCGATGGACTGAATATGACAAAAGCAAGTCCTGAATATTTGCAATCTTTAACAGCATTCTTCTTTCCCACAATTACAGTGCAAATTGCCAATGTTTTAAGTAAAAGGTCGAGAACTGAGTCTGTGTTTCAAATGAATTTATTTTCAAATCAAATCATATGGTTTGGAATTGGATTTTCATTCCTGTTATGTTATTTATTTTTTTATACTTCCTTAAGTTCTATCTATTATTTTGCACCTCTACCGTTTCATGTTTACTTATTTTCCTTTCACGGAACAGTGGTTTTGTTACTGTATTCAGAAATTGTAAAATACTTTAGAAGAAAAAAACTAATGTATACTTAGAATCATTCTTAAGCATTACGCTAGTTAATGTACGAGTCTTTCGCTTTCAATGATAAAATGCTGATCCAAGTAACTTTCATAGACTCATAACCGATTCAGTGGATCGAGTTGGAGAAAGGATCCATTTTGGAAGGGAAACGTATATTAGTTGCAGAAGATGATGCAGTTCTAGGATTTTATTTAAAACAACAACTAACAGAACTTGGTTACCAAGTAGTACATGCAAAAGATGGCAAACTTGCCTTGCAGTATTTTCAGGACAATCCATTTCCTGTCGTCATTACAGACCATGAAATGCCAGGTTTGAACGGCGAAGAATTGATTACCGCTGTAAACGCATATGATGTTGAGCCTGTTATCATGATGATCACTGGGAATACTGACCCAAAATTTATCGTGAAGGTGATGAAATTGGGGATTTTTGATTATATCATAAAACCAATTCAAGATTTTGAAATCGCCATCAAAGTGAAACGAGCATTCGAATTTTATGGGATGAAACGTGTTGAAACAATCTCACGCAAAGAACAACAATTGAGATTAGAAGGTCAGTTAGAATGGATCCAATGGAAAGAAAAGATGAGTTCTGTTGGAAAATTCAAAAGACAGAACCAAAATCTCTTTGAAAGTTTAAAACATAGTTTTTGCCAAGGTGCTGGATTCGGTGCTTTGGTTTCCATTTTAAAAATGATTCGAGATACTTGTGAGTTTGATGGAAAATTTTACAAAATCGAAACAGAGTTAATGGAGTTAATCCAAACAAACGCTGATATGGCAGAGAAGTCTTTAAATCAATTTGCGGAGATTGATTCATTGATAAGCTCAGATGTAACCCTAAAAAAATACACAATCCAAGAGTTTTATCAGGAATTAAAAACTTGGCTCGATGAAATTTCAGATATTCTTAAGATTCAGAATCACAAAGTTGTTATCAGTGATATCAACCAAAACCATTCAGTAAAATTTTTATTAGTGAATGGAATCTGTTTTAAAAAATCATTTATAGAGATTATGACAAATGCTTGTAAATTCTCTGTTCCGAATTCTACTATAACAGTCATTATTAAAGTGGAACTGGAATGGTTTAAATGTGCTGTATACAACGAACCAATCCCAAATTATGATGGTACGATTGGTATCCCAATTCAATATGAGCATTTAATTTTTGAACCATTTTATCGGTTGTCAAAAAATGTTTTTGAGCGGTATGGAACACTTGATTTCGGTTTAGGTTTGAGTTATGTCGATACCTGTATCAAAAAACATGATGGCAAAATATCAATTTTTAATGTGAAAGACCATTTGGATTGGAATGGGAATCCGAAAACCAAAGTAGCCTTTCAACTTGCTTTACCGATCCAACTGATGAACAAATCTTAAGTTGGGGTCTTTTTAGTGTTTATGTGAATGTCGCTTTTTTAATTTTAACACAACCACTAACATTGTAATAAAGATCGGAAACAAAAAGGCAAATAATACATTGCTATTCGATAAAAAGATTGGCATTTGATTCGAAGAGATCCATTGGTTGAATCCATTGATATTCCATCGTACACTGTGTTTCCCTGGACCCTGTCCTTTCTCCACTTGTAAAATCATTTCCTTTTGGATCGTAACCAAAGTACCAACAGGGATTGGAAAGACATTGATGGGATTACTATCATAAAGTTGGCCAGTGTTTGGATTTGTGGTTCCACAGTAATTGGTTTCACATTGTTTGCAACTACCAAGATCACTTGCATTCTGAAGGTTACCAGCAATGTATGCATTCTCTAGATAACCTTCCAATTTACGATGTTCATTTCCAAAGAATGTACAAGTTGTAAAAAAAGAATCTTCTGTTACAAATTTTAATAGAAGAGTATGTGATCCTGCATGTCCATCACCATCATTCGTCAAGATTGGAAATTCCTTGGGCATTAAGAATTCTGCTTTTCCAAAAATAGGAAATGAATCAATACATTGATTATCACTCCAATATGTTTCACATTGGATGTTTTTTAATTTGTTTGTTTGCAATTGGAAACTATACATTTCAATATGTTCTTTGTCTTTTGGGAACTCTTGGCGAAAACAGATCAAATTTGATTTGGAGTTTGATGGATACGTTTCAGCAGGTACTTCTAGTTCTTCCACCATTGAAAGACCAACAAAACTTCTAGGATCAGTGGTTTTGATGGAACCATCCTCATTGTATAAAAACGTAACACAGTTTGTATTCAATTCATGAGAAGCACAAGTTTTAAGATCTCCTTTTTTGTATTGGATAAATACTCCACCATAAATCGGACAAAATTCATCCGTGGAAGGTGGAGCAAGTATGGTAAGATGGATTGTTGTAGGAACTGTTGGATCTTGGATGGGATTAGGAGTTTCAGGAATTGAATTTGAATTTTGTGATGAGTTTGATCCTAGAAGTGCCAAAACCCATAAATAAGAAGTTTGTTCTTTTTTTTCGCAACTTTGTAAGAGCAGAATGGATATTAGAAATAGGAAGAATGTTCACTTCATAAGGAGTATGACGGAATCAAATTTCATACCCTTACAAGTTTGTAAGGAACTAAGGAAGAATTGTTAGGTTCAATTCGTACGTTTCCGTAGATTAATCGATTAAATGTAAAATGGTATCGAGTTTGTTCAGTCGAAAGACGGTTCGAATCAATTTATTCACTCCAGAAAGTTTTAACTGAAGATTTTGAGATTCAAGTGCGGCATGGTATTTCATCAATTCACCGATGGTTGCACTATCCAAGGACATAGTGATCTCCGAAAAATCGAGTTGAACATCTTCTTTCGAATTTTGAATGGTAGACATAATCCTTTCACGAAACCCACTCAGCCCATCGAAAGAAATATCTTCGTTTTTGATTTGAATCACTACTGCCAATGTTCTCTCTTTTTTTTCCGTATTGAAAAATTTGAAAGAATTTTTCATGACAAATGGCAAATTCTGTCTTGTTTTTTAGGATTCAAATTGTTTGAATAGTTTCTTACCTATGTCCGTAAGCAATCGCCAAATCAAATTAATCAAGGAAGCGGCGGAGTTACTTGTTATGGAACACCGCCTAACAACAGATGATGCGGTATTGGTGATATCTTCTGCACTGAAAAAAGAGTTATCTGCCAGGCAAACGACATTCGAAAAACTTGAAAGTGGATCAAAAATCGACAGAACCAGTTTCATTCGAAGTGTAGTGAAACATGTTCAAATCTCTCTAGAAAATAATCCTTATTGGCGTTCTCATAATTTAGACAAATCCATCGAAAACTTTTACCAAGTCCTACACAAACAATGGGATTAGTTTGCACCAGTGTCTTGATTCATGCCATCAGCTTCACAATAATATAAAGTCGGAAATTCATTTGTTCTGTAAAATTCAAAGGTAAACTTTTGTGTTTCCTTTGGTAAAAAATTTTCTTTCTCCAAAACAAAACTTCCATAATCACTCACTAAATTATCACTTCCTATGATCAAACAATTGATGCGAGTAAAGTTTGCAATGGAGATTCCTTGGTTTTGGATTTTCCCCGTTAGGAGTGTACCTTTGTTTTTTATTTTTTTAAGTTCAATCGATTTTAAAATCAAATCAGGACGATTCAAATCTCCTTCATGTGTTGTCGCTGTCACTGTTATTTCGTAATGATGGTATCTTGGAATTTTGGACCACAAAACTGCAAATATAACAGATTCATTATTTGCGATTAGATTTTTTTCTCCATATCCATCACTGGAACCAATGGTTGACCCATCCTCATTGAATAAGGTCACAGTGAATTTTGGCATGAGTATGGTAGATCCACTCGTATTGGTAAAGGTTCCTACAAAGTAAGAATTTCCAATGGTATCCGGTAATTCATTTGTGTAATCAAAATCCCCTTCAGGATGGATTTCAGATGTATTGTTGTTTGGGTTGATGATGGTGTTTTGAGTCTCGTCTACTTGAGTAGAAGTTGTTGTGATGTTTTGGAAAAATGCAGTGAATGTGCTCCCAAGGATCAACCAACCAATCACGACAGACATTAT
The DNA here is from genome assembly GCF_026151345.1 of Leptospira paudalimensis. Lineage (NCBI taxonomy): Bacteria > Pseudomonadati > Spirochaetota > Leptospiria > Leptospirales > Leptospiraceae > Leptospira > Leptospira paudalimensis. The sequence goes on from NZ_JAMQPR010000001.1 coordinate 618,752, forward strand.
AATGTATTTGTATTTTGCAAAATTAGTTGGATCAGAATTTTTTTGTGTTCCATAAACTTTAGGAGGTGGTGAGTCGTAAATGGCACCTGATGGTAGTTTGTCGAAACAATCGGAACACCGGTACACGGTTGCAGATTCTTGATAAATATTGGTACTACCACAACTTGGGCATTGTTTCGATTGGGTCATTTTTTTACCTGGTAAAGAATGGTTTCAAACTTTTCAGAAAGCAAGCGAGAAATTAATTTCATGGGAATACCCTTTGGTAACGTGTAACCATAATTGGCAACATTGCATTTGGTAATGGGTATTGGTCCACAAAGCGGAATTCGCAATCATTGTCATAGTTGGGAATCACAAGCGGATTGGGGATGGGATAAGGTGACGGAGGTAATTCGACAAACACAAAAGATTTGATGTGGTTTTTCGCCAAAAATGCACCAAAGGCATTCTCTTCTGGATTTTTCTTTAGTAAAAATAGGTTTTTGTTTTGTTCAATCAGTGGTAAGGCAACGAAGGAAAAATCTGAATTATTAAATACAATTGTTTGTTCGGGGATTTGGTTTAAGGATGCCAATGTATTGGATTGGAATTTTGAAATTTTAATCAATTCCTTTGTTTGGTATTGCCATTGGTAGATAGAATAGATCGTGAGAAGTATCACCAAAAGGATACCAACATTCTTTCGATGTAATGTTTCGTAAAGATTGGAATGAAATGATAAAACGTAAAAAGGAACTAAACAAAATAGATATCTCGGTGTATTGTGTCCTCCGGTGTTAGGTGATGATAATATAATCAAGCAAGTAAAGAGAAATAAAATTAGATTTTGTAATTTGATTTTTTTTTGAAAAATACTAATAACACTTAAAATTAAAAATATAGTGAATGCCGGAATTTGTTCGATTAACAAACGAAATAAATAAACAACGATTTCCAAATTCCAATGGTATGTGGAATTTTTGAAAAGCCGAAGAGGGAAAACGGTAGAATATAAAATAAAATTGGTGGTAAGAAAGAGGAAGATGAATAGAACAAACCACTTTAAGTATTGTTTCCAAATGTTTTTCCATTCAAAATAAAAGGGAAGTAAACAAATCACAAAAACAAATTCCGGTCTCATCCATAACAAAAATACACTTAGTAAGGATGCGAAGAAAACGTATTGTTTGTGGATGATATACAATAAGAGAACTTCTAAAAAAAATATAAAAATCGTATCGTGGATTAAGTTGGTATAAATTGGAATCGAAGAACCAAACAAAAGAATAAGAGAAAGGGAATGGTCTCGTTTGATTAAAAAAAAGAGCCGTATAACCAAAAAGAAAAGTATGAATTGGATCAATTGTATCCCCGTTTTTCCTCCGATCCAATAAAAGGGAGAAAATAAAATGGGATATAAATTAGGGAAGGTAGAATCGATACTGTTGTTAGTTAGGTGAAAGAATACATTCGGTAAGGGGAAAAAATCTAAGTTCGGGTCTGTAGTGATAAAAAGATAAGGTAGGTGTAAAGATCCTTTCAAAACTTGTTTCAATTGCCATTCAAACAAGGAAAAATCGGAGAATGATACAGTTGGGATTGTTTTGAAGAAAAAGAAAAGGATGGTTAAAAAACCAACTCCATATAAGAAACCTATTGCTTTTTTAGAATGGATCATTTGCAATCGAAACTAACACAATTAAATCAATTCAAAGTATCATCAATGAAAAAAGTAGTTTCTCAATCAAAATCGAGACCTTGGTCAAAACTGGGAGTATTCCTTTCTTTGATTGTCGTTCTTTGTTTTGGACTACGTTGGCTCGACCAAAATCAATTCCAATACAATTTGCCTTATGGACATTTTCATTATCCAAAGGACCAAACAATTCCATTCTTTAGAAAGGGAGTACCGGAACCTGGTAAAATTGGGAAATTTGGTATTCGTGAATCAACTTTAAAAAACAAACCTAATTGCCACTCACTATTTTTAGGAGACTCACAAACGTTTGGTTCTGGTATTTTTTGGAAGGATACTTTTTCTGAAATCTTAAATGAAGAAACAAACTGCCAATGGACAAATGTAAGTATGCCTGGATTTACATTGGAAAATGAATATGCAATGTTTCAAGAGATCAAAAATGAGATACCTTTTGAACATGTATATTTAGTTGTGTATGGCAATGATATTTATGAAACAGGAGAGACACCTGATTATATCCACTTTGTAGACAAACAAAAATGGACCACCAAAGTTTTGGGATTGTTTCTACCCAATTACACTTGGCTCGTATTAAAAAAACAATATTTTGATTCAGTCCAAAAGAGAATGGAAATTGAGATTCAAAAATTTGCTAATACCAATTACCCAAGCAAACAAAGTACCCCACCTTTCAATGAAGAAGAAACGGGAGAGGAAACATTTCCTTCCTTTCGAACTTTATATTCCATCAGTCCAAATTATTTCAAAGAATCCTTGGATGTGAATTCAGTATCCAATCAAAATTTCCTAAGATGGAATCGTATTTTGTTACGTTTGTTTTCAGACTTACAAACAAATCATAAGAACTTTACAATCATTTATATCCCACTTGATGTGGAATTTGATCCAAAACGATTTGATGTGTATCAAAAAATTGGATTTTCAATGGATAGAAAATGGTTGGTTGGCGATTCGGAATTCATTCTCGCATTACGAACTTTTAGTGAATCAAACCAGATACAATTGATTGATATGCGTAAAATTTTTAGAATTCATAACCGACTTTTGCAAAAAGAAGACATTCACTTCAATGAAAAGGCAAATCGTTTGATTGCAGATGCCATCAAACAATCAATGTAATTTTCTCTCTAATTCATTTCTAAATTTTTTAGGATAGGGCAGTCGGGCCTATGGTCACCATGGCAATTGTGGACCAAATGTTTTAATGTATCTGCCATATCTTTGATTTGTTTTAATTTTAAATTGAGATCTTCTAGGTGTTTTTCGGCAAGTTGTTTCACTTGTCTGCTACTTCTGGATTTGTTTTTCCAAAGACCTAATAAACTTTTAATGTCTTCCAATGAAAATCCAAGTTCTCTTGATCGTTTGATAAAACGTACATAGTGTACGTCATCATCTGTGTACAGTCGATAACCATTATCATTCCTTCTTGTCTCTGGGATAAGTCCAATACTTTCGTAATGGCGAATGAGTTTGGATGAGACTCCAGATGATTTGGAAAGTTCCCCAATATTCACAATTTTCCTCCTAAAATATTTGAAAAAAAAAGTAAAAAAAACGAAATCGCCTATTGACCTTCCAACGATTGGAAGGTTTACACTAGGATTCATGATAACAAAGGAGTTAACATAAAAACAATGAAAAATCTTATTAAAATCACTGTTTTTTCGGCGTTTCTAGCGATCCAACCCATCGCCGCGCACGGAGAACACAAACCAGGGCCAAATGGAGGTGTGATCAAGATGCCTGGTGCATTTCACACAGAAGTTTTGGCTTACCAGAATCTCGGATTTAAAGTATATCTTTTGGATATTAATTTTGAAAATCCGACTTCCAAAAATTCGAATGTGACTGCTAGTATTGTGAATGCCGGCAAAGAAGTCAGACTGAAGTGTGCTGGCCACCCAGATCACTTTTACTGTGAATTACCAAAAGGGGTCACACCAACAGAAGGAGAGTTACTTCTTTCTCCTGTTTGGAAAGGGCAAAAAGGGGCAAAGGTAAAATACAAACTGCCATTAAATGAAATAAAAGAAGAGAAGAAGGAGCATCACCATGGTTAATTATAAAATAGAAGGAATGACTTGTAATCACTGTAAGATGACTGTAGAAAAAATATTTTCTGCAAATGGAAAAAAAGCAACTGCTGATGTAGATTATGAAATTGTATCAGTGAATGAGACTCTAACAGAAGAGGAGTTGGAAAAACTCCGAAACCGTTTGAGTGAGGATGGTTATACCCTTGGAAACGTTAAATAAAACCACAGAACATACGTTAGACCTTTTTGGGATGACTTGTGCGAATTGTGCCCTTCGAATTGAGAAGGGCCTTTCCAAACTCCCAGGTGTAACGGATGTGAGAGTCAATTTTGCTCGTGAATCGGTTTTCCTTCGGGCAGAAGAACAAATACCAGTTGATACACTCTTAAAAACAGTGGAGTCTCTTGGTTACCAAGCAACAGAACATGATCCAAACAAACAATCAGAAACAGAAAAAAAACAGAAAGATCACATTCGAGTTTTAAAAATTCGATTCATCCTTTCTACACTTTTTTCAGTTCCTCTGTTTTATGGAATGGTGACACATTTCCAATTTTTATCATTTTTACCAATGCCCCATATTTTGATGGACCGATGGGTGCAGATGATCATCGCAACTCCTGTTCAATTTTTGATAGGGTTCCCTTTTTATCAATCTGCCTACCGTGCTCTTCGCAATGGAACAGCTAATATGGATGTACTTGTGGTGATTGGAACAACGGCGGCGTATGGGTATAGTATCTTTGGTAAAGATTTATATTTTGAGACATCAGCTGTCCTCATCACATTTATATTAGGTGGTAAGTGGATTGAACATATGGCTAAAGGAAAAAGTAGTGATGGGATAAAAGCACTACTTTCACTTCGCCCAGAAACTGCTACAGTGAAATCGAATGGAGTTTGGACAGAAGTTCCCAATGAATACCTAAAACAAGGCGACTTGGTTCTTGTGAAAGCTCTGGAACGATTTCCAATGGATGGAATTGTTGCAGAAGGAGAAAGTTTTGCCGATGAATCCATGTTAACTGGTGAGAGTATGCCAGTGGAGAAAAAACTAGGAGATAAAATCCTCGGTGGAACAGTGAATGGGAATGGGTCACTGGTTGTGAAAGCCATGAAGGTAGGAAATGATACCACTTTATCCCATATCATCAAATCGGTAGAGGAATCTCTTGGAACCAAAGCTCCCATCCAAAGGATTGCCGACCAAATATCAGGTTATTTTGTACCAGTAGTCATTGCCCTTAGTGTCCTAGACTTTTTTGTTTGGTACTTGATTCTGGCACCTGGTGAGATTACAAAGGCGATTGAAACAAGTATCGCCATCCTTGTTATTGCATGTCCTTGTGCACTTGGGCTTGCAACTCCAATCTCACTCCTTGTTGGAACAGGAAGAGCCGCCAAACGCGGGGTACTCTTTCGTAGTGCAGAGGCGTTGGAATCAGTTTCAAAGATCAATATGATCTTCTTTGATAAAACGGGAACTCTCACGGAAGGAAAACCTAAGGTAACAGGTGTTCTCGCATCTGACGTTTCGGAAGATCAAAAATCTTTAGTCTTTGGACATGTGCTTGCTATGGAAGAAACTTCCGATCACCCTTTGGCAAAAGCCATTTTGGCCTTTGGAAAAGAGAAGGACTATCGATCTGGTGATCTTGGGATCGTAAAAACGATCACTTCTCCTGGTGGGGGAATCCAAACCGAAATTGCAGGTTACGAATATTATGCCGGCAAACAATCGTTTGTGGAAGAGAAGGGGTTTTTGGTTCCAGCTGGTATCAAAACTGGTGTCGAAGAGTGGAAGAATGATGGTGTGAGTTTGGTGTTCGTTGGAATCAAAGGGAAAATCGATGGTATGATCGTTTTTCGCATCGAAGACCAAATCCGTGAATCCGCAAAACAAGCGATTGACGACTTACGTTCCATTGGAGTAGAACCCGTCCTTCTAACGGGAGACAATCCAATAGCAGCAAACAAAGTCGCGAAATCAGTTGGGATCACTACTGTGTATTCCAGTTTGTTACCCGAAGAAAAAGCAAAAATCATCAAACAACTGAAGGATTCCAATATCCATAGTGCAATGGTGGGAGATGGGATCAATGATGCTCCTGCACTTGCTTCTGCTGGTGTCGGTATTGCGATGGGAACAGGATCAGACATTGCCATCAGTACGGCGGATGTTGTACTTGTGAATGGTGATATCCAAAGGATTGTGGACTTGATCAAAATCGGTAAGGATACAGTATTGAATATCCGCCAAAATTTTGGATGGGCGCTTGGATACAATTTACTTGGAATTCCGATTGCTGCTTCTGGTTTACTTGCTCCATGGGTAAGTGGTGCTGCCATGGCGTTTAGTTCTGTGTCCGTTGTCTTCAATGCGCTTCGTATGAGTCGATGGAAATAGGAAAATAAAGAGAGAAACACTAGGAACCAATTCGTGGACATTCAATTTATAAAACCTCCTTCTGAATGGGAAACTTTTGTGAAAGAGTTTTGGGTTTGGAGGGAAGTAAAATCAATCGAATTACCTTGGATCATACCGTCTTACGAATGTGAGATGGTTTTTCATTTGGGAGAACCGCCGATGGTAGAAACAGAATCGGGTGAAACCTTTTTATTGCCTAAATCCCATCTGGTTGGCCCACAAACAAGAAGGTGGCGTGTTCTCTCACCTTCCCACTTAAACTTAGTCTCCATCCGTTTTTATGTGGCATCTCTCTATGCTCTCTTTTCCAAACAAGGTCTACCGTTAAAAAATCAATTTCCTGAAATACCATTTAACAAGCATTTGGATAAGGTTTTCCAAGGAGCAAAAATTGAGGAAACAGATCTCATCCAATCATTGTCGGAGTACTTAAAGAATTTTCCTGGGAAACAAACAGATGTTCCGACTTATATTCGATTTGCACTGATGGAATTAACCAATCCTAAAACCAGTATCAATTCGCTTACAAAAAAATTAAGCATCTCAAGAAAACAATTGGAACGAAAATTCCAGGAAGTGGTGGGACTCAATCCATCCGAATACCGTTCTGTCCATCGCGTTTTATCTCTTGTAAGGAATCCCGAACATTACCAAACAAACAATCCAAATCTTCGTCTAACCGATATAGCACAGAATTTTGAATATGCAGACCAGTCTCATTTTAATCATGATTTTAAACGGAATTCGGGAACGATCCCAAAAGATTGGTTTGCAGAATTTGAAAAAATGTCTCATTTTTACAAGCAATCAAACGAGGATAAGTGATACGATATGGGTATGATCCAAAACATAATCGATTTCGCATTGAAATCCAAATCCAATATTCGGCTTCGCAGTTTGTGTTCTGCTATCACCAGGGGTGACAGAGATAGTTTTGATTTGTTGTTATCCGATGCAGAATTAAAAAAAATTTGTTTAACTGAGTCTGCTTTACTACTGGGGCTTGCAGTGGTCGAAGTATCTGATCTTTATTTTCTAAAACGATTACTCGCCATTGGTCTGAATCCCGACGAACCAGATAACATGGGTTTGTATCCAATTCATAAAGCCACAGAAACAGGGAATATCGAAGCAGTGGAAGTATTATTGTATGCAGGTGCAAATCCCAATGCCGCAGATCCGAGTGGTGTCACTGCCTTACACATTGCCAATAGTTTTGATGGACTAGGCGAATTGTCTGACTTACTCATTCGGATGGGTGCCAATATTTACCAAAGAGACAAACTCGGAAAACGTTATCTGATGTAACGATTCGTTCTTGTCGTACAACTAGGTGTCGAAATCTTTACGATTATGATAGGAACACCATTTACGCAACAGGCAACAAAACTCCTCCTTCTTGGTTCAGGAGAATTAGGAAAGGAGGTAGCAATAGAAGCCAATCGATTGGGTGTCCATGTCATTGCTGTGGATCGTTATCCAAATGCACCTGCTATGCTTGTGGCACAAGAGTCTCGTGTCATCAATATGCTCGATCCAAAAGAGTTAGAAGCAACCATACGCGAGTTAAAGCCAAATTATGTTGTGCCTGAAATTGAAGCCATCCATACAGAAACTTTAGTCCGTTTAGAATCCGAGGGATTCAAAATCATTCCCAGTGCCAAAGCCGTGAACCTCACTATGAACCGTGAGGGAATTCGAAATTTTGTAGCAAAAGAATTAGGTTTAAAAACATCTGCTTATCTATTTGCAGATACAGAAGATGATTTTTCAAAAGCCATCCATACGATTGGATACCCTTGTGTGGTAAAACCCATCATGAGTTCTTCTGGAAAAGGACAGAGTTTGGTCAAAACAGAATCTGACATCCAGAAAGCTTGGGAATACGGCCAAACAGGAGGGCGCACTGGCAAAGGGAAGATGATCATTGAAGAGTTCATTCCTTTTGATTTTGAAATTACTTTACTCACAATCCGTCACATTGGTGGTACAAGTTTTTTACCACCAATAGGGCATAGACAAGTTAATGGAGATTATGTGGAGTCTTGGATGCCCCAGCCAATGTCAAACTTAGCATTAGAATCTGCAAAACAAATTGCTGAAAAAGTCACAACAGGGCTTGGTGGTTTTGGAATCTTTGGTGTAGAACTTTTTGTCCAAGGGGACGAAGTGTACTTTAGTGAAGTATCTCCAAGACCACATGACACAGGACTTGTCACCCTGATCTCTCAAAATATTTCTGAATTTTCATTGCACGCGAGAGCACTACTTGGCCTACCAATCCCTGAACTCATATTCCAAACACCAGCCGCTAGTTCTGCGATCTTACTCGAAGGAGATACCAAGTCACCTGAATACGTGGGACTAAAGGAAGCTTTGTCGATTCCAGGAGTTGACATTCGTATTTTTGGAAAACCAGAAGTGGTTGGAAAACGCCGAATGGGAGTTAGCTTAGCACTTGGCAAAACCATTGAGGAAGCAAAAGAAAAAGCAAATCGTGCAAGGGACTTCATCCAATTAAAAACTACCTAATGGGAACATCTGAAAGGATTAATCGATTGGCCAACACAGATTTTATTTCAGTGTTTCGTTTTGGTTGATGGTTTGGGTTTTGAAATTTGTCATTTTGTCTTCATAGATACTTTCTTCTCGGAAGGGGAGAAAGGCATTGTCGTAATGGATGGCGAGGTATTTGGAACTCGGACCAAAACCACGAATGAGTTCTGATTCAATGGTTTCAAAATCATAAAACTCGATTGAATCCATGTACTGTCCATCATGGAGTAAGTTTAAAAAAATAACAAACTTGCCAGAATGTTTTAAAATCTTGAGAGCAAACAACATTTCTCTCAGTTTCAAAAGATACAAATAGGGACGTATGTTCCTTGCCATCACCAATTTTTGTTCCGCTTCACTGACATCACGTAACGCCAAACGTAAAAAAGCCTTGGTTTGTGTTTTTTCTTTGTCTCTTGCTTTTCTGCCAAGTAACTCAAGTTCACTTCGAACAAGTGTTATGTTTTTTGTAAGGATTTTATCATAAAGTTGGATGAGTTTGTATTGTGTTGAACGAACAGCAAGGTAAGCTTCTCCATAATTTCCTTGGATATGAAGGCTTTTGAAGCGTAGGTATTCATCGATGATGTTTCGGTATTCTATTTTATCTTCCGCGTCTCCTAAATGGATGACACTGGAATCGAGGGAACGAACGAGGAGGTAGTTTTCTTCTGCACCAAAGGCCACTTGTAAGTTTCCATTCGAGTAGGACGAGTCCACTCCTAACAAACAAAGGCCTCCTAGTAAATACAAAAGATAAGTTCGCACAGTACAGTTTCGGTCTTTTGGGAGTCCAAAAAAAGTTCATAATTTCTAACGTTTGTGCCTTAGTGATTATGTCAGAAATTTTTCATTAAATCCTTAAAAAACACATTTGATTCCAATTCTTTCTACTCGTCCTTTCGGATACTTTTTGCATCTTGGTTTTATCTCTACTCTCCCTTCGGAAATTATATGATCAAAATATCTGGCTTAAACAAACAATTCAATGGTAACGTTTTATTTGATGATTTACAATTCAGTGTGAATCGGGGGGAAAGGGTTGGACTTGTCGGTCGGAATGGACATGGAAAATCAACCCTTGTCCAAATCATCCAAGGAAAAACCGAACCTGATTCGGGAAACATCACAATTCCCAAAGGATACCGAATCGGCCACTTGGAACAACATTTGGTCTTCACCAAACCAACCGTACTCGAAGAATGTGCACTGGGTCTACCGGAAGGGGATGAGTACGAAACATGGAAGGTAGAACGCATTTTATTCGGACTTGGCTTCTCCGAAAAAGACATGGAACGTAGCCCCGAAGAGTTTTCCGGTGGGTACCAAATCCGAATGAACTTGGCAAAACTTTTAGTGTCTGCACCCGATATGCTCATCTTGGATGAACCTAACAACTATTTGGACATTGTCACCATACGTTGGTTAGAGGAATTCCTTAAGGAATGGGAAGGAGAGATCATTCTCATCACACACGATCGAAGTTTTATGGACAGTGTTGTGACTCATACAGTCGCCATCCACCGTACAAAGGCAATCAAAGTGCAAGGTGATACTGAAAAGTTGTACACTCAAATCAACCAAGCCGAAGAAATTTATGAAAAAACTCGATTGAATGAAGCCAAAAAACGCAAACAAGAAGAGATGTTTATCGCTAAGTTCAAAGCAAAAGCAAGTTTTGCAAGTCGCACACAATCTCGTGTCAAAAAATTAGAAAAACAAGGTGAGATGAAGGCACTTGATACCATTGAAGATATGGAATTGTATTTTAATAGTGCGCCTTTTTCCGCCAACCAAATGTTAAGCGTAGAAGATGTTTCATTTTCTTATGATGGAAAATCTCCTTTTTTGTTTGAAAATTTTTCCATCAGTGTTGGGCCAGAAGATCGAATTTGTATCATCGGAAAAAACGGAAAAGGAAAATCAACCCTTCTCAAATTGATAGCGGGTGAACTCACTCCTGTGACAGGTAGTGTGAAAAAACACCCTATCTTAAAAGAAGGATACTTTGGGCAAACAAACAAACTGAACATGAACGAAAGTAATACGGTTGTCCAAGAAATTATGAGTGCTGATCCCAACTGTTCGGAAGGGAAAGCTCGTAATATTGCTGGTGGTTTGATGTTCTCGGAAGACCTTGCCTTAAAAAGAATCAAAGTGCTTTCAGGGGGAGAAAAGAGCCGAGTGTTACTTGGAAAAATCCTTGTGACTCCTTGCCACTTACTCTACTTAGATGAGCCCACAAACCACTTGGACATGCAATCTTGTGACTCGCTCATTGAGGCGATTGATAACTTTGATGGATCTGTGATCATGGTTACCCACAACGAAATGCACTTGCGCGCTGTGGCCACAAAACTCATTGTATTCGATGATGACCGAGTTTTTGTCTATGATGGTGGTTATGACGACTTCCTCAGTGACATTGGCTGGAAGGATGAAACCGTTTGAAACCAATCCTAACTGTAAAACAAGTTTCCAAGTCCTATGACAATGGTTTCCAAGCACTCAAATCAGTGAATTGGGAAGTGGGTGAGGGAGAGATCCATGCCCTACTTGGACCCAATGGTGCTGGGAAAACCACTTTAATCAATTTGATCTGTGGGATCGTATCACCTAGTTCCGGTGAGGTGAAAGTCTCTGGATACGATATCATCCAAGATTTCAAAGAAACAAGGTCTCTCATTGGACTTGTCCCACAAGAACTCAGTGTCCATGCTTTTGAAACCGTTTGGGCGAGTGTGAGTTTTACTCGTGGTTTGTATGGAAAACCAGCAAATCCTAAATACATCGAAGAAGTATTAAAATCCCTTTCTCTTTGGGACAAAAAAGACCAAAGGATCATGACTTTATCTGGTGGGATGAAACGAAGGGTTTTAATCGCCAAAGCATTGTCACACGAACCAAAAATTTTGTTTTTGGATGAACCAAGTGCTGGTGTGGATGTGGAACTCCGTAAGGATATGTGGAAGATTGTAGAATCCCTTCGTAAAAATGGTGTCACCATCATCCTCACAACCCATTATATCGAAGAAGCAGAGTTAATTGCCGACCGTATCTCTGTGATCCGTAAGGGAGAAATTTTCCTCACCGAAAACAAAGACAAACTCATGAAACAATTGGGAACCAAACAATTGCGGATTGAATTGAAAAAATCAATCAAATCGATTCCAAAGTCGTTATCAAAGTACAAACTAGAACTTTCAGATAACAATACCACCTTTGTATTCACGTATGATCGTTCGGATGATAGTAGTGTGATGACCAAACTTTTGGATGATCTCAAAAAAGAAAAAATCCAATTCAGTGATTTGAGTACAAAACAAAGTAGCTTAGAAGAAATTTTTGTTCAGTTATTACAGGAGCCCGTATGAATTTCCATGCAATCCAAGCGATTTATCAATTTGAAATGGCTCGTACATTTCGTACGTTATTACAAAGTATAGCCTCTCCTGTTTTATCTACATCTTTGTACTTCATTGTATTTGGATCTGCGATTGGGTCTCGGATCCAAGAGATTGATGGAATCCATTATGGAAGTTTTATTGTACCAGGCCTTGTGATGTTATCACTCCTCACAGAAAGTATTTCCAATGCATCCTTTGGGATTTATTTTCCCAAGTTCAATGGAACCATTTATGAAATCCTTTCGGCACCTGTGACCATGTGGGAAGTGGTGATTGGGTATGTGGGAGCTGCGGCCACTAAATCACTGATGCTCGGGATTCTTATGCTCATCACTGCTTCTTTTTTTGTTCCCATTCGCATTGACCATCCATTTCTGATGGTATTTTTTCTCCTACTAACATGCATTAGTTTTAGTTTGTTTGGGTTTGTGATTGGGATTTGGGCTGACAGTTTTGAAAAACTACAAATGATTCCGATGCTTGTTATCACTCCTCTTGTGTTTCTCGGTGGGAGTTTTTATTCCATCCAAATGTTACCCAGTTTTTGGCAAAAAATCAGTATGTTTAACCCAGTATTGTATTTGGTGAGTGGGTTTCGTTATAGTTTTTTTGAACGAGCGGATGTTGCTTTGTCAGTGAGTATTGGGATGATCCTTGTGTTCCTTTCGGTTTGTTTGACTGTCACATGGCTTATCTTTCGTACTGGGTACAAAATCAAAAATTAAGATCCCTAGAATCTTCGATTCGTTCTCTTCGATTCCCCTTAGGAACCCAACCAATTATTTGGTGAGGATCCTAAGGTCTGCGACTAACCTCTGTATATCGCCCGTACCTTTGGCGCGGTAAATCCCCCGAAGGTATTTGTTTCCATCAAATAAAAAAATATTTTCGGTATGAACAAATTCGTATTTGTTTTTTTCCACAGAAAATCCTTCGACTTCCGCCCCACATGTGGTTTTGGCAAACGATTCAATGTCCAAAAGTTCCCCTGTATAAAAATTCCAGTTTGGGTTTTGGATTTTGTAGAGAGTGCGGTACTTGGAAAGAACTGCGGGTGTGTCTTCCTTTGGATTGATGGAGATGGAATGAATTTCTAAGTCATTGAATTCGGCTAACTGTGGTTCAATTTGGATGATATTTTTTGTGATCATCGGACAAATCCCACGACAGGTTGCATAAAAGAAAACAACCAAACTGATTTTAGGGGAATGTTCTCTGAGTAGGATTTGGTTTCCCAAATGATTTATGAGTTTGAATCCTTCGGGGATTTGGTGTAAACCAGAGGTTTCGTTTGGAACTTTTGTCCAAATGGGATCAAAGTCTTTTCCAAAAAAATAAGGCAAAGAATCCGTTTCGGGAGAAGACTGGTTTTCCTTACAATTTCCCAAAACAAACAAACTTACCAAACAGAAAAGAAAGATGGAAATGGTTCTAAGAATCGATTTCTGAAAAAAGAAATTTGGTTTTATCAGATTCAGACTTGGTTTTGTTTCATTCATTTGTAAAAGGGTACCTTCCCTTAAATCGACTTATCAAAGTTTGGTGGTGGTGTTAGGAGAGTTAATGCCCGTTTGGTTCACTGTCTCTTCTGGGATGGGATCACAGAGTTTACTCCCTGGACGGCCAAAACTTTCTCCCGATTCCAAAAACACTTGGTTCAAATAAATTTGTCCCCGTTTGTTCCATTTTTTCACCACCTTGGGTTTCCCAGAAGGGAAGAAGGTTTGGTAGGTTGCCAATTGTCCATTGTCAAAGTATTCAAAATGTTCGCCGACAGGGACTCCCATTTCATATTCTGAAGATTGGCGGATTTGGCCCGATGGGAAATACAAGGTTTGGGTTCCATGTTTTTGCCCGTACCGAATGTGCCGAGATTCGAGTAAGACACCCGAAAAGGATTTTACCGTATAACTTCCGTGAGGTACACCTTTGTAAAATTCGGTTTCATAGGTTTCGGCAAGGACGGTATTTTCGGCCACGTAAAACCCATTGAATGGTTTTCCCTTGTACAATAGAAAATGGTTTTGGTCTTCCGAAAGGTCTTTGTCCCCTTGTTTGACCGTTTCTTTGCCACAAGACAAACAAAGGAAAAACAAAAGAGAAACAAAGACAAATCGAAGTGGGAACAACAAGATCCTGTTAGTTGGAAACCGTTCCTGGTGTTCCATGGAAATAAGAACCGATTAAAGTATTGATTGTTGCAGTTGAATCATACGCATAATGGTAATGATAAATTCCAGAAGGAAACAAAACAGTTGCAGCAGTATGTCCATGATTTGTGTCAAGTGCTGGACCAACATTTCCAGGCGTATCATCGTCGGCAGTGCTGGCAGTTCCATTATCACATTTTAAACCATAAACTGGGTAGCCATCAATTAACATCCCAATCAAATTTGCATTGTCATTAGTAACATTCAAAGGTTGTGAGTGGTGGTGGTAGATCCCTGCATTTTGTGGGTGGCCATTGTACTTATCGAATGTTTGTGCTTCTGTGGATAGAGTATCAGGGGCAGCGGCAGCGTTATTAAAAATAGCAAGACCATTCACAGTAATCCCAACGGAAGCATACCCACTTTGAGTTCCAGTGAGTGGATTTGATTTGGCAGCAGGGGAACTAGGAATCGTATACACCAAACACTGAGACGAAATTTGGTTGTTCCCCGCAGATTTTTGTCCATTCGCAAGAGCTTCGTATCGAGGAGACGTCGAACCAAAATAAAAACTTTTGTTATTTGGGATATTTTGGGAACGGAATACATAATTACTTCCGGATACAGTACCCACTGCACATTTAAAATTGTTACGGATCCAAGCAGGTAAGTCAGCTGACATAGAAGAGGTCATACCAGTGATACAATCTGTGTTTGTATCCAAAGTGGCAGTAGAAGCCACAACAGTGGTTCCTGTGTATGCTGAATTGGCACAAATTCTAGAAGCTGCTACAGCTAACAAGAGTAAGGTATCTTCATCAGAGTCTGATTTGGGTTTGCAGTTTGTGAGGAGAAGTACGAAGAGTACGAGAAGAGAGGTGGTCGCTAAAATTTGTTTCCTTTCCATAGAGGAAACAGCATAGAATGATTCTAGGTCTTGTCAAGGAATTTCCCCAATCGAAATTCCTTGCTTTCGAATCTTCGAAACTAGTTAAGTCTTTGTACTAATAGATCTTTAATAGTTCGACTTCAAAGATGAGTGTGGAATCAGGAGGGATGTTTCCCACACGTTTACTTCCATACCCAAGTTCTGGAGGGATGATGAGTTTTCGTTTACCACCCACACGCATGCCTTTGATCCCTTTGTCCCATCCCTTCACCACTTCCCCAGCACCTAAATTGAATTCAAAGGGACGGTTGCGGTCTCTGGAACTATCAAATTTGGTTCCGTTTTGCAATTTGCCTACATAATGAACAGTCACATAAGAACCAGAAAACGCTTCATCCCCTTTGCCAATGACAAGGTCAATGATCTGGAAATCTTTTTCTGCGGAAGCGATGGGGAGAACCAAAAGAAACAGTATCGAAATCAAAATGGAAAGGAATGGTTTCATATCTATCGAAAGGGTAAAGAAACGGCAGAACTTTGCCAATGAAAAAAACTAGCCTAGGGAACTTCGAATTTTAAGTTGAAACCATGTTTCATGAATTGGTCTTTTATTGCAAAGAATTGGAAGCTTTTATTTTCCGAAATCAAATCCAAGAATTCAAAGAAGGGGAACATGATAGTTTTTTTGCAGAAGAAATGTTAAAAACCATTCAAACGGAATCTTTAAAAATTCCGAATTCGGAAAAACAAAAGTACCCAAATCTTCCTTGGGAAAAAATGGATACCATGTGGCAAAAGGATTTGGCAAGAGCCTATGATTACATCGACTTAAAGATGTTATACTATGTTTGCGCTTACGAAATTCCCAAATTTACAAAAACAATCAAATTGGAAATTCGTTAAAAAATTAGGCAGCAGTCCTGCCATTGTTTTTGATGATTTCAATGTTCTCTTCAAAACGAACTTTTTCGGCATAGGTTCGTTTTCCAGAAAATTCCACTCCCACAAGCAAATCACCTGATTCTTCTTTATGAGACCAAGCAATTTTCCCAAAAAAACGGAAAGGGGTTTGGAGTTTGAATACCAATTCTAATAAAATTCCTTTTTGTTTGGGTAGAGTTTCCACCAAACTGCTGTTTGTGATTCTTAGTTTGAGACCTGTCGTAGATAAGTCGATGACTGGAAATTTTTCCACAGTTGTCATCAAGTTTGCATCTTTGATCCTTTCGATCATTTCTGCAATTTGTGTTTGGTAAAACTTTAAATCGTCTTCGGTGATGTTTTTGTCTTTGGTTTGTAAGAAATAATATCCAATTGGTATAATTTCTTCTAATTCGTTTTTGTACAAAATGGGTAATATAAGTTCTGATTTGATTTTTTTATCACGAGCGGCGAACGCAAGTTTGTCGGCATTCTCTTCGATATCTTCTTCGTAATTTAAAAAACCTTCTTCATCCATTCGGTAACTTTCTGGATTAGTTGCATCTTTGATGAACAAAATTTTTTGAGTTGATTTCACAACATCAAACTTACGTTCCATTCCCGATTTAAAAATATCCATGATCCCAGCTTCACCAGAACGAACCATCATACGTTTGCGATAGTCTTCAAAGTTCACACGTACAAGTGTTGGGATATTAAACATATTGGCTTCGATGATGGTTTTGGAACTGACGATGTTGGTTACATTGACCATTCCTTCTTCGGTGATGGTAAATCGAGGGTTTAACCTTTCTTTTTTTGCAATAAGTACTTTTTCGACCTTTAATTGGATTTTATGTGGGGCCAATTGTTTGACAAAGGTACAATGGAGTTCTAGATAACGAGCAAGTAACTTGGAAAGAACAATAGTAGTTCCCTCACCAATAGGCCAAACTTCAGCCCATTGTACAATAATTTCTTCACCACCAGGCACTTCTTGTATAACCGTCATGGTTTGCACCTGACCGTTACAATTGGCTTTCATTTCCTGGTTCATTAAATAGTGTAAGATCACATGGTTTTTTTGTTCTTTGCCTGTGATTTGGTCCATTGGTCGCATAGCTAATTTCCAAGTTCTATTCTATAGTAACGGGAAATAAATTTCCCATCTATTGGAAAGTAAAGTCCATCCGCATCTCTTTGGCAAGAAAAAGGATTTTTTAAAGAAGGAGTAAGTGTTTTTTTTCTGTGAATTCATAACAGAAACGAATCCACGAAAAATGATTTTGTAAGTGAGAAAACTCGGGAAGGTACTGAGATAAAAATGATTCGCAACGTTTCTCGCGTTCATTTTGTTTTTTTTCCATGACAGTTGTTAGATCATAAATTGTTTTTTCGTATATGGCTTTGTCCATATAACCTGCAAGCATAGCCTGTTTTAAAAATTCATTTTTTTGTTTCCACTCACTTGGGGAAAGTACGGGGATTGATTGGATCTCCATCCAAAACTCTTTGAGAACAGTTTCTATCTTAGGGATTTCCTTCTTTATGCCTTCACATTTATAATACAAAGTGCGAAGGTGGCTTTTAGCATTTTGTTCGATTTCTGCCAAAGTTTCTTCTTGGAAGGGTGGGAATAATTTCGGAAAGGAAAATGTATACACAGGTCCTGAGTAAGGGACATACATTTCCAATTGGTAAAAGGAATTGGTAGACCATTGTAAGGTTCCCTTAACAGAATCACCTTCGACTTCGATTTCAATGGTGCGAATTCCGAGCATACAAATCAATTGCCTTCGTAGCGATTTTTATTGTCCTCTTTCCATTTTTTTTGAATCCTTTTTGCAACCAAATCTGGGTGGGAAGACTCTGGTATGGAGAGACCTATGACTGACCAAAATCCGAACCAAACTCCCAAAATTCCCAAGGCAAAAGGGACAAAACGGGCCCTGTTAGTGGAAGGTGGTGGCATGAAGGGAGCCTTTTCGGGTGGTGTCCTTTATGCTTGGAATCGGTTCTTAAGACCAAATTACTTTGATTTGGTGGTGGGTGTCTCCTCTGGAGCTTGTGCTGCGGCGTATTATGTGTCGATGCCAAAAGTGGAACCTGTGAAAAGTGAAAAAGCACTTGGGGTTTGGTACAGAGATCTCTCCGGCCGTAAACTCATTTCCTACTTTCACCCATTCCAAGGGAAAACATTCTTAAACCAAGAATACCTCATTGATTTTATCTTTCGTAAAAAAGTTCGTTTGGAATCCGAAACGTTGGATTCCAAAAAATTGCCTCATTTTGTCATTGCTGTTAGTAATTTACACACACATTCCATTGAATACATCAAAGCAACATCAAGTAATGTTTTTGATTTATTAAAAGCGGCAACATCTTTGCCAATTGCAACTAGAGGAAAACACATGTTAAATGGGAAATTGTATTCAGATGCAGCCATCCTCAATCCTCTTCCCATCCAAGATATCATTGAAGCTGGTTATAAAGAAATTGTAGTGATTATGAATTCACCAATTCGTCATATATCAGGGCCACTCACTCGCCTAACAAGTTTACTCGCCTTCCCAAAACACAGAACCATCCGAAGGATGATGCGTAAACTCCACCATTTTCATTTTAATTTAGCGAGAGAAATTGTGGTAAAACCTCCGAGAGGAGTAAAGATCATCACAGTGGCTCCTGACGAACCACTACCTGTCAAACTCACGACCACCATTCGTACTAAATTGTACAAAACAGCCTTACTCGGTGTCAAAAAAGGAGAGGAAGCCATTCAATTCATTCTCAAACGTAAGAAAAAAACAAAATAATTGTTTGTCTTAGTTGTTAGGTGGCTCTGTTAAGTCGGTTAAAAAGAATCCACCATATGGTTTGTTGAAGGCATGGATAAATTCACCACCAACATGCCATTTCCCATTCCGATACATACTGACAAATACCGTATTATCAGGGTTTGGTGCCCAGTTCACGATTGTATTTGTTTTTGATTGGAACGCTCCTGCATAATTGGAAGTTGTTGAGCCATTGAGTCCCGTAAACGATCCACCTACAAAAAATTTTCCATCCGCACCAGGTGTGATGGTATTCACAAAACCATTTGCATAAATGGGAGAAGGGTTTACATAAGATTGTGTGCCTAAATCAAAAATTGCAAAGTTTGGAAAACTCCCAATCCCTGAAATTGATGTGAAGATCCCTCCTAAATAAATTTTCCCTTCATACAGGCTTTGTGTTGTCACATCACTCGATGGATAATTGCTTGTGGAAGGTAAGGAAATGGCTGTTCCATTCACTAAATCAACTGCACGGTAGTTGCTGATGGTATTGTTTCCATTTAACGTTGTGTAAAGCCCTCCTAAAAATAGGGCATCACCGATCACAAGCATGGAGGTGGCACTATTGGCTCCGATGTTTGGGTTCCAATTGGTGAGTTGGAATGTATCAGAAGAAATGGCAGCAACTCCGTTTCGTGTTTGCCCAGACACAGTGGTCATCCCCGTTCCGCCAAAGAAAATTTGGCCATTGGCACTTGTGATGGTTCTGATTTCAAGCGAAGGGTCTGTGATTTGTAAGTTAGTCGGATTTAATTCGTAAGTTGGTAAATTGAGAACTGCAAATCCTCTTCTCGCAATGCCATTGATGGTTTCAAAACTGCCACCAAGATAGAGATGATTGTCTTTTACATGAATGGATTTAATTGGATAATCGAATTGAGGAGTACCATCAATGGGAGCACCAGACGCTTCATCAATCACAACAAAATTTCTTTTTGCTTGGACATTCACTGATGATTTAGCATTTGTTAGTGCTATGGCACCTCCATAAGGTATGATGGCACCACCAGGATTTGTAACAGGTTCTTCCAGGGAAGGATTCCAATTGTTTAGAGTACCACTGGGCAGATCAAAACCAGCTGCATAATTTCTGGGAATCCCTTTCGCATTTGTGAATTGGCCAAGGGCATACAATTGGTTCCCGATGATTTGTATGGTAGATACCGATTGGTTTACACCAAACGTATTATTGGTAACAGTTCCCGATTGGTTATCCACTGCAACAAGACCGTTCGTTGTTGCCGCTCCTGTAACAGAAGTAAACGATCCACCTAGATACACTTGATTTTCATACTGTTGGATGGATTCAACAGTGGCATTGGGATTTGGGTTCCAAGTTGTTAATGTCCCATCAGGATAAAAGGCTACTGCGTTATTTCTAGGTGTTGTAAAACTCCCACCCACATATAAAATTGGACTTCCTTGGAAATCAGTACCCATATACAAATCAAATGCGGATCCGGAACTGGAGAGTTGGCTTGTAAAACTAGAATCGATACTCCCAGTGGATGCAGATAGTTTCACAATCCCAAATTTAGAGACTGAATTGACTGTCTGGAAACTTCCTCCCACAAAAAGGGAAGACCCAAAGGATGTGATCGCATAAACAAAGTTATCGATATTCCCTGCATTAAACCCACTATTCAATTGGCCAGTATATCGATTTAAAGAAGCAAGATTACTTTGAGTTCCAGATCCCCAAGAGCCAAAAAAACCACCTACATATAAATTATCACCAAGTAAGTGTAAGGCGTAAATGGAACGCGAAGGATCCGAAACTGGATTAAAATTGGGATCCAATTGGCAACCGGGTAGGATATGGGCCACTTGGCTTCTTGCGTACCCTTGGACATGGGTGAATTCCCCTCCAATGTAAAAACCACCACTGCCATCCGATACGGCGGTGTAGGTGGCTCCCTTCACTTTTAAAAAAGGACAAAAACGACTGGGGACGGCAGCCCCTGATTGAGGGTGTAATACAGAGACACTTCCTGTCGCAAGTCCAGCTAACGTAAAATCACCTGCTATCAATAGATGATTCCTGTAGGATGTCATGGCATATACTTTTGCGGGTGGACCAAACACCCCTCCATACAAACCAAACTCTTCGTAAAATGGAAAGGCAGGAAGGCAAGAGGGAGATTTATCACCAGTGGCAAATCTCATAAGGGATGCCAGAAAAAAAGATTTGGACTCAACATCACAAGTGCTTTCTAAGGGTGATGGTTTGCATAAAGTAAAGGATAGTGTGAAAGAGAAAAGAATCAAAAGCCGAAGTGAAATTCGGAAAAATCGAACCATTCACTCCATTCTAAAAATGGTCTTTGCTTGTCGACTGTTTTGGAGGGGAACGTTTTGTCGTGGGATCAATGACATTTGGTTTTAAGGATATGAAATGGACTATCCATTTGTGATAGGAGATCATTTTGATTTTATTTTTATACTCCAACTAACGAGAAGTTGGTTCTCATTCAGTTAATGTGGTTCTGACGAGCCCTCCATTCAATTCACGAAGAGCCACACTAAAGATCCCACCTAAGTAATACCTTCCATTTTTAAACATGGATGTGTAAACAACATTGGTAATTCCCGCATTCCATTGGTACATCGAATTGGTAGATGATTGGTAAACGCCAAAGGTATTGAATTTTGTATCTCCGTTGATGTTTGCAAAGGATCCACCATAAAACACATTTCCATCTGGATAGGCTTTTACAGAATTAACCATATTTTCTGCTGAAACTGGATTTGGTTGGAGGTATGTTTTCGTACTAAGGTCGTATACAGCTGCATTATTAACCGTACCAACCCCGGTCACAGAGGAAAAAAATCCACCAATATAAATTTTGGAATTCGCATAAGTTAGGCTATAGACAAGACCACCGGGTAAAGTAGAAGAACTTGGAATATCCAATCTTGTTCCATTCAGTTTGTCGACTGCTTGTAAATTTTGGTAACCACCAACTCCATTGATTTGGGTAAAACTTCCTCCAATGAATACAAGGTCGTTCACAACGAGGATACTTTCTCCACTACTTCCACCACCTAAATCTGGATTCCAAGTACTTAAGGAAAGGTCAGATAAGTTTAAGGCAAATACTCCATTTCTTGTTTGGCCATTCACTGTGCCTAAACTGATCCCACCAGCATACACTTTTGACTCATCACTTGTAATGGTACGGATTTCGGGAGAACCAGACAGAACAATATTCGTGGAACTTACTTGGTAATGGGGTAAATCTAAAATGGCAAAGGAAGTTCTTGATTGGCCTCCAATATTTGTAAACGTTCCTCCCACAAACAATCGATTTCCATTCACATTCATTGATTTGATCGGATAATCAAAGTTAGGAGTTCCTTCAATAGGTGCTCCCGTGTATTCATCGATGACTGCAAAATGATTTCTGGGTACTACATTCACAGTCGATCGGTCAGACGTAACGAATATAATCCCATTCCCGGCAGATAAAAAAGTAGACCCAGGGTTACTGATCACACCTTCAAAATTTGGATCAAAGGGAGTCACAGATTCATTTGTTAGATCAAGGGAAGCCATTGAAATTCTAGGGATTCCTTTTACAGTTGTAAACTGACCACTGATGTACAAAGTATTTTCAATGACTTGTAAGGAAGCAACGTATGCATTTAGTGCATAATTGTTGGTGATGATTGTGCCAGTATCCTGGTTTACAGCAGCCATATAAGAGGCAACTGTTCCACCGTTTATCGTTGTGAACCCTCCACCCAAGTAAATTTTGTTTTGGTATTGTTGGACTGAGTTCACTTGTGCATTGGGATTTGGGTTCCAATTTGTCAAAGTTCCGTCTGGAGTCACAGATAGAGCATAATTCCTGCTAGGTGCAGTGAAGTCCCCAACGATAAACAGATTGGGGCTACCTTGAGAATCGGTTCCGAAATGTAAATCAAGACAAGATCCTGTCGTAATCGATGGGTTAAACGATGTATCGACAGCACCATTGGCGAATGAAACTTTTGCAATTCCTCGTTTGGTGATACCACCTATCTGTGAAAAACCACCACAAACATAAAGAGAATTGAAGATCGTATCTAAATCAAAAACTGTACTATCTATGTTTTGGACTGAAAACGATGTATCAATGTCACCAGTATAACGATTTAATCGAACTAGGTATTTTTGGGATGTGTCTCCCCAGGAAGTAAAGTCTCCTCCCACATACAAGTGTTCACCGTTCAATGATAAGGAATAGATGAGACGAGAATCTGTGATATCTCTCGGGACTTTAAAGACACGGTCCACTTGGCAACCGGGTAAGATATGAGCAACAGCATACCGAGCTTCCCCTTGGACGGCATAAAATTCTCCACCGATATAAAATCCACCTCCTCCATCGGGGATGGCAATCAAGGTAGTGCCCACAATTTTAAGATAACGACAATACCGGTTTGGTACCACTTTCCCATTTGATGTTTGTAAGAAGGCAGCACTCCCCGTAGAAGGTCCCATCAACTGAAAATTTCCACCAATGATGATTTGGTCTTTGTAACTTGCCATCGCATTCACACCCACATCACCTGACGGAGCTTGGAAAACTCCCCATAGGTCCTGGAAATCAAAAGAGGGAAGGCAAGAAGGAGATCGATCTCCAGTGACAAAACGAATGAGTGAACCAAGTGCATAACCATTTGATTTTCCATCACAGGCATTGGACAGTTCAGGTGGTTTGCATTGGAAGAGCACAACATAGAACAAAACATAGGTTAGAATCTTAGATCGTGTTGTACCCATAAGGAGGATTTTACCAAACGGGAAATATATTGTCTAGCGGTTTGTTAGATTCCAATCTCACTTTTTCTAGTCTAATCCGTGTATGTATTGGATTTCCCTAATCTTGGTTAGTTTGTTCGTTTTTCTCTATTGGCTTTGGCCAAAAAGAAACAGACCGCGGATAAAAACTGTTACTCCATCGTACAATTTGTCCTCATCACAAACAATAGAACCAATCTCCCAAATGGTAGAAAGTGTGGTCTATTTCCCTGCGGGAGAATCTAAATTGGAACATCAGGAAATACGAAAACTCAAAGAATGGATGAGCCCTTTTTTAAAACTAACGTTAGATTCAGTACTACTTGTGGGTTCAGCAGACACATCGGGCAATTTGGCAAAAAATCGAAAATTGGCAAAAGAAAGGGTCCATTACATCCGCCAAGTTTTGGTCTCATTGGGAATTGATCCTGATGTGATCCAAACTGACTCCTTGGAGCCAATTTTTGGGAGAACAGCAAAAGAAAGAGAAAGGTTTCGATCCGTTGGAATCAAACTTTCTATTTTAGGATAAGGGTGACAAATCTGAATGTCATAGCATTTTTGTCAGAGAGATGATCCGAACTGAAATCCAAATACGATTTAATGATATGGACCCGATGCGAAGAGTGAATAACGCAAGTTATTCGGCGTATTTAGAGTTGGCAAGACTTGATTTTTGTAATCGCTATTTATCTGTTACAAGCTTAGAAGACATTCCCTTTGTCTTAGCACGTGTGGAAATGGATTTGGTATCTTCTGTTTTGCCAGGAGATTCCATCTATGTAAATACTTGGGTTTCTCAAATTGGAAATAGTTCTTGGGAATTTTCATATGAAATCAAAAACCAAAAAACAGATGTTTTGTATGTAAAAGCAAAAACAGTCCAAGTGTATTTTGATTACAGAGGAAAGAAAAAATTACCAATTCCAAAAGAATTCCGAATGAGTTTGGAAAAGGAAAGGATGTGATGCAAGGACTACCTTTCCGATCAGTATTAAAACAACTCTTTGGAATCAAAATGTTTCCACTCCCAATGGTAGGCAGATTTATCTCCAAACTGGATGCATTCCTCTAACCAATTTGATTCCACTTCCGGTTTGAGAGTTTCATAGGTTTCGATAATGGTGCGGATGAGTTCCTTGTATTCAGGAACAATTTCTGGTAACAGGGGATCCGTTTCTCTGTTTAAAAGGCGGACCACCGATTGTAAGAGGGCAAAATAGATCCCTTTTTTTAAGAGATCTGGTAATTCTTTTGGCAAAGGAACCAGGGCTTCTAGTTTTTGAAAATGCGGGATGAGTTTTGGAACCTGGACCAACAAATGGCTTGGCAAAAGGTTTTGGATTTTTGTAAGATACACTTCATTCTCTTCATTTGCCATGGAACCATCCCACCTTCCTATCCAATCTCAAATCAAGTCGCTTTGTGAAAAAGAAGGATTTTCCTTTGTTGGATTTACAAAAGCGAAAATCCCAGCAAAAGACCTAGCGTATTTGGACCAGTGGATTTCTGAAAAAAAACACGGGAATATGGACTGGTTTGCCAAAGACCATGCTCTTTCCATTCGCAATCGATTTGAGAATTTGGGTTTTAAACCCACATCGGCCATTTGTTTGGGATTTGTTTACCGATCGACTGAAGGGGAAGGCCTTTTAGCTCGTATGCAAAGGAAAGTATCTCGTTATGCTCTTGGTACTGATTACCATATTGTATTACGAAAAAAAGGAAACCAAATCCTAAAAGAACTGAAGGCACTGTACCCACAAAATCATTTCCGCCAATCTGTTGATAGTTTGCCCATCGCCGAAAAAATTCTCACAAGAGAATCAAGGATCGTATGGCAAGGGAAACATACAAACCTTATCCATCCAAAGTTAGGATCTTATTTCTTTCTATCCATCATACTCACCGATTTAGAGTTAGGTGAAACTAATCCAGAGGAAACCACAACTGACCATTGTGGGAGTTGTAGGCGTTGTTTGGATGTATGCCCAACAAATGCCTTGGAACCATATAAGCTCGATGCATCCAAATGTATTTCGTACCTTACCATCGAAGATAGAACTCATACAGAAGTCACAGATTCTTTTTTAAAATGGGATAAACAGGGTTGGGTGTATGGTTGTGACCTTTGCCAAGAGGTTTGCCCTTGGAATGAAGGCATCGCCAAACGAAACCAAGTAGAAACGATGGAACCTAGTTTTTTACCCAGGGAATTTTGGAAGGATCCATCCTTCCAAGAGAAACAGACGTTATCCGAAGAAGAGTTCCAAACTTATTTCCAAGATTCACCAATCGAAAGAATAGGGGTTTCGATTTGGAACCGAAACCAATCCACTTAAAACAAATTTCGTAAGGTTTCAGTCGCGAGTTTCGGGTCCTTTGCAGAACAAATCGCACTCACTACAGCGAGTGAATTGGCACCTGCCTCGATCACATCCTTTGCATTGTCTAAATGGATCCCACCAATGGCTACAATCGGGAGAGTCGATTTTTCTCGAAGCCATTGAACACCTGCTAGGCCCCATGCGGGTTTTGTATTGGTTTTGGTTTTTGTATCGAATACGGGTGAAACTGCCAAATAATCGAGAGTTGGATTGGGATTTTCTTTTTGTAAATTTTCCCAATCTTCTTTTGTTTCGATGGAAAGACCAATGATCGCCCTTTCTCCAAGGAGTTTCCTTGCAACATTCCACGGTAGGTCCGATTGGCCCAGATGGACACCATCAGCTCCCGATGCCAAACAGAGATCCACTCGGTCATTGATGAGGAGGGGAACTTGGAAAGGGCTTAGGATTTTTTTTAAGTGGATCGCAAGTTCTAAAAATTCTCGGGTTGGGGTTTCTTTTTCCCGGAGTTGAACAAGGGAAACTCCACCATTCGCAGACAAACGAACAACATCTTCTAAACGATGGTGGATACAAAGAGGCCTATCTGTCACCAGATACACCCCTTGGATTTTATTTTGCATTTAACCTTTGTTTAATGGTATCTGCATTCAGTTCATACAGGGCATCAAGGAATGCCACTTGGAAACTGCCTGGGCTGGAAGTTTTGGTTTTTGCCATCTCACCAGCAATTCCCATCACTGCCATCGCAGAAGTTGCCGCACGGAACTGGTCTTTTTGTACCGCTGCAAAGGCACCACAAAGTGCAGAAGCTGTACAACCAAGGCCTGTCACCTTTGTCATCAGTGCATCACCATTGGAGATTTGGGCTTGGATTGTGCCTTTTAAGATATAATCAGTGGCACCAGAGATGACTACCACACCACCTGTGACATTGGATAAAGACTTCCCTGTGTCCACAGCGGACTCGGAGGAATCAGTTGCATCCACACCTTTTGTTTTTCCGGAAGATGAAAGTGTAGATAAAATTTCTGATGCATTGCCTCTGACAATACTTGGGTGTCCTGCATCCAAAATTCTTCGAATTGCCGTATTACGAATGTTACTTGCTCCTGCACCCACTGGATCTAAAACCAATGGTTTGCCAATGGTGACAGCTTTTTTAGCTGCTTTTTCCATACTTTGGATCCAAGGTTCTGATAGAGTTCCAATATTGATGACAGTTGCCGAACAAATTGTAACCATTTCTTCCACTTCTTCAATGGCATGAGCCATAATGGGAGAAGCACCAATGGCAAGAAGTGCATTTGCAGTGTTATTCATCACAACGTAGTTGGTAATATTATGAACTAAAGGGACTGTTGAACGTAGGAGTTCTAAATCTTCGATTGTATTTTTTAAAATGTTTTGGGACATACGGAGGTTTCCTAGGAAAACCTAGGCAATCTTCGTTATAGCGTCTTCTACTTTTTTGATTAAATCCGATTCCGACCAAGGTTTGTTTAAAAAACTATGGAGATCCACTTCCCCTTTTAATTGGTTTAGGGAATGTTCATCAATGTGTCCGGAAATAATTATTTTTTTGATTTTGGGGTAGGTTTTGTGTACTTCGCGTAAGAATTCATCACCACGTTGGTTCGGCATAAGCCAATCCGAAATGATGATGAGGATATTGATGCCTTCTTCTGCTAATTCTTCAATGATGGACCATGCCTCTTCTGTATTCTGGGCAGTTTCATAACGATACTCGTTCCCAAAATGTTTTTTCAGCTGAGATTTCAAACTCATCAATATGATTTGTTCGTCATCGACGAAGAGGATGGCACGGTTCATTGGAATTATTTTCCGTCGTGTGGGCACTCAAGCAATTTGTCATGGCCTGGGCAGGAACGTTTTTCTTTTCCTGGGCAAATGGCAAATGCAGAAGTAACAAAAAATAAAATGGATACTAAACTCACTGTTAATTTCATACGAAATCCTCTCTCTCGATTAGACGACAATTGGTTGGGGAATGCAAGAACGTTTTCTTCAGACTTTGGTTAGAATTTCATACCCTTTGTCTGTGACAAGGATGGTATGTTCGAACTGTGCTGATAATTTTCCGTCTTTGGTACGGACCGTCCATTTGTCAGAACGATCAAAATTCACTTCCCAAGTTCCCAAATTGACCATCGGTTCTACGGTAAAAATCATACCTGTTTCCATTTTGGCTAATTTTCGGGGAGAACGAAAGTGGGGCACTTGTGGTTCTTCATGGAAATTTCTTCCTACACCATGGCCCATTAGATCACGAACGATTCCATACCCCATTGGGGTTAAAAAATCATCAATGGCGTTCCCGATATCATCAATGCGGTTCCCCGGTTTGATTTGTTCGATTCCAATCCACATGGCTTTTTCGGTATCAGCTACCAGTTTTTCAGCTTCGGGAGAGGTTTTTCCACCCACAATAAAGGTTTTGGAAGTGTCTCCGATGTAACCATCCACAATGGGAGAGACATCTAAATTCACGATGTCACCGTCTTGTAAAACGTCTTCTTTTTTGGGAATCCCATGGCAGACCACTTGGTTGATGGATGTACATATGGATTTCGGGAATCCTTTGTAACCGAGTGGGGCAGAACGGTGTCCGTTCTTTTTGGTATAGGTTTCTGCGATATCGTTGAGTTCCAAAGTGGAAACACCCGATTTCACAAAGGGTTCCAAATAAACGAGGAGTTCGGCGGCAAATTTACCCGCCTTCCTCATCTTTTCAATTTCTGATTTGTTTTTGATATAAATCACGGATTAGAAATCAGTCGACCGAACCGTTGTTCTTTTGTTGGCAGAAGTTCTTTCGAGAGCTTTGTCGATCAAACGGTAAATTTCTTCGTTGATACCGTCAATGGCATCCCCGGAAGTCATAAATCCCTTACTTTTGATGTAAGCTTTCACTTTAGAAGTGACAATAAGGGATTCTTTCGACGTTGTTTCTGTTTGTTCTTCGGACATGGATACCTCGGTTATTTCTTTCTAACTCCGAGGATGGTATCCACGAGGGATTTTTCAATATTTAATTTTTCACTAATTGCCTCGGAAGACCACTGGTAGTTGTCGTGAAGGCTCTGGATGGTCGCTCTTTTTCGCTCGACCAAGGGATTTCCCGAATTTTTGCGGTCCATTTTGGGGGAAGCGGTGGGATTTTGCATCGCTCCTTGCACAATGTCCAAAAATTGGGAGAGTTTTTCGAAGGTTTCGTCTGCTTCCCCAAGGAGGGATTCCAAATCATCCTTGGTGTCCTTTGTGGAATCCTTCAGGTCTTCCAAACGTTTTTGCAGGGTGAGGATTTGGCGGTGGCGGTCCGATAGGTCACCTAGCAGTTCTTCGATTTTGTCAAATTTGCGTTCGACGGAATCAATTTGTGCTTCTCGTTCCACAAGGAAAGAAGTGCGGTTCTCAGCTTGGCGGATGGTTTCTGTGAGTTCTTTTTCTCTCGCTTCCACCACGTCGATTTCGCGGTCGAGGATGTCGAGGCGAGCTTGTAATTCCCGTGCATTGTGTTTTTGACCTTCCAAGTTTTCCACCAAATGGAAAACAGAATCTTGTGACTCTTGGAGTGAAGACAAAAAGGATTCGATTTTGGATTGTTCTTTTGTAAGATTTGTCACTCGAGATTCGATGGACGTAATCTCTGTTAGACTCTGTTCAAACCCTTCCATAGTTTCGGAAACATGGACTAAATTGGATGCAAGGATTTGGATTTGTTTATCAATGTCTTCTGATTGGAACTGTGCTTCTTTCAATGCCTCAAGTTCGTTTGCGATTTGAGATCTCATTTCGCTGAATTCAGAGATGGCAGATTGTACAAGTTCCAAATCTGGTTTTCCTTTTTCCAAGGAACGTAAGGCTTCTGAAATTTCTTCCACTGCTTTGTTTGATTCGTCTGCAATTTGTTTGGCGGATGCAAATAAATCAGAGTGTTCTTTGACAGTTTCAAGTTCACTCGATAAAGTTAAGATTTCTTCTTTGAGTGATTCCAGTTCGTTTTGGAAACCAGATAAAGTTTCTTCTTTGGTTTCGTTTAAGGATTCTAATCCATTTTGGATTTCATATTTGAGATCATGGAAACGGTTCAGGCTGTCCTTTAAGAAATCTTGGCTTTCTTTTGCAATTTCTTTGAAGGATTTTTCGTAATCCCTTTGGTAAGTCTCAATTTGTTTTTTGGATTCGTCTTTGGAACGTTTGATACTTTCTTCTAGGTTGCGACGAACTGTATTTAGGTGATTCGAAATTTTTTCTTCCAATTGACCAAGTTGGACATTGCCTTTGTCGAGAAGTTTGGTAAGTTGGTGTGAGATTTTGGAATCGATGGTTTCGTTCAAACGATCCATCTTCTCTTCTTGTAAATTGAAAAAAGATTCCCCAGATTCTTCTAAGTGTTTGAGAATCCTTTCGACTTCACTTCGTGCCAGTTTTGCTTCTTCTTCCAATCGCGAGATACTTTCTTTGGTTTTGGATTCGGCTACAAGTTCCAAATTGGATTTTGCTTTTTGGAATTGGTTTTGGAATTCACCAAGTAAGTCAGCGCCTTCCACATGGATTTCTTTTAAGCGGTCTTGGAGTTTTTCAATGCTATAATTTTGGTCTTCGCGGATCCTTCCAAGTCCTTCTTCCCATTTGCTCACAAATTGTTCTAAATTCGCATTCGCGATACGGATTTTTTCTGTGACAATGGTTTCGGATTCTTTGGCTTTTTCTTCTGCTGTTTCTAAGATTTCGTGAGCGGATTCGCGGAGTGCAGACTTCAATTCTTCTACGTATTCATCCACATCTTTGGTTTGTGCCGTGATGGTTTCGTTCAGTTCTTTTACTTGCGATTGAATAGAACTTAAATCTGATTCCATTTCATGTTTTTGGATTTTGAAATCAGAATGCATTCTCTCTTCTAACTCTTTTTTGAGTTCAAAAAGAGAGGATTTGATCACCATCTCTTGGCCAGAACGAACCGTTTCAAGTTCACGATCAAATTCTTTTAACTCTTGTAATGCGCTTTTTTTGAGAGTGTTTGCTTCTTCTCTGAGTTCTTCTGAAATTCTATGAAATTCTTCGGAGAAGGCTTCGATTTCACGGATGAGTTCTTGTTTGCGGATGTCTGCTTGGCGGAGGAGTTTATTCTCTGCTTCTAAGTATTTTTCTTGGAATTGGATGATGGTTTGGTTGATTCCATCCGCTTGCCTTCTGGTTTCATTGATGATGTCATCTCGTTTGGAAAGTGTTTCGAGAGAGAGGTCTTCAATCTCACGTTTGATCGCATCCGTTTCTTGGCTTAGACCTTTCATAAATGAATCTTTGGTATGGCTTACTTGGTCTACGATTGATTCAAAACGTTCTTGGATTTTTTTCTCAAGGAGTGATACTTTCTCTTCTACTTTGGAAGATGCTCTTTGGTATTTTTCTTCTAACCTTTCATCAAACTTATCTACTTTGTCTGAAAGTAAGGAAGATGTGTCTTCAAACTTCGTGAGCCGAACATCCAAGTCACCTTGTGCATACTTCATGGATTCGAGGAGTAAATCCATTTCTTTTCTCGCATGGTCAAGTCGGCCCGCTGTTTCATTCACCATTACATCAGCATGGGTTAATAATTTTTCTCTAGCGGTTTCTGCAATTTTAGAAAGGGAATTGTCGAGGAAGTCTGATTTGGTTTCGAGTAGGCTTTCGAGTTCCACCATCTTTTGAGCAACGGATTGTAAAATTTCATCACTACGTAAGTTTAATTTGTTTTGGAAAGTATCTAACATCGAAATGGATTCGTTATGAAGTGCTTCCATATCTTCTGATACTTCACGTAACTCACGTTTGTGGGTATTGATTTGGGAGAGTCCTTCTTCCATGTATTGTTTTTCACGGCGGACTTGGTTACTCAAATCTTGGATTTGTTCCATTTCTCCCGAGAGAGAAGAGAGGTAATCTTTGCTTGCTCTGATTTTTTCGAAGAGGTCTCTCGATTCGGCACTTAAATGTTGGATGTCTTCTGCGACTTTTCGTGATTGTTTGACAAGGATATCCAAATCAATCCCAGCATCCTTGACCATTTGGATCTTTTGGAGGGCGACACCTTGCATTTCTTCCGTGAGTTTAGAGGCATACCTCTTTAATTGGGACAGTTTGGTATTGGATTTGTCCAAACGACGGAGTCCGATGGTCACGGCTACACTCGCCAAAAAAGGCAATAAAAAGACTTCTAATCCCATTTTCTCAAAGATCCAATAATAGTATTATGTCGCATGAAGATGGTTGAAGGAAACCAGTCTCGGATTTTTTTCGCAAGCCTTTTTTAATTTAGGGAGAATTCGCTGATTTGGCGCCAAAAACGGGCGAAAATTTTCGCTTCTTCCTCTTCCAACTGGGCAAGCCTTTCGGAAGCATCTGGGTCCAAACGGAACATTTCTGCGCTCATCTCGGACAAATGGCCTTCCTCTTCTAGGATGAGGTTGGTTAGGCGGATAGGAGAACCGGACTCGTTCAAAATTTCGTCATACGCGGTGTAGATGACCATGGCACGTTTTTCAATCACGGTTGTGGTGTACAAGTAAGCAAGGTAAGTGAAGGTTTTTTCCTCTGGGAAAACTTTCCTTAAGTTCCTGCGTACCAGGGTGTCTAGTTTTGCGAAATAAATTCTTGCAGCAGTCCCTCGAACCAGTGAGGAGTTTTGGTACCCAGAGCGGAACTCAGGTTGGATCGTCCTTGCGGCTTTTTTGAAAAAGAGGGCATGCCTTGCTTCTTCTGTGGCATGGCGTAGAATCATTTCGGAGGTATCTTCGCTTGAT
This sequence comes from Leptospira paudalimensis, assembly GCF_026151345.1. Lineage (NCBI taxonomy): Bacteria > Pseudomonadati > Spirochaetota > Leptospiria > Leptospirales > Leptospiraceae > Leptospira > Leptospira paudalimensis. The sequence goes on from NZ_JAMQPR010000001.1 coordinate 651,628, forward strand.
TGTGTGAGAAGGATTTTTCGGGATCCGATGTGTTCGAGGAGGGAGAGTGTGTTCAGCCAAAGAGCATGGTTTGTCTCATTTGTGATGATGGCTTGTAAAACTTTTGGGATCGAATCGTTTTTTGTCTCTGTCACTTGGCCCATACATCCAAGTTGGAAAACCAGGGATTCTCTGCTAGCCTTTCTTTAACGGAATACTGAGTTGGGCAATGGTTTCACCGTCTTCATGGTAGATGCGAAACTGGTCTGTGGGAAGGCCTTCCCCTTTGAGGAGGATGATACAAAGAGCGATCCCAATCCCTTCCCCTTCGGAATTATCACCCCTTTCGATGTAGTATTCCATGATGTCGTTGTAATTTTGTGCATGCAGAAGGGAGTTTCTGATTTTTTGCATTTCCCCACGCACTAACATTGAATTGTTGCGGATATCAAATTTGATTTGGGTTTCATTGTGTTCGATTTTGACATGGACATACAAATTTTTTTCACGAGCAAGAGGCTCAAAACTATTTCCCCTACCTGAAAGGATGAGGCTTTTGTACATCCGAACACCTAATTCGTAGTCGGCGGGAGATTGGATGTCGAGTAGGTTTTCTTGGAAAAATAATCGTTTGAAATTGGCTTTGAATCCATTCAGGATCAAATCTTTGACAATGGTAAAAAGAATCGCAGATAGGTTTTCAATTTTGTATTTATTTGTTAAGGAATCGAGTAATTGCACTAAATTTTCATCTAAATTTTTGGAAGCACCATAGGCGGAAAATTCCAAGGGACCAGGTGATTTTAACCAGTCCTCAATTTGAGATGACGACATTTGTTCCATTAAAAAATATACTGGCTCGGGAATAGTGGATTTGATTTGGACTTTTCATCTACTAACATAGATTGTAACTCATCTCTTAGACGTTCGGTAATGTTGTCTATTGTTTTCTTTTTGTCCTCCTTATAAGAACCAAGATAGTCATTGATCTTAAATGGTTTTCCTAACCTAACGATTGCTTTGTGGGGCCTGGATTTTGTTTCACCCAAAATTTCGTTTTCGTAACGGTACAAAAATTCATACAGGCGTTCTGGGCTCGGTAATTCTTTGATATAAGCAGTTTGGATGGAGATAAAATCGTAAGCTTTTGTGGCGGCATTCCTTGCCCACCTTGCCATTTCCAAACTAGGGAGTTCTCCATTGGGATCAGGCATACCAACTGAAACCATTTCGAGAACACTGAGTATCTTTCTCAGTTTTTCGATTGCATTGGCATCTCCGTCCCATTTTGGGATGTTCGCTTTTCTTGCGATATTATCTAACATGGCATGTCGCATCCGACCCAATCGGTAATCAAAATCATCTGCTTTACTTTCGTCAACGGGCACACCATATTCTTTTTCTTCCCGTTCCATCATTCGTTTTCCCACTGATAAAAATCGGTGCACGATGTCCTTTCCCATTTTGGAAATTCCGAGCCTCTCTTCCATTCTGGTCAAACTTTGGTCGATGTCTCGTTGCATGGATTGGATGGAACTCGTCATCCTATATTTGATGAAAGTAGGGAGTACCCAGATAGTTGCATTTGGATCTTGTTTGAGTGCGTCTTCCAGTCCCCAAATTCCCAGTTGGGCCACTCCTGGTTGGAAGGGCAGAAGGGTATCATTCATTCCACTTGTGGGTTCCCCTTCTGGAAACAGAGCTAGTTTTCCAGAGTTGTTTGCAAGGATGGATCTTGAGGCTTTTAAGGATTCGCGGTCAGGTGCACCAGCTAACACGGAGTATGCTCCAATTGACTGGATAAAATCACCAACAAACCCATACCCCCATTCAAATACCTCCCTTGCTGCCATGTAATGAAAACGAGATCCCATAATGTTTGCAACATGGAAGGCAACACCCGGTTCTTTGGTTGTAGGATGGTTGGAAATGTACACCAGGCGTTCTTTTTGTAAGGATTTTAAAGTTTTTATGTCATTTTCAGAGATTTCAATCGAATCGATATTGTGAACCAATTTGTTGAGAAGAGGTAGTGTCAGATCGGTAAACCAAAGAGCAGGGAGATTGAACTTTGCAGGAATGAAGGATTTGATTGACATAGGACGAATGCTGACAGCTTAATCAAAGGAAGCAAGTACGATTTAACATGGCACTTATAGAAGAACTCAACCAACAAGGCAATTTTCTCTTCCGATGGCGCTCCTACATTCCTGGAGTCATTTTGTTCCTTTCCTTACTGTATCTACCGTATGTTCCTTATTTCCAAGGGAACTATATGTCCAATTTGTATTGGTTAACAGCTGCATTTGTAGTTAGTTTAGCAGGTCTTTTTGTAAGATGTTTTACCATTGGTTACACTCCCAAAAATACATCCGGGCGAAATACAAAACAACAAGTAGCAGATGTCGTCAACCAATCAGGGATTTACTCTCTTGTGAGACATCCCCTTTATGTGGGAAACTTTTTACTGTATTTGGGACCTGTCCTCATCTTACGGGACTTTGCTTTTGCATTAGTTTACATCATGTTCTTTTACTTATATTATGAAAGGATTATCTTCGCTGAAGAATATTTCCTTCGTGGTAAATTCAAAGATGCTTATTTGAAATGGGCAGACAAAACACCAGCATTTATCCCTCGTTTGTCGGGTTATGTAAAACCGAATTTGGATTTTTCTTTTCGTAACATTTGGAAACGAGAATACCCAAGTTTGTTCGGAATCATCGTTGTGTTTACGGTGTTTGATTTAATCCAAATTTATTTCCAAGAACCAAATTTACGAGCAGTTGACATTGTTGGGATCTGGAAACCATTTCATACTTGGTTTTTTGGTTTTGGACTTGTGTTTTATGTTGTCACACGTCTGATCGTAAAGACCACCAAACTTTTAGAAGTCGATGGACGCTAAATTTCGATGAGTCGTTTGTCCAATGGATGGAAAGTTCCTGAGTCTTTAGAAGACAAAAAGGAACTTTTGGAATCCTACCAAAAGACGGTAGAAAGTATGGAAAGTGAAAATCCACTGACCATCTTTCGGGAACATATGGACAACGGCTTACTTTTCAAAGCTGGGTTACAAGATGCGATGAACCAACTCACCACTTTTGCGAACCTCTACATGAGTATCATCGAGCTAAAAGATGAAATCAAAAAACAAACCAATGTTTAATGGTGATAAAACAGTCACAAAATTAAGGAATGGACATTTTATCCCTTTATCAAGGTAAAACCTACAAAGGTTCTCTTTCTAACGAATCAAAATCGTTTTTAAACCCAATCCACAACTATATCAAAGAAGAATTTTCGAAAGGAATTCCAACGATTGAAAGCTCCGCAATTGCGTATCCTGAATTACAAACTTCAATGGCAAACATCCGTTCTAGGATTTACGAGAATGTTTCCATCAAAGGATTTTTGTTCCCCATTTTAGAAGAATGGAATGTAGATACAAATGATGTGTATGTAGATTTATTTCGACTCCGTTGTGTTCCCAATGGATTTCATACGCTAGAATGCGCAAAATCTGTTCAGTACATCCACCGTGACCCTTGGTATGCCAATCCACAAAACCAAATTAACCTTTGGCTTCCGATCACAAATGTTGAGTTAGGTTCTGGATTTTCATTGTATCCATCCTATTTTGAAAAGCCCATTTCAAATAATTCTTCTTTGTTTGAATACGAACACTGGAAAGAAACAGGTGGATTCCAAACGAATACAACCCACCCGCGAATTGGCGAAAAAATATTCCCACAACCATTAGTGGAAGTAAATGATCCAAATCCACTTTCGGTGTATGGTGATTTTGGAGATTATTTTATCTTCGCATCACACCACTTACACGGAACAAATGATAATACACAAGGGTACTCTCGATTTACTTTGGAAGTAAGGTTCGTCATTGGTGAACATACCGAACAACACTTAGGTCCGAAAAATATCGATAATGAATCCCAAGGTACTACACTTTTTGACATGAAACATCTATTGACTGGCGAAATTTTACCAAGTGAAGTCATTCAATCTTACGTAAATGAATCTGCTCTTTTGTGAATGATAAAGGATTGATTGGTTGGTCTTTGATTTGGTTCACAAACTCGATCGCAAGTTTTTCTCTTTCTAAAAAATTCCCTTTCACCAAAAAATAATCTCGTTTTGCCTCTTCCATCGCTATTAAAAATCGAGTTTTCATCTCCTCTCTTTCTTCACCTAAGTCCCGTAATTTGTCCTTTTCCCAAGGGATGTCGATGTCTAAAAATAAAGAGGCATCATAACGTAAACCAAGCGCTCGTTCGGTGAGCCAAGGGATTTCTGACTTGTAATACCGTTCCAAATAAACTTTTGTCGTAAGTAAATCCGTATCTAAAAATAAAAGCCCGTTGGAAGTTTTGGTTGTTTCGACCTCTGATAATAAGTGTCCTTTTGCGATTGGTAAAAAATCAGATTCTTCCATTGGACTTGGTTTTTTTTCTAAGTATTCTCTGGCAAATTCAGGGATCCAATTGGTTTGGAACAATTCAGCTAGTTTTTTCGCTAGTGTTGTTTTCCCCACCGATTCACTCCCCGTAAGTACAATTTTTTTTACAAAATAAGGTCGAATCGGTTCAGGAATGTATTCCCAATACTTCAGTGGGAATTCACGGATTTTTGTAGCAGAGATTGGAATTTGGTTTCTTCCAATATCAACAGGTATGTGTTTGCATCCTAAAACAGATGCTAGTGGGTCTCCATAGGTTTCAGATGTAAAGAGAGAATGAATGGGGTATGGCGAATGGGACTCAATGGTTTGTTTCCATATCTGCCAAAAATGGGGATGGTCTTCGGGGAATTGTGGGTTTTCATCTTTTACCCATATGATGTTTATGTTTTGAATTGGCAGGAGTTCTTTCATCCATTCAAATCGAAGTGCACCAGGAATGATTTCCTGATTTAAGGAACAAACAAGAACAGTCAAAACGTCGCATTGTTTTTTTGCTTCCCGTATCAAATGCAAATGTCCTTTGTGAGGTGGGTAAAACTTGCCTAAGATGAGTCCATGTTTCATGATTTTGATTCCCTTTGGGAAAGATAGGAATTGATAAAAACAATTTGTTTTTTTCCATCTAACGGAAAATTGGTGCTTATATTCACTTGAGATCCTTCTCCAAAAAGGGATTCAAGTTCTGCTTTAATTTTCGTTTTTTCTTTTTCCAAGTTGGATTCACTTATTCCTATCACCTCAGAAAGTGATAACCTACATTCCCATCTTACGTCCGTTATTTGTTCCACTTGGAATTGGTAAATGATGGGATTTTTTCTGAGAATCCTTGCCACATCAATTGGATTGATCGTTTCCCCGTTTGGTTTCTGAAAGTACACTGGTTTTCTGCCAGATAACAGGCGTAAGCGAGGAAAATGGTCCCCACATTCGCAAGTTCCATACTGGATTTCTCCTTGGTCACCAGTTCTATACCTAAGGAGAGGCAAGTAAGGATTCCTTCCACCTGTGAGGACAATCTCACCCACATTGCCAGTGGGGAGTGGTGTGAATGTTTGATTGGAGATCACCTCTAGATACAAATCATGTGGCAAAAGGTGCATCCATTCTGGATCTTTGGGACAGGAATAAGCGATGGGACCAGTTTCATTAAGCGAATAAAAATTGATAACGGGGCATTGGAAGTATTCAGATAGATTATTTCGTAAAGCAGGTGTTAACTCTAATGCGGTGGAGTGAATCGCTTCTGGTTTGTATTTGATACCCATTTTCATTGCCGATTCAAATGCATAAGGGTCTCCCGTTAAAATTTGTGGGGAAAATTCTAGAAGAAAGTTTTGTAAATCGGTAGTTTTGTTCCAAGAATTAGGATGGATATTGATTTTTGCAAATTTTGCTCCTCCCGCCAAACTATGGCAGGTGGCATATACAATTGTATTCACTTGGTAACAAAGTTGAATGGCAAAGGTGGACTTTGGAGAATGGATGGGAGTTACTCCAAATTTTCTTACACTATATTCAATAAGAGGCACATAACATCCAATCGCCTTGGGGTGGTTTGGTGCAAGGATGGGTTTTCCTGTTGTTCCAGAAGTGGGATTGATCACCATATCCTGTAGGTCGGCATCTATTGGGATAATGTCTACGATGTTTGTTTGTAAGTCGTCACGGTTTGTAAAGGGGATGGACTCAAAGTTTTGTTTCCAATGGATCCCTTCCAATTGTTTTCTAAAAAATATAGATGATTTGAAGTAAGTTTCGATAAAGGAGAGGATCGATTCTTTTGTCTGATACAGAGAATGTTCTTTTGCAGAGATTAGGTCATTCTGAAAGGATTTTACAAATTGAAATTCCTCTTCGCCAATTCGGTCCCCAATATTTGCATTCCACTTAGGTGAAAAACGTGATTCGAACATTTTTTGTAATTCGAGATCCCATTCCTCTCGTAAAAGTGGTGTTCTTTTTGAATCCAAAACTTTATTCACGGTTGTACTTAGAGGCTGCTTCTTCCTCTTCTTTTTGTCTGAGTTGCCTTAAAATTTCTTTGGCTCTTTCTTGGGCTTTTTTCGTTTCCTCCAAAATTCGAACTCTCTCTCTGGAATCAATGGAACGATACCGATCCGTAAAGTATTCCTTTGTTTCATTTGCGGGGAGGATATGAATTACATCAAAGAAACTTCTGATCAGTTCTTCCGCTCGTTCAGCATCGGTTGTCCAAGTATGATAGTCTGGAACCAGTTCACATAATTTAGGTAAGGTGTTTGTAAGGTATTCGTAAAAAGATTGTAAGGTAAATTCAGGGATTTGTGATTCTTTATCATACAATACATTCGCCAATATGATGTGAATTGCCTTTAGATTGAGGTTGGTTATGGTATCAAATGATTTTGGGAACGGGAACAACTTACCTTGGTTCGTACGAGAGAAAAACACATCAAACCATAAAGCATCCAATGACACTGAAGATAAGTCTACTAAGTGGAAAGGTGTATTGAGAATTTGTTTAATGTAATGTCTGATTTCTAACATAATTTTTTTCTACGAAATCTTTGCTAAACTGAAGTAAATCTGTCCAATTTTGAATGGGATAAATGTCCCATCCACAATGTTCCAATTCTTTTACCACAGGATTATGGTTTGGTTGGTAAAGTTGTAAAACCATAGAACCTCCACCTTGCGCTTGTTCGAGTGCCTTCTTAACTATTGTCCTCGGATCCCTTGGGTAGTTTTGCGTGAACATCGTATCAATTCCATCATCGGAGATCACAAGGATATGCCTTTTCCGTTTAGGAGGTTCTTTGTATTCTTCTTCCAATAATTCTAGTGGAAAACAAGTTCCCCCTCCAAAATAACCTGTCAGTACTTTTAAAATTTCCTTTTCATTCTGAATGAATCCATCGGTGGTTAAAAATTCCCTTTCCCCTGACCATAAGGTAACTCTTACAGAACTACCTGTTTTCAGAGCAGACAGTGCGATAATAGCACCAGCCAATGTTAAGTAAGATAAATCTTGCTGCGGATTGGGCATTGATCCAGAACAGTCAACAAACAAGTCTAAGTCGATTGGGTTCACCTTGATTTCATTCGATGAGGTCTCACCATAAACATCTTCCACTGTTGTGTAACCAGGAATGATCACAGGACTTTTGATCGTAGATTCCAACCAATTGATTTTTTCAATTGGAGATCCAGGATCCCATAAATCATTTCCTTCTAGGATTTCTTCTTTTGCTCCAGGAGTTCTCCGTTCGGGAAATGGAACAAGGTATGGTAGTGCTTTATCTTTATAATATCGATATGTGATTTCCGAAATATCAGCTTCAATACCCATACTTTTACAAATGGTTGAATAATCAGAAGGAGAAAGTGAATTTTTGGAACCAGTGACTCCTTCTAATGGAAATAGTTCGGAAGAAATTTCTACATCTGATAAACCAGAAGGTGGACTCATCCCTTTCCCTGCATCAAGTGTGTCTAATAACGATTTTAACTGATTTGATTCAGATTCTTTTTCCCCTTCAAAAAAATAAGGGAAACAAATACTAGCAAAATCGAACATACCTTTTGACCAATCATTGGGGAAATTTCGAATCATACGAGAGACTAAAGCAGCGTCCGATTGGATTTGGTCACTTAACGTGCCTTCGGTGAGAGTTCCAGTGGGAAGTGCCCACAATAACTCATAAGTACGCATATAAAAATTCCAAAATGGATCCTTCTGTTTTCCTAACTTTAGGTATACTTCTTCCATTCTTAAATGATTTTGTCGTTTGAGATGGTCGTTGATAAACAAATCTTCGTAAATATTCACGATCATCGGAGTTAGGTGATTTAGCCTTGGCATGGCAACGTTCGATATATAAACAAGTTTTGCTTGGTCGGCCAAATCACCTGGGCAATACACATGGTGTCCGATTTCATGTCCTAAAATTTCCAATGCAAAATCTTCGAGATGATAGTTTTGGATTTGGTTCACAGAAAGTAAGACTCTATGGTCTTTTAAGCGAATGGCAGCAAAGGATGTAGTGAGTCCTTCTGTTTTTTCCTCTTCTTCTGAAAATAAAAATTTTGCAGGTGATAGTTTTACATAATCACTCCAAAGTTTGAGAGCTTCTTCCCATTTTGATTCCCAAACCTTGACAAAATCCACTTAGGTTCTCCCCAAATAGAATAAGTATAACTGATACGAATGTTTTAACGTGTAAAGAGCATAGGTTTCCGTTTCAAAGGTAGATGTGATTGAATTTGGATCCAATTTTTGTGCGAGGATTTGTTTCCAAACATTGGATACTGGAGAACTTGTGATGGTGGGTGACATTGGAGGTTCAATTGAGTACAAACTCGTTCCAAACTCATCAACAAATAGTTGGTACCAAGATTCCCCTGATGATACCAAGACGTTTCCAAGATTTGCATATAGTTTAGGAAGATTTGTGAAATTGCCACCTAACAAAGTGTATCCAGGTATGGAACGAAAGTGGAAATTTCCTTTTGGAGTTTGGTTTTGGGTTGATGGAACAAAGGGAGATTGGATCGAAGTCTCATCGATTCCGAGTATCTTTTTACATTCTGTTTTTAGATCATCACCTAGAAGTGGAAACAAAGATTGGATCACTTCACGGTATTCTGGTTTTCCACTCGCCCAATACAAAACAGCCAAAACAATTTTTAGTTCTTCCATGGTTTGTACTTTTGGAAGCAGTGAAAGTAATCGTTTTAAATATAATTCTTTTTTTCCATCTTCCACTTTTGAGATGGCATTCGAAAAATAAGGAATGAATAGGTTTGGGCTTTTTTTTAGGTTAGGGTGGCATTCTTTGATGACTTGGTAAAAAAAAGGTTCAAAGTTCCCCAGTCGTTGCAGAAACTGTTTTGAAAGGAGCCTAACAAATGTTTCAAAGAGAGATAAAATCACACCTTCTTCCCATTGCCAAACAAAATTGAAAAACAATGAGTCAAAAAAAAGGACTAAATGATGGGATACATCTTCCTCTGTGATTTGTGGGTTTAGTTTCCTTGCGGCAAAAATGATTTGATTACATACTTCCTTTTCTTTTTTTAAGGTATCCTTCCATGAAGTGGAGTTCATACATTCGATTCCGCCCACTTTAAATAATTTGTATACCTTTGGTGTAAATACTTTAAGTTTAATAAATCATCAAACATATGCCCGTATAACTTTCGTTGTTTGGATATTGATTCGATTTCTTTCTCAATTTCTACAAGTCTTTGTTTGGTTTCTTTTGCCGATAAACCTTCCAATCCCATTTCGAATGTTTCCGAAAGTTTGGCAATTTTATCGTTTTTATCTAAACCAAGTCGTTCGTATTCGCTGAGTGATAATGTAAATAATTTTCGAATCCAACTCACTCGATCACTGCGGTAAATTTGGTTATCTGCTTCTTCAAAAAAGGGTGAGTCTATATTTTGAACCAATTTATCATGTAAAACAAATGGTAATACGTGGCTTAGGTCATCGAGTGTTACTTCACGGAGTCCCCTAAAATAAGCGAGTGCCTTTGCATAATTGATACAAGTAAAGATGGCTCGTACACTCAGTCCATTTTTTGTTTGGGATCCGATGTCTTTGATTTTATCTTTTCCGGTTTCTAAAGAAGACAACCTGCTAAAATCAGTGGCACTTAGTTTTGCAGTGTCCTTGGTTTTGTATTCCAATTGTTCACCTGCATATTCCATAAATTCAAATTGAGAGGCAAAAAATTCCATCCGACGTCGAAGACCTGGTGGAAAGTTTACTTGTTTGATTTGTTCCCCAATGTTTTTCATTTCCTCTTCCGAAAAAATGATTTCTTTGGGTACGAGGGATTCGGGTTTATAACCTTCTTCAACCCTTTGGATGAGTTCTTTGATAAAGCGAGTGTTAAAGTGTGGAGCCTTTACTACTACATCAATCCTATCCTTTAGTGCTTCAATGACTTGGTAAGTACCACCACCTGCATCATCATTTGCAGTTAAATACCAAGCGGCATCAGGACATTCATAAATTTGGTCATAAATCTCAGCGTAGTTATCTCCCATGATTGTGAGTAGGGCAGACTGGGTCCTTGTGGGAATCCGATTGTATTCATCGATGATTTTTACTTGCATCCCAAGCCATTTTCGCCATGCAATTTTGATTTCATCCATTGATTTGGCTTGCATCATATCACTTGGAAGAGGGTTCCCTAATAGATCTGTAATTGTCATCTGTGGTTGGCCATGTTGAATGGCTCGTTTGATTTCTTTGATGGAATAACCAGCAAGAACTCCCATTAGAATTGCCGATGCAGTTTTTCCTCGCCCGGGTCCACCAACTAACAAACATTTTCCTTTTACGATCAGAGATAATAGAGGGAGTAAAACAAAACTCGAATAACTTTGTGCAGTTGGGAGTGTGATAGTGGATTTAGAATCACCAATCGAAAACCTTAATGGTGGTGTGTCATTGTATTCAATGTCATAAAACGGATTGATGATGGCAAAGTTTGTGATCCAAAAATATGCCTTCCTTAATTTTTCATCCAAATCAAGGTTTTGTGTATCCCCCTTTCCCAAAGGGATTGGACCATCTTCCAGAATGTCTGAGATATCGAATTTTTTCTCCTTACTCTTGTTTTGTGGGATGGTTGGTGATGCAGAAAGTTTATTTGGAGTCGAAGTCATCGTTTTTCCTTTAGAGTTACTTCTGCTAAACACCCGTTTTGTGATTCAATTTTGAATTCTGGAGTTAAGATGAAAATTTGATTGGGGTAGTTTTTTTCCATTTGAAACTTAGGAAGTTTGTCCAAAGGAATGGAAACTTGTTTTTTCCCTTTTTCTTGGAAAGGATATACAAATGCAATTTTATCTTTTGGCATTCGTAATTCTTTATCCACATTGATGCTCTCTCTTAGTAAAAAACGTAATGTGAAGGGAGGAATGGTTTCGCCTGGGCACGCTTCTACATCTAGGGATTGGAATGTTCTTGGTTGGAACACTTCTCCATCCCAAACATGGGAAAGTTTCATTTCTAAGAAAAAATCAAAATCGAGTGGCGAGTTTCGAATCTTTCTCCAAACTGTGGAAGGATTTTTGTCTAATAAAAGCGAAAGACCATTGGAAGCCGTGGCATCCTCAATACGAAATGGTGGATTTTCTTTGTAACCTTCTATCTTTTTGTTTGTTCCGGAAACTAAAAAGTAATTTCCAAACAATACAAATACAATGGCAGAGAAAATTGGGATTACGATTACAGGTCTCATAGAAAGAAAAAATGATACTGAATGCGAAAATGGGCTACTTCTTTTTTTATTTACACCAACTGTTGGAGTCTTTATGAAAATAGGAATTTTAGGTGGAACGGGCCTGATTGGAACGTCATTCATCACCACAGCGATCAAAAACGGCCATCAATTTCGTGTTTTTTCTCGTCAGAAATCCATTCCCAAATCTCTTTCCTCAATCTCTGGCATAGAATTTGTAACTTGCATTCTTCCCCAATCTTCCGATTTAGAGGGGCTTGATGCCATCATCAATTTAGTTGGCGAGCCGATTGCGGGCGTTAGGTGGACTGAAGAAAGAAAACAGTTAATCAGTACTTCGAGAATCGAATTCACTCGAGGGCTAGTTGCTCGTATCTTAGATTTAAAACAACCACCCAAAGTTTTTTTGAATGCAAGTGCAGTTGGTTATTATGGAATGTCTGAGTCCGAACACCTTGCGTACACAGAAACCTCACCACCGGGAGATGATTTTTTAGCAAAACTCTGTGTTGAATGGGAAAACCAAACAAATCCTCTGAAAGTGAATGGAATCCGCACGGTTTTACTCCGAACAGGGATTGTACTTTCTCCAAAAGGTGGTGCATTGGAAAAGATGATTCCGCCATTTCTTCTTGGAGTAGGAGGTGCGATTGCTTCTGGACAACAAGGTATGAGTTGGATTCATATATCCGATTTTATCAAAGCAACGATTCACCTAATGACAAATGAACAAACAAATGGAGCTTATAATTTAGTTTCTCCCAACCCCACAAGTAATGCAGAGTTTTCCAAACAATTGGCAAAAACTTTAAAACGCCCAAATCTTTTTAAGGTACCTAGTTTCGCTATACAAGCGTTATTTGGAGAAGGCAGTGTCGTTGTGACAAAAGGGCAGTATGTAGTGCCTGAACGATTGTTACAATCGGGATATGAGTTTCAGTTTCAAAATTTAGATGCGGCACTCTCAAATCTTTTAGAAAAAAACTGATTTCTTCTTTTCAAAAGATGAGAAGGGCAGGAGACTGGAGCCATCCTTATCTCGGAGTAAGAAATGAACTCAAAAAAAGTATTAGTCTCTCTACTCGCTGTCTCCTTCGCATTTGTGATGGTGGCTTGTGGCGACTCCAAACCAAAAGAAGAAGCACCTGCAGTGCAAGAAACCAGTGCCAGTGCTGATCCTGATTTAGCGAAAGGGGAAGAACTTTACCTCCAAAACTGTTCTTCTTGCCATGGTGAAAAAGGGGCTGGTGACGGAGCTGCTGCAGCTGCACTCAATCCAAAACCACGTAACTACAAAGCTCCAGCTGCTGAGTGGAAAAATGGAAACACAATCGCAGGAATCACTAAAACTTTGAAAGAAGGAATCAAAGGATCTCCAATGGTAGCTTATGGCCATTTGGGTGATGACAATGTCAAAATCCTTGCAAAATACGTAGAACACCTTTCTAAAAATTAAATTGCCTTATTTCGGTTCCGTTTTTTTGGCGGAACCGAAATCCTTCCTATATGAGCCAAATCGTTAAAAAAGCTGACCGACCCACTTGTGATTGTGGAACCACTCGCGAGGATGAAAACGCGCGTAAGGTTGTGAAATATTCAACTTGGGGACTGATCGCCATGGGACTTGTCGGGATATCTGCTACACCTACAGACGTCTACTTTGTTTGCCGTAAATGCAAACAACCCTTCGGTCGATTGACAAAAGAAGAAAGAAAATCGAAATCCTAATTTTTGTTGACCCGCGTTCTTAGTGGAATTCCCTGGAGGCTAATGATGGAAGAGTTTAAGATTCGATTGGGTTTTGAGAATGGTGGAAACCTCCCTGTGATCCACATTTCTGGCGAAATCACATCCGAAGCGGAAGAAGAAATTGTGCAATCTTACGAATCGATTCCACAAGACAAACGCACACGAGTGATCCTCAACTTTTCCGAAACCTCGTACATCAACTCAGCTGGCATCGCCACTCTCATCAGTCTCATTACAAAATCTTCTGAGAACCAAGGTAAAATTGAATTCGCAGGTCTCAACACCCACTTTCGAAAGGTGATGGACATTGTGGGTTTAACTGATTTTGTTCTCATCCACGATTCTCTCAATTCTGCACTCGCCCAAGTGTAAATTCTTCTAGATTCCTAACTTACGTTTGGTAAGATAGGAGGGAGAGAGGTCTTTTCATGAGTGAAGTGGAAATCCACATCAAAGGCAAAACATATAAACTTCCAGTGATTACTGGTACTGATGGAAAAGAAGGTATCGACCTTACTGACTTTTACCGAAAAACAGGGCTTGTCACTGTAGACCCTGGTCTTTTTAATACTGCCCTTGGTTTATCAAAGGTTTCTAGAAGGGATCCCGAAAAAGGGGAACTCACTTACCGCGGATATGACTTAAAAGAATTAGCATACCAATCTACTTTTGTTGAAACTTCATTTTTATTAATTTATGGAAATCTTCCCACAAAACAAGAGTTAAATGACTTTTCGGGTCGCCTCTCCAAACACTCTATGATCCATGAAGATATGTTAAATCTATTCGATGGATTTCCAGGTGTAGCTAACCCTCTTGCTGTTCTATCTGTGATGGTAACTTCTTTATCGAGTTATTACTTAGAAGAATACGAAGAAAAATTAGATATGGGTGTGGATTTGATTGCACGTTTACTTGCTAAAATTCGTACCATTGCTGCTTTTACTTACAAACACGCAGTGGGACATCCTTTTGTATACCCACTCGATAAAAATCCATATTGCACAAACTTCTTGTATATGATGCACAAACTCCCAGCAGACAATTATAATGTCCCTGAAGAATTTGATCGAATCCTAAACCAAATGTGGATTCTACATGCAGATCACGAACAAAATGTATCCAATACCGCCGTACAAGTAGTAGGTTCCACACAAGCGAATCTCTTTGCATCTATCTCTGCAGGGATTATGGCACAATGGGGGGCAAGGGAAGGGGGAAGACCTACTGCTGCGATTGGTCTTATAGAAGACATTATCAAAACAAAAACTCCTGTTAAAGATTATTTTGAAAGGTTCAAACGGGGAGGACTCACCATCCGTACGAATGGATTTGGACAAAAGGCTTATGATGTGGTAAGTCCTAGGGCACAGGTCGCAAGAGAGATCATCAAAGAATTTTACAAAAACCGCAAACTCAGTGCGGTAGAAGACATTGCTTTACAAATTGATGAAGTTGTCTGGAACGATTCTTATTTTATGGAAAATCTTTTGTACCCGAATTTAGAATACTATTCAGGATTAGTGTTCCATACATTGGGAATCCCAAAAAATATGTTTTCTGTCATGCAAGTGATTGGAAGGCTTCCAGGTTGGCTTGCTCATTGGAGAGAACAAAGGATGAAAGGAGATTTCTCAAAAGTTCGTCCAAAACAAATATATGTGGGCGAAAACCAAAGAAAGTACATTCCAATCGCCAACCGTCTCTAAGGGGAATCGGGACCAAGTGAAACTTCATCTCCGTTGGATGGGATTCCTTTGGAGTTTGGTACTTTTGTCATGTTCTATGACAGAAGTACCTCCTACTGCTTCGAAAGGCCATCTAACGGCCGATACCTATTTATCTCAATCTCACAAAACCATTCAACTCACAGGGGAGTGGGAATATTACCCAGGGTTATTATTTTCCCCTTCGGAACTGCCAGAACTTAAGTCCATCCGAGAACCTCATTATTTTAAGGTGCCTGGAGTTTGGACAAAGTCATTTCTCGACAAAGGATTTTTAGCGGGAGATGGGTATGCTACCTTTCAATTGGAAATGGTTCATGGTCTAAAAGGAATTCCATTGTCTATTAAGGTGCCTGAGATGGAATCCGCTTATACATTGTTTGTTGATGGTGAACGATTATCATCTAATGGATTTGTTTCTACATCTTACCAAACGGGAATACCTGAATACAGACCACAAATAATCGACTTTATCCCGAAAGAAAATCAAACATCCTTTTTAATCCAAATTTCAAATTACCATCATAGAAAAGGTGGCCCGGCACAAGTCATCACATTGGGTAGAACCTCAGACATTCACAAACAATATGAATTTGAAATCCTTAGAGACATGTTACTCGTCGGAAGCATCCTGTTTATGGGGTTGTATCATATTTTCCTCTATTGGAATCGCAAAAAAGATCCATTTACCTATTGGTTTGCTCTCACTTGTATCCTTGTTGCCTTACGTGTATTCATCACCGGAAACAAATACCTAGTCCAAATGTATCCAAACCTTCCTTGGGAAATTCACTTAAAACTCAGTTATTTAAGTTTTTTCTTTATCACTCCTATATTTGCAAAGTATGTTTATTTGTTATTTAAACCATATTATTCGAGAAGAGTATATGAACTCCTTAAATACTTAGGGTTTGCCTTTTGTTTCATTGTCCTTGTTACACGTTCTTCGTTTTACACATATTTAATGGTCCCTTTCCAGATATTTACATTATTTGGAGCATTATATACTGTTTTGGTTTTAACAAGAGCTATACGAGATTCGTTACCAGGTTCTGTTATATTTCTTTTTAGTTTTTTGGTTTTTGTGGCTAGTTTTGTAAACGATATACTAGTAAACAATCTCATCATTAGTTCTCCGCTCACAATCCACTTCGGGATATTTATGATGTTTTTCGTACAATCGATTTACATAGCCCGAAATTTTTCAAAGGGATTTGTGGATGCAGAAAACCTTGCAATTGAATTATCAGAAAAAAACCAAACACTACAAAAAGTACAAAACCAAATCACGATTTTAAATGAACGTTTAGAAACGAGAGTCAAAGACAAAACCATCGAATTACAAAGTAAGTTGGACCAAATCACAAAGGATATGAAACTTGCAAAGTCCATTATCCAAAGTGTTACAAAAGTTCCTGATATGGAACCATACATCAAAGTGGACATTTTGTACAAACCAACTGCTGATGTAGGTGGGGATATTTTCTTTGTCAAAAGAATTCAAGATTTTTATTATCGATTCTTTTTGGGAGATGCAACGGGTCATGGTTTACAAGCGGCATTGTATTCGATGATGATCCAATCAGAGTTTGAAAGGGTTTCTGCTGTTGCGATGCGTCCTAACGATCTTTTGTTTTATATGAATCAACATTTTTATGATAAAAATGCTGATTTACAAATTTATTTTCCTGCACTTGTGATGGATTTTGATTTCCATCAGAGTATCCTCCGTTATGCGGGAGGTGGTGTACAAAACCAAATCATTCTAAGAAAAAATGCAGATCCCATTATATTGGAAAATACAGGTCCAATCATTGGTATTTTGGAACACTACCGATACGGCATTTTTGAAACAAAAGTGGAGTCAGGGGATCGAATTTTTTTATTTACCGACGGTTTGTTTGAAGAATTAAACGAAGCTGATGGTATGGAAGCATGGGATGATTTATTGTCCATGATCCAAAGTACGAGTGACTTACCTTTCCAGGAAGTCATCTCGTCCATTCAAACTATGTTGTATCAGAAAATGAATAAATCGAGTTGGAAAGATGATTCCACATTGATTTTTATTGAAATCACCTAATTAAAGTTACCAGTCTCCGGAAGAACCACCACCTGCGGAATCTCCACCTCCACCCGACCAACTGTCACTCGAATCACTCGAAGACCAGGAATCACCACCAGATGACCAACCTCCGTAATATCCACCACCGCTGGATCCGCCACCACCTACGTTGGATGCAAATTTACGCCTGAGGTACATAACTAGGATAAATAAAACAATGGCAACTATGAGACCGAATGTACTTCCAAGGAATAGGAATAAAAACGGTACCATCGATAGTAATCCAATGATGGTGAAGATCACACCGCCAAAAGATGGGATGAATATAGAAATTAAAGTGAAAATTCCTCCCACAATGCCAGAAGGAATTACATCAGAAGTGGTTTGCCTTCCTGAAGTTTGGACATCATCCTCACTCGGTGCATACTCCCCACGTATGGCTGCCATAATTGCATTCACACCAGCGGTAACTCCACCATCCATATCACCAGATTTAAAACTGGGACGAAGTTCATTTCGGATGATTTGTTTTGCTTGTAAGTCTGTGAGTGCACCTTCAAGTCCTCGGCCAACTGCAATCCTCATTTTGCGTTCGTTAGGTGCAATGATCAGGAGAACTCCATTGTTTTTCGATTTTTGGCCTAATTTCCATTCGTCGAAAATTTCATTGGCAACTTCTTCGATGGTTTCATCGTGAAGGCTCGGTGTTGTATAAACTGCAATTTGGTTACTTGTCTCTGCTTCAAATTGTTTTAAATTTGATTCCAATTGGTCAACAGTGGCTTGTGATAAAATGCCAGCATGGTCCATTACCCTTCTTTCCAATTTTGGAACTGGGTAACTGAAAGTAACAACTGGGAATGAACACAACAATACAAAACTAAAAATGCGGAATCGATTCAACGTTTGGCGACTTGTGTAAAAAAAATTTGTTTTGGATTCCATCACATCAAATTCCCACCATCACGGATTTCATTGGAAATTTCGTTTTTATCATCTTTTTCGATTTTGATATTATATTTTTTTAGTAAATCGCCACAGAAGAGAATACTAGAAACAATTCCTTCTTTCTTTTTTCCAGATTTCATTCCTTCGATAATGAGTCTTACCGCTTCATTCCATTCTGATTTCGGAACAACTCTTGCGATTTCTTTATCGGGATACACTCGTACAAAATGTTCATAAAGGGAAATATAAATGAGAATTCCAGTTCGATTTTTGGTTCGAAAAACTTCCTCATCCAAAAAAGCTTCCTTTGCCCTTAACTCAACGAAGTATTGTTTCGAATTTTTGGGAACTAGTAGGAATCGAAGTTTAGGAAAGAATGTGAAAACGCCGAGCCCAATGATAGCTCCTACCCAAACGGAAAGAATCGCAAACATGGATTCATTTCCCCATACCAGGCCGTAAACATTTTGAGCAGTATAAAAACTAATGCCTGTTATGCCGCCAGTTAAAAAAGCACCAAACCATGACCACTCTTTGTAGTGATGGGAGGATTCAGCAAAAAATGGAACAATTTCAGCTGAAGTTTTTGATTCTGCTTCGCCAACAGCGGATTTGATTTCATCTAAATCTGATTTTGAGAAATAACGCGCAAGTACACTCATGGGCAAAAGGAAAACAGAGTTCCCTGCCCAAATCAATCAAAAAACCTAAATTTTAGAATCGATTACGATGACAATGCTCACCAGAAATAAGTGTAAAATACTAAAAAAGAAAAAACGTTTTGCAAGGCCTTTGTCCATGGATTGTTTCAATCGGAAGGCAAATGTAAGGATGAGAATAGTGAGTACGATGGCAGACAATAAAAACAAATACCCCATTCGATCATCGACAAAATAAAACCCAATGACCGAAACTGAGTAGGCGATCGCATAGATAAAAATTTGATTCACTGTCTTTTGAATACCAGAAACGACAGGCATCATAGGAATGCCCGCAAATTCATAATCATCTTTTAGAAAAATGGCAAGGGCCCAAAAATGAGCAGGGGTCCACAGGAAAATCATAAGGAACATGATCCACGCTTGGATGGGCAGTGCATTTGCCATCGCTGCATATCCGATGAGTGGTCCAATACAACCTGAGATCCCACCAATTACAATATTTTGTTCTGTTCTTGGTTTTAACCAAATTGTATATAAAAACACATACAATAATAACGCTGAAAGGGCACAAACGGCCGTTAGAAGGTTAACGAAATAAGTTAAGATCACAAAGGCGACGATCGCAACAAAAATCCCAAGTAATAATGCATTTGTGGGAGAAATTTCACCTGCAGGGATTGGTCTTTGTTTCGTTCTATACATGATCGCATCTCTTTCTCTCTCAATGTATTGATTGAGGATAAAGGAAGCAGAACTCATTAAGTAGGTTCCAAATAAAGTAATCAGAATGGCGCTAAAACTAGGGTACCCCGTTGTTCCGAGATACATTCCCGGTAGTACTGTGGCCAGTACAAGGACTGTTACTCTCGGTTTTGTCAGTTGGTTCCACAAACGGAACATCAAAGGGCCTCTTCTTTATAGGTTCTAAAATGATAAAAAGATGCGATGAAACAACATAAAAAGACAAGGACTCCATTGAGTGTATGGAGGCCAGTGATCAATTTTGGCAAATGATATAATACATTCATCGCACCTAAAAAGATTTGGATCGATACTAAATAAGACGCTAGTTTTAAGAACTGTTTCACTCTTGGGTTTTCTAACGTGAGGATACCATACGCAGATAAAGAAAGCACAAGTAATGCCGTTAGATAACCAAATAGGCGATGTTCCATATGGAATCTGATCGTTCCTACCATTTCTGGGAACCACTCTCCATGGCATGTAGGAAAGTCTGGGCAAGCTAAACCTGCGTAATGAGAACTTACTTTTCCACCTAAAAATAATTGGTACAACACAACAATGAGTACAATCGCAAAATAGTATTTCCCACTTTTGTTTGTATCAAAGATTGAATTTTTTGCTTCTGGAATCAACAATCGTATCGTTAGACAAGATGATAACAAAAGGACTGCATTGAGTAAGTGTAGATTAACCGTTGTTGGGTGAAGGAGCTTTGTGACGGTTAATCCACCGAGAATGACTTGTGAAATGAGAAAGAGGAGTGAGAGTACTGCAGGAATTCCTAATCGTTTTCTTGTTTCTGGATTTTTTAGAATCCATACAAACCCAATCCCAACAAGGATTCCTAAAATCCCTGAGTAATACCGATGCCCTACTTCCATAAAAATCTGGAATGTAAACTCTGGGACAATTTTCCCATGGCATAAAGGCCAATCAGGGCATGCGAGTCCAGAATCTGTAGCCCGAACCAGGGGACCATAGAGTAAATTGAGAAGGATCATTGCGGAAAGGATGGTGTAAAAACGTTTGAGTGTCATACGTCTATCTGTTTCCTCCAGGTTTTGTGATCTGGATTTGGGGAAAATAAAATTAATCTTGCATCTTTTAAAAATTGTTGGATAAAAAGAGCAGTTTTTCGTATAGACTATATCAGGTAAGATTATGCAAAACAAAGACCTTTACAACAAGGGTGGCTATTGGACTTTCCTTGTCACACTCGTACTCAACATTCTATTCTTCGTGTACATTTCCTTCATTCATCCGGGAACGCCGGAGAACCCAGGAATGTCGAACCCTAGCTCTCAATCCAAATAGGGTAACAACCAAATTACGTGAACATCCGTCTTCTCATTTGTATCTGTATTCTCGTTTCCTTTGGGTCTGTGTCTGCTTATGACCCTCACTCAAACTTAACAAGGGAAAACAAACTCCCTAAAGAATTAGAAAACATTGGATTTTCGGATGTCACGGGCAAAACCCTCAAGCTAGACATTCCCTTTCGTGATGAACAAGGAAAAGAAGTTCTTTTTTCCGATTTTCTCTCACAAGGGAAACCTGTCCTTCTCTCTCCTGTTTACTTCAAATGCCCAACTTTATGTAATTTCCACCTCAATGGTGTGTTCAAAAGTTTAAAGGACCTTGATTGGACTTTGGGAAAAGAATACCAATACATTGCGGTATCCATTGACCCGAAGGAAAATGAAGCTGTATCCTTTCCAAAAAAAGGTGCTTATTTGAAGGATTACGATAGGGTAGGAGCAGAAACGGGTCTCCACTTACTCACGGGCACACAGGAATCCATTGATGCACTCACAAAACAATTGGATTTCCGATACGCGTGGGACGCAGAAGCAAAACAATACATTCATGCCAGTGGTGTCTATGTTTTGACTCCTGATGGGAGAGTGTCTCGTATCTTCCAAGGCATCCAACTCGAACCTAGGGATTTAAAATTTGCCTTCGTTGAGGCATCTTCAGGTAAGATTGGGAGTTTTGTAGATAAGTTTGCTTTATTTTGCTTTCAATTTGATCCTAGAAAAAATAAATATACGATATACGCATACAGGATGATGCAATTCGGGGGGGCGGTCACCTTACTCCTTCTCGGTGCGTTTTTATACATAAACTGGCGAAAAATAACAAATAACAACCGTCAAGGAGTCACATAGATGTCTTGGAGCAGTCTCATTCCAGCGACCTCGTTCATGCCTATCCAGGCCACTGAAATCGCAAAAGAAGTCGATCTTCTCTATGCGTTTCTGATCATTGCAAGCCTTGTTTCGTTTGTCATCTTGATTGGTGGAATGACATGGTTCCTCATCAAGTTCAAACGTACAAGCTTAGACCAGAAATCAGCATACATTACTCACAATAATTTTGCAGAGTTTCTTTGGTCTTTTATCCCTCTCGTCATCATGATGGGAATTTTCTACTGGGGGATGGTGATTTTCGAAAAATTGAGAACCCCACCAGAAGACATTGCGGCCGAGATTCATGTGACTGCAGAGCAGTGGGCATGGACTTACCGTTATGCTAATGGAAAAGAGTTCTATAGCTCTGGAAACGATCCAATGATTGTGCCAGCTGGCAAAGCAACCAAACTCATCCTCACTTCAAAAGATGTGATCCATAGTTTTTATGTTCCAGCATTCCGAACCAAACAAGATGCGGTTCCAGGAAAACTCACACAACTATGGTTTGAGCCAAAACAACCAGGGGAATACATCGTATTCTGCACAGAGTACTGTGGAACCAAACACTCTGGAATGATGATCAAAATCAAAGCCATTCCTTCTGAAGAATATGCTGCATGGTACCACGCTGAGAAAAAAGGCGCTGACACTCCTGCTGATCTCGGTAAGGTTTTGTTTGCACAAAAAGCTTGTGCTTCTTGCCATTCACTTGACGGATCAAGAATTGTCGGACCAACGATGAAAGGTCTTTTTGGATCCAACAGAAAGTTTGCTGATGGAAGCCAAACTAAGGCTGATGAAAATTACCTTCGTGAATCCATCCTTGTATCGTCTGCAAAGATTGTAGAAGGGTATCCACCTGCGATGCCGGTATTCCAAGGCCAATTGTCTGATGAAGACGTTGCCAACTTAATTGAATATATCAAATCCATTAAATAAGGAAGAGAGATGAGTTCAGCACATACAAAAACCGAACATGGTCACACTGACCATAATTACCTGAACCACGGATCTGGAATCTGGTCTTGGATGACCACTCTAGACCACAAACGCATTGGACTGATGTACTTTGCAACGGTTGCTACCCTTTTCTTAATTGGTGGTTTCTTTGCATTGGGAATTCGTCTGCACTTAGCGAAGTTTGGTGCAGAACCATTATTGTCTCCAGATACTTATAACAAGTTTATGACCTTCCATGGTGCCATTATGGTATTTATGGTGATCATTCCTGGAATTCCTGCTTTCCTTGGAAACTTTGTCCTACCGATCCAATTGGGTGCTAAAGACGTTGCTTTCCCTAGGCTCAACCTTGCATCCTACTACATTTTCATTGCAGGAGCGGCACTTGCAGCTTCTTCCATGATCTTCAACCAAGTGGATACAGGATGGACATTTTACACTCCTTACTCGACTGCAAAAACATCAAATGGTGTGATTTTGTTAGTGATGGGAGCGTTTACTATGGGATTTTCTTCCATCTTAACGGGATTAAACTTCATTGTAACCACTCATAAACTCCGAGCACCTGGAATGACCATGGACCGAATCCCACTCATGATTTGGGCATTGTATTCCACTTCCATCATCCAAATCTTGGCAACTCCAATCCTTGCAATCACTCTTCTCCTCATAGGAGCTGAGAAAACTCTTGGAGTGGGAATTTTTGATCCAGATCTTGGTGGAGACCCAGTTCTTTTCCAACACTTCTTCTGGTTCTACTCCCACCCAGCTGTGTACATTATGATCTTACCTGCGATGGGTGTGATTTCTGAACTCATCACTGCGTTCTCTAAAAAAACAATTTTTGGTTACCGAGCGATTGCGTATTCATCAGTAGCAATTGCAGCGGTATCTTTCCTTGTTTGGGGACACCACATGTTTGTGTCTGGTCAGTCAACTCTTGCTGGTATTGTCTTCTCCATCATCACTATGTTTGTTGGGGTTCCAACAGCCATCAAACTCTTCAACTGGATTTCTACAATGTATCGCGGAACAGTGACTTTCGAAGCGCCAATGCTCTTCGCTCTTGGTTTTATGTTCCTCTTTACGATTGGTGGATTGACAGGAGTTTTCCTTGCTTCCACAGGTATGGACGTTCACTTCCATGACACATATTTTGTTGTAGCTCACTTCCACTATGTAATGGTAGGGGGAACGCTTATGGCACTTATGGGCGGTATCTATTACTGGTTCCCTAAAATGTTTGGAAGGATGACTTCTGACCTTGGTGGACGAATCTCTTGGGTTCTCATCTTCACTGGATTTAACGTAACTTTTTTCCCACAATTCGTACTCGGAGCGATGGGAATGCCAAGACGTTATTTTGACTACCTCCCTGAATACACAAACCTGAACCAAATCTCCACTGTGGGATCTTGGCTCATTGGTCTCGGATTTTTGGTAGGACTCATCACCATCATTCATGGAATCTTCAAAGGGGAAAAAGCGTCTGATAACCCTTGGGGTGCAAAAACACTCGAATGGCAAACGTCTTCTCCTCCTCCACACGAAAACTTTACTACAACTCCAACAGTAACTGCAGGGCCATATGACTTCCGTTAGTTCTTCAAGTGAATTTCACCACCAACACCATTTTAAGAGTGCAGACCACCAGTATGCTTCTTCCAAACAAGGAATATGGTTATTCCTTTGCACAGAGATCCTTATGTTTGGAGGCCTATTCGTAGGTTACCTTATCTACCATTCTTTGTATCCTACTGTTTTTAAAAACGGTTCCGAAACATTAGATTGGAAAATGGGTGCAGTTAACACTGTTGTGTTACTTGTGAGTTCGTTCACAATGGCAGCAGCCATTAATTATGTGCAACGTGGTCTTCATAAAATTGCTGCGATTATGCTTGCGTTAACAATCGCATGTGCAGCAGCCTTTATGGTCATTAAATACTTCGAATATAGCCATAAGTTCCATGTTGGAACTGTTCCCGGCAAATTTTCGTTAGTTGACCCTTCTTGTGCAGCAGGTGGAAAACGAGCAACTTGTGAATCAAAAATTGCCGCTCTCCTCAAAAATCCTGCAGAACTTGAAAAAAACCATGTAAGTGCGGAAGAAGTCACTCGCTTAAAAGCTGTGATCTCCCAACCTAAATGGGAAATGTTCTACGGTTTTTACTTTGTGATGACTGGTCTTCACGGGATCCACGTAGTAGCGGGAGCTCTTCTTATCTTCTGGATTTTCATCAAAACTCTAAGAAGAAAAGTTGGACCTGAATATTACACTCCTGTTGAAGGTGTAGGTCTATTTTGGCACGTAGTGGACTTGGTATGGATTTACCTCTTCCCACTTCTATACTTGGTAGGATAAAAGGGATTATAAAATGGAATACGTAATCAATTACGGACTATACTTCATTGCACTTGCGGCTGTTTTTACACCTGTTTTAGGGTTTGGAATTTTTGCTCCAGGGATTGCAACCGCTACGATCCTCGGATTTATTGTAAACTGGTTTGGTCAATTTTTCCAAACAGATCGTTTTACAAAATTCACATCTGAAAACAAAGACAACAAACTGTTGAAATTCGTTATGGGTGATGAAGATCACAAAGAAGATCACGCTTCTGCTTCTATGTGGGTAGAGGATGGTGAAGAGGAAGAAGAACATGATCACCATGTGATTTCCATCAAAACATATGTGTTTGTACTCCTTGCTCTTTTCTTTGGAACCTTCATAACCGTTTGGGTGGCGCAATACGATTTAGGAAAATGGAATATGATTGTGGCAATGGCTGTTGCAACATGTAAAGCATTCTTTGTCTTAGCTTACTTCATGCATTTAAAGTATGACAATATGCTAAACAGAGTGATTTTCCTCTCAGCGTTTGCCTTCCTCGCGTTGTTATTCGCTTTCTCTTTTGGCGATATCATCTCGAGAATTGCACCAACAACTGATACCCCAGTAAAAACTTTTTTCTAAAAAATAGAGAAAGTAGATTTTGGAGAAACCCGCCTTCGCGCGGGTTTTTTCGTCTAATAAGGCATTGTGTATCAGCATTTCCAGACAATCGTTTCTAGATTTTTTGATTTAATTCCTGAACGAAAAATATATAATTTAGAATATTGTAAAGAGTTAGATCGCCAAACTAGAATCATCCAATTCCCTGGAAGTTTAATCGGGAGCATTGCATTACTTGGTTTTGCCTTTGATACTGATGCAAAACTCCACCCAGAATTTCCGGAGATGTTTTACTTTCGGATTGGGTTTACCATCCTCTGTGTTTTTTATATATTCCTAAACTTATTCAATCAATCACGGAACATTCAATCTAGATTAGAGGGATTAACTTGGGGTTATGTTGTATATGGTTATGTGCTGTTTACAACATCGTTTTTTACAGGAAGAATTGCCGATGACGCTCCTTATGTATCTGGCTTACAAATGGTTGTCATCATTCTTTCCTTCTTGCCACTTCCCAGAAAAACACTTTTTATTTATTATCCCATTTCAATTTTTCTTTTTTTAACAACCGTTATTATATATAAGCCAAATTTGAATACACCTGCCACTGATTATTCCATGCAAAATTTAATTTTAAGTTATACCTTGGGAGTTTTTAGCGGACTTATCATCGAAAGGTATAGATTTCACTCATTTTTAAACCACCTTCGTATCACGAAAAAAAACGAAGAAGTAACAAAAGCTGCAGAAGCTTTACAAGCATTAAAGTCACAACAAGATGGAGATTATTTTCTAACTACCTTGCTGTTTGATCCTCTTATCGGTAAAGAGTTGGATGGCAATGCAGTCACTATAGATACAGTCTTAAATCAGTATAAAAAATTTCACTTCCGAAATAAGGAATACCAATTAGGTGGTGATTATCTTTCCGTATATAATTTGATCTTGCAGGGCAAACGTTACAAAGCATTTGTAAATGGCGATGCAATGGGAAAATCTATACAAGGTGCTGGAGGTGCGATTGTACTCGGAGCGGTGTACAATTCTATCATCATTCGTTCCAAAATGGATCCAACTTCCTCAAACCGTTCCCCAGAAAGATGGTTACATGATTGTTACTTAGATCTTCAAAAAATATTCGAAACATTTGATGGAGCAATGCTCGTATCAGCGGTTATAGGGTTATTGGAAGAGTCAACTGGGACACTTTATTTTATTAACTTGGAACATCCTTGGGTGATTTTGTATCGGGATGCAAAAGCGTCATTCATCGAAGAAGAAATTCATTATTATAAATTAGGTGTCATGGAAGTTCCATCCAATCGTTTTATTTCAGTTTTTCAATTGAAAAAGGGAGATAAAATATTCTGTGGATCGGATGGAAAAGATGATTTGGTCATCTCTAATTCCGGGAAATACCGCGATATCAATGAAGACCAAAACCTAATATTAGATTGTATTGAAAAATCAAATGGTGATTTGCAAAATTTGGTATCCGTTCTCGAAACAAAAGGAAAGTATTCGGACGATTTGAGCTTAATTTCCTTGGAATATAACTTAGAATCATTAAGCAAACCAGGGAAGTTTTGGAAAGAAGCAAAAACATTGATCAAAAAAAGGCAAAATTCCAAAGCTTTAGAATTACTTTTATCGTATCCATCTGCCTTAGATACTTCCATTTTGGAACTAAAATTCATTACAAAATTGTATGAAAAAGAGGGTGATCTTTTGAAAGCAATGGAGTATGCAAGTTTAGCTTTAGAAAACTTTCCATCAGATACAAGTTGGATGTTCCATACTTCTGTTTTGTATAAAAGACTTTATTCTATTTATAAATCCCAATCCTTTTTGTTTGAATCGCAAGAGTTAAGTGAACGGGTGCGTCTTCGTCAACCAAATAACATCCGAAATTTAATCCATCTAGCAGATGTTTGTAGATTGTTAGGAGATAAAGATCGCACAAGTTATTTGGTTCAGGTATTAAAGAAACTATCACCTGAGAATAAAAAACTCGAAGAATTGATTCGGTTGTTATAATTTACTTTATTTTTGAAATAGAATGATTCTGTTCTCTATTTCCATTCGTTTGAATCCAAAAAATTCTTTGATCCATTCAAATGCCTGCTTTGTATAAAAGAAAGTATGTGTTTGGTCATTTTTATAATACCAGCGATCAAAGGAAATGGAATCGTCATAAGGGTGTGTTAAAATATATAACACTCCATTTACTTTGAGAAGGGACTTAAGTTTCTGGAATTCTAAATTTGGATGATGAAAATGTTCCACTACTTCTGTTAAAATGATATAATCATATTGTTTTGTTAAATTTTCTTGAAATGGGTGAAAAAAAGGATCAAATAAATTGACTTGGTACCCTTTCTCTTTGAGTAAAAATTCAACTACGGGCCCAGGACCAGCACCATAATCCAATCCAAAATCCTCTGGTTTTTGATGTGTAAGCACTTTTTCAACAATGGGTCTTAAAAAATTTTGGTACTGAACATCATGGATATCATTGTTATGTTCAAGGTATCTTTTTTTCTCATCATCTAATGAAGGTAAAAAAGTTTTATCCATAAAGATGGACATACAGTTAGAACACCGATGGTAAGCCCTGAATTTGTTTTGATAATAGGGAGTCGATGGAGAGTTACAAAGAGGGCAATTCATAAGAATCGAATTCCAGTTTCTTTTGAATCAAATACCTTTCAATGAATATTCCATTAGTGAATGTTAATGTTGTAACTCGATTTGATTGCAAACGAATGTTGAAATCCAAAATTTCCCCAGCTTATTAGTATGGAATTTGTTTTTCTCCAAGGAAGGGAATTCTAAAAAACCAGTCTATTTTTTTGGTTCTCTTTCCGATAATTGTGGTAATAGAGAAATCGGAACGCCCATGCAAAATATAGATTATTCCAGAAAGCTTCGGTCCGGCCGACCCTACGAAGGGGAGATTCCAAACCATACTCCTTTCCCAACTCCTTCTTATTCTCAAGTCAGCGCCAAACCAAAATCAGCGTTCATCCTCCTCATTGGCGGTATTTTGCTTTTTACCTCAGGAATGGTGGTTGGAATCCAATTGGGCCAAAAAGAAAGTAAATTTAAGGAAAACGCTGAGACCTCATTTTCGAATGTAGGGACAAAATCACAGTCGTCTACCATTCCATCTCCTTCCCAAAGGGAAATCGAAGAAACGAATGATACACAAAAATCGGCTTCCGAACAGAATGGTCCTTTTCCTGCTACATTGAAATTCCCACCAAAAAATGACCAAATCAATTATATGGTGCAAATTGGTGATTTTAGCCCAGAAGAAGCTGTTTCCATCGGCAAACAGCTGATAGAATCCCAGCCAAATTTAAGAGGCAGGATTTTTCGCACTTCCACTGGGAAATTATTCGCTGGTTATTTTTACCGATTGGAAGATGCAAAGGAAACCTTGGACATCGTAAAAGGTAAATTGCCTCAATTGACAGGTGCAGAAGTAAAAACCATTCGATTCTGAACTATTTTTGCCAACTTCCTTGACATTGGCCATTTTTCAGGTATACTCTTGGTAAGAGTATTTACGGAAGTTATTATACTTACTTGGCTACAAAAAAACTAAACGAAAAAACTAAAGAGCCTAAATTCAAGGTTGGGGATTACGTTGTATACCCAATCCATGGAGTAGGTGAAGTCACAGAAGTTGCTAAAAAGCTGATTCTGGGAAAGAAAAAAGACTGTTACAGTTTGGAAATTCAAGGTTCCAAAATGAAGGTCTCTATCCCTGTGGATCGCGCGATGGATGTGGGTATCCGGTCGATCATTGATAAAAAAGAGATCAAAAAAGTTCTCACTCTCCTAAAAAAGGATGAGGTCGACACGGAAGAGGACTGGAAAGTCCGTTACCAGAACAATATGAACAAGATCAAATCTGGTTCTATTTTCGAAGTGGCTGATGTGTGCCGTAATCTTTACAGACGTGCCTATGGCAAAGAACTCTCCATTATGGAGAGAAAGCTCTACGAGAGCGCCTATAATTTAGTAAAGATGGAAATTGCATTGAGTAAGGGTGTACCCCAAGAAGAAGCAGGAAACATTGTTTCCGATGTGCTGGCAGCTTCAGTGCAAGGTATGGCTCCACCACCACCTCCAAAAGAATTGGATGATGATCTAGATTTAGAATAAACTTCCGTTTTTGCTCAAACTCTTTTACAAGGATTGAGTTATGAAACATTTACTTTCAACCATTGGGACACTACTTGTCACTTCGGTATCGTTTTTCTTTATACATTCAGAATCGCAAAACATCGTTTTGGCGGGGGTACTTGCTGGTGTTGTTCTGGTTTATTCTTTGGTTCTAATTCTCGGTGAGAGAAAATTATTCCCAGAAATTAAAGCAGATGTTGTTCTATGTGCAAGTGTTGGTGCGCTACTCGGACTCTCCATAGCTGCATTCCCTGTAAGTTTGCTTAATGATTATGGATACAAATCGGTTTCCATTTTTGTTGCTGTGCTTTTTTTCCTAACAGGGATAAAAGCAGGTGTCTCGTTTTCCAAAAAACCTGGCCTTTCCATTTTTGGTGGTGGCTCTGGTGCTCCTGGTTCTAGTTTTTCCATTCCAGGACTGGAAGGTGGAACAACTCAAATCAAGGATAAAATTCTAGATACTTCCGTTGTGATCGATGGTAGGATTTTGGATATTGCTGACACTCACTTCTTAGATGGTCCTCTCATCCTTCCTAACTTTGTGTTACGTGAAATCCAATTGATTTCCGATTCTTCTGATCCGATCAAACGTGCTCGTGGTCGTCGTGGTCTTGAGATGTTAAACAAACTCCAAAGAAAAGGATCCATCGAAGTTAAGATCACGTATACTGATTATTCTGATACTCGAGAAGTGGATGCAAAACTGGTAAAACTTGCTCGTGATACTGGTGGAGCCGTTGTTACCAATGACTTTAACCTAAACAAAGTAGCAGAGTTACAAGGTGTTCGAGTTCTCAATTTGAATAACCTTGCCAATGCATTAAAACCTGTAGTGTTACCTGGTGAAGAGTTTCAAATTTCCGTCATCAAAGAAGGAAAAGATGAAAACCAAGGAATTGGGTACTTGGAAGATGGAACCATGGTTGTGATCGAAAATGGTGGTCATTTAGTTGGGAAAGATGTACGTGTAGTCGTTACAAGTATCATCCAAACTGCAGCTGGTAAAATGATCTTCACAAAAGTACAAAACGGTAATAATAACTACAACAAATCGTAATCTATTTTTTGTAGTCTAACGGATATGAAACTGGCTCGTTTTTTAATGTCACGCGAAGGGTTCATATCCGTTCTTTGTTATACAGTAACGGCCGCATTCTCTTTCCTCTCTTTTGCGCCTCTCAATTTACCAATTTTCGTTTGGTTTGCTCCTTTTGGTCTCTTTATCATAGAAAAAAGAAACCGAGGTGAATGGAAAAAACTCATCTACCACGGATTTGGCTTTGCCATTTTGTTTTATTTGGTGTCCTTCCATTGGGTCTACCATATGACAACTGTTTTTGGGGGATTTGATTGGTATTTAGCTGTTCCCATTTTTATTGGCTCAGCTATTGTATTAAATTTTAAATTTCCAGTATATTTACTTCTTTTCTCTTTTTTAGCAAAAAAAGTGGGAAAATTTTTTCCATTGATAGCATCGTTTTCGATTTTGTTTGCTGAATTTTTTACTCCTCAAGTTTTCCCTTGGTACTTCGGTAACGTAGTGGCAGAAAATCAAATTTTAGCACAAAACGCAGAGTATACGAGTGCTTATGGATTATCTGGCTTTTTATTTTTTGTTTCTTATTATCTCTTTTACCTTAAAAATCCAAAAAAAATCCTTCATCTACTTTCTTTGATTCAGTCTCTGATCACAAAACACCCGAAGCTTGTCAAACAAATGTTAGTGGGTCTAACTTCCCTTTTGATTGTTTTGGTTTTGTTTTTTGGGAATGGTTTTTATTTGTTCCATAAATGGGAAAATGTCAAACCAATCGCAGAACGTGAGGTTCTGATTGTCCAACCGAATGCTCCATTGGAGTTTCGAGATGGTAGAAACCCTGCAGAAGAAATTCGAAATTTAATGACTCGCATCGACCGTATGGTGGAATCTGAATTAAAAGAGAAACCAGTGGATT
This sequence comes from Leptospira paudalimensis, assembly GCF_026151345.1. Taxonomy (NCBI): domain Bacteria; kingdom Pseudomonadati; phylum Spirochaetota; class Leptospiria; order Leptospirales; family Leptospiraceae; genus Leptospira; species Leptospira paudalimensis. The sequence continues at coordinate 683,475 of NZ_JAMQPR010000001.1, forward strand.
TGGTAGTTTTACCAGAATCTGGAGTTCCATTTTTTACCACCCATGATTCAGAGGTAACCAGGACACTTCGTATTTATTGGCACCAATTTGAGTCACTAATGGCAATCATCAGTTTGCGACATGGAGCCAATTTGTTTTTTAATGAATTGGATGCAGACATTCCTGGTGGCAAAGAATCTGCGCGAATCATCCGAAACGACATTCGTACGTACAATTCGTCCGTACTCATGAATCCAAATGGGGAACGGAAAAAAAGTTACCAAAAAGTATTTTTACTCATCTTTGGGGAATACATGCCATTTGAATGGATGTATGCTTTGTCTGGTCAAACGGGACAATTTGCACCTGGAACTAAAATGGATCTTATTCCTTATTATGAACGTCGTAAAACTCCTTCAAATGTTACGAAAGATTTACATTGGGAGGATACATTTGGAATGAGTCCCGATTCGGTAAGGGAACATTACCGTCCAAACCAAATTGAAGAGAAAACAATTGGGTCTTTTTTACCTTTGATTTGTTATGAAGTGATCATCTCGGAATTTGTGCGTAAATTTCAAGGAGATCCAGATTTTATCGTGAATGTAACAAACGATAAATGGTATGGAAATTCTGTAGAATCCTACCAACACCATACTTTGGGTCGTTTGCGTGCGATTGAATTTCGAAAATGGATCGTTCGTTCAACGAATTCAGGAACTTCTGTTTTTACGGATCATTTAGGGCGAAATATTGATAACGATTTTACTCCGATTGAAACGACTGCAACCATCCGTAAAAAGGTTTCTGTTATCCCTGGTGAAATGACATTTTATCGACTATATGGAAACTTACTGTCTTATTTGTTTATGGGAATCGTAGGACTTGTGTTTTTTGTTTATGCTAAAAGGAATTCGTAATGTTCTATTTGAGAATCGTTTTTACATAGCGTTCTATGTTTCTGTTGTCTGCCACATAACATTTATTATATATTCATTTAATCATTCAGACTCTATATACCAAAAAACTCTCTGTGGTCCCGCTTGGATTTATGCCACCGAAGATGAGAAGGAACTCTCATTTGAGATGAGTTTTGGTAAAAATATGGGTGAATCAGGAGATTCTGAATCAAATGAAGATCCTGGTGAAGGCCAAGAAGAAGGGGAGGGCGAAGGCAAAGAAGGTTTTTCGAAAGGAAAATATAAGGGAAGCCAGTGGGAAGATTTAGTTCAAAATTTAGAAGGAACTTCAAACTTAAGAAAACAGTTCCGAAATGATTATGATCAAATCAATGAAAATTCAGGTGTTGCTGATTCTTATATCAAAAGGCATCGAGATTTTGAAGACATTATTGTTAAAGATGTTCTTCCTACTTTAAAAAATATCAGAGATCCATTTAAAGTAGATATTGATTCTGCAGAAGACAATTTATACTTACACAAAGAAAGAAACCGTATCATTGAAGAATTTCGTAAAGGTGAGGAATCTACATCACCAATTACAATGAAATTATCAAAAGAAGGGGAACTCCCTCCCAAATCTCCTTTATCAATGCCAAAAGAAGATCGAAACAAATACTTAGATCGAACATTAAAACAAAAAAAAGAAAAACAGTTGGATGAATTTATTTCAAGGTTTATGGGATATGATCCCAATAAAGGAGATTTGAATTTATTTGTAAGGGATTTGTATTACGAAAACTTACAAAGGTTAGCATACCCTTTTAGTAACGATATGAGCTATTTTGCTATCGATTACTTCCAAGAAAATCTGAATAAAGAAGATTTTTTGAGACAAATGATGGCGGCTTTGTCAGCTCAATTAGGAACCAATACTGGAACTGAAATTTTATTTACGATTGAAAATATCTATTACATCCAAGGAAAAGCTCTCGAACAATACTTCCGAGTGAAAGACTATTTAAAAAACTCTTCACCCGAACAAAAACAAACTCTTAGGTATGAAACTCTCCGGCAGGTGGAAGCTAAGTATAAAAATCTTTTGAAAGAAAAAAAGATTCTAAATGTGATGGATGCCGAAGAAGCATATGTGAAAAAAAGAATCGATATCCTCGATACTCTTCTCACTCATACTCCAAATTTTTACCGAACAAAGGATGGGATGTTTGAAAAAGCAAAAATTCTTTGGGAACATGGGCAATGGAAACAAGATTCCAAACTCCAATCGGACGCTCTGAAACTTTGGTACCAAATCCCAAAAATTCCTAAGAATGGAGATTTTTTAAATCAGGAAACTTTTGATACCATTCAACTGTTGTTACGTGATGTTGGAGATCCAGCTGATGCAAATGTTTTATCACAACAGTCAAAAAGCCAAATCGAATATGCTTTGCGAACAAGACTCGATGATGCGATGTCGAAGAAAAAATTAAGAGAAGATCGACTTCTTTGGCCAAAAACCAAATAAATCCGATTGTAATGATTAGTTATTAAGTTTTTATATTTTCTAATCCATTTTCATGGAATTCAGTTGCCCATTGGTCATGGAAAGGAGTTTCTTTTTCGATTCGTTCTTCAATGGCCATTTGGGAAATTGCAGTTTCTCCATAGTGGCGGAGGAAATCACGGTGAGCCAATCGTTCTATGAGAGCTTGCCAAAATACTTCGTCTTCGTAGTCTTCCAAAATATCAACAAGACCACTTTCTTCTTCAAACTCACGAGTCAGGTATGGTTCTCCATTGTTTTGGTCGATTTGGACAATATTGCCTAAACCTGCATGTTCTGCTTGTGAGAAAACATGGCGAACAACGTCTGCAAATCGAGAGTCAGAATCCGGTTCATCATCCGATCTGTCTTTGGCTTGTAATGTGGAAATGACCCAATCTCCCATATAAACTAATTTGAGAAGGGTTTCGTATTGTTCTAAGGAGAGTTCCATTTCCATTTAGGATCAGGATTGGTTACTAGGTTGGGAAGAAAAGAGTTTTTTTCAGAGACTTCCGAGGAGAAAACCTGGAAAAATCCATAAAAACTCAATCCTCTAACAGGATTTCTTTGTTTCGGAGTGGTCTATATTTATCTCGCACAATTGCAGTTATATCATCAATCGCGATGAGTACTTCCTGGTTAGGGTCGTTGTTTTCATACGGTAAATAAAAGAATCCTAAAATACGAATGGAACTCTTTTGCAAAAAAACCCGATCGTTTTGGTCAAAATTTTTTGAAATAGAAACAGTGATGGTTTTCCAACCACGGTAGTTGAGCGAAGTTAGGTTTAATTGTCTCACTTCTGCATCTTGTGTTTCTATGATCAGTGTTAGGTTCCCACTCGATAAAGAAGAGTAAATGGGAATGGAGATTTCTTTAATGAATGCATTCACTTCAATGGGTTTCGGAAAGTACAATGAAAATGGTAAATTGGCATCTTTTGGAATCCGAAGCACAAGCGCTTGTTTGGAGCCTGGGATGGGAGCTGTAAAATTGTTTGATAAGCTGATTTCGGGAAGTTTTGTTCCTTTTTCTAATTTTGTACGGAGGTGACTCGCATTGAAATTTGAAAGTTCAAAATTTTCGAGAAGGATTTCCCTCCAAATGCCACTCTCGCCTAAGATTTCGGAATGGAATGGCGAAATGAGAAAAAGTGTTAGGATTATGGTGTTTCTTAAAGCAATCATGTTGACAATATTTCCTTACAAAGAGGATATATATGTTTTATCTGTAAAAAGGAGACATATACTAATGCAGGCGCACAAATACCTTTTGGCCATTTTGACAATTTTTTTCGCAGGCCAAATCTCAGCACAGGTTGCTGACCCAAAAGCCACTACTTCCACCAAAGACAAGGCAATTCAAAAAACTGAATCCACGTCTACACAAGCCAAAGATGGTGTGAACAAAGTTGAGACAACTGTAAAAGACATTTTGGGAGACAAAAAAGAAGCTGGAGCTTCTACAAGTGATGCACCCGCTCTTTTTATCACTAGCAAAACTTCGTTTTCTTTAGACGCGAAAGATGATTCTTCTATGATCGATTTCATCGAATGGAAACCAAAAAATGGTGAGTATAGAAGATTTACGCAACCAATCCGTATTTCGGAAGAAGGTCTTACTGAGATTTACTACCGTTCCGTTGATAAAGTAGGGAACGCAGAAACTCCAAAAATCCTTGTTGTGAATGTAGACAATACTGCACCACGTGTGAGCCTTGTTCCACAAGAACAACTGTTTGTTTTAGATGGAGTTCCTTTTGCTTCTAAAAACAACACATACACAATCGTTGCGGAAGACCGCCAAACAGGTGTAGAAAAAGTTCAATTTAGCATCAACCAAGAAGCTTCTAAAGTTTACGCTGATCCAATCAAATTAGAAGTTGGTGGTGCAAATACGATTAAGTATTCTGCAACTGATAAATCTGGAAACTCTTCTCCAGAGTCTTCTATGATCATCACTGTTGACGATGTAAAACCTACAATTGAAATCGTTCCTTCTTTCCCTTTAGTTGACATCAATGGAAAAAATTTCCAAAGAAAAGGAAACGTATTCTATGTAAACGCAACTGACAAAGAATCAGGTGTGAAAAAAATCCTAGTTAAAATTGACGAAGAAGAATACAAACCTTATGTTGAGGCAATTGCAATTGAAACACAAGGTGATCACGTAATCAAAGCTATGGCTGTTGATAATGTTGGAAACCAATCGGATGTAGTCGAAGTAAAACTTACTGTTGACTTAACTCCTCCAACTTCAACAATCCAAAAAGCTAATGATGAGCCAAAAGTAGAAGCGGCACCTGCTCCACAAACTACAACTCCTGCTAAGTAATTTCTAAAAAAGTAAGACCAAACTCTTACTAAAAAAACCCCTTTCATTATGAGAGGGGTTTTTTTTTCGTTACTGACTTTTTTATTTCCAAAGTATTGTATCCGCTGTGGCCACCACGATTTATTTGCAGATAGATTAGGTTTGTGCAAAGTTTGCACCAAATTTTGTTTCCATTCACAAAGTATTTGGAAAACACCTTTCCCCATTCCGAATCCAGTGGATCGTTTCCTATTTTATGAGGAAGCATACTCTTTGCAAAAGAGAGACCTCATCGCCAAAGATCTTTTCCTTTCTTTAAAATTCCAAAATGAAAAACAAATCTCCAACTACTTCTGTTTAGGTTGGAGAGAGTTGGCAAAATTTTGGAAACTTGATCCTCCCGATTGTTTTGTCATGGTTCCTTCCAAACCAAAACCAGGGCCAAAACCCTACCATGTCGCTTGGTCGTTACGAAATCGGCTTTTACGAGGCCTAAATTTAAGGGAAGATACGAGTCTTCGTAAGGTTTCAAAGGACAAACAGTCAGAGAAACGGTTTGAAGAGAGATTTTTTCATGCAAAAAAGGCATTTGCATTCACAAAAAGTGATAGAATCATAGAAGGACTTCATGTTCTACTCGTAGATGATATATTTACGACAGGTGCCTCACTCAATGAAATCGCTCGGTTGTACAAACTGAGAGGGGTTCGGAAGGTAACTTGCGTAGTTTTCTTGTTAAGTGGGGTGATTGAATCGAATGGATGTTCAAGTCAAGGATGACATAAGGATTATCAAGTTTTCTGGAGCCATTTTGAAAGTGGATTCCGATGAAATTGAAAAAGAATTGTCAAAACTCACTCAAGGTTCTGTTAAAAAAATCATTTTAGATTTAACGAAAGTTCATCATATATGTTCAACTGCTTTAGGAATTTTTGTCGCCACAAAACGTAAGTTAAAGCCATTGAATGGTGATATCAAGGTAATTGTGGTTGATGAAGATTTAATCCAATTATTTGAGATTACAATGTTAGATAAAGTCTTTGAAATTTTTCCTGACTTGGCTTCTGCAATGGAAGGTTTCCAGTTAGATGAGGAAGATTCACACTGACAAAAAAAACGTTAGCATTTGCTTCTGGAAGTGATCACAAACGAAAAGAAATGCAAATGTTACTCTCTCCTTTGGGTTATGAGGTGGTCACACCAAAAACTTTAGGGATTATCTTCAATCCTGAAGAATCAGAAACCACATTTGTGGGAAATTCATTTATCAAATCAAAAGAACTCTTTCGCCTAACAGGTCTTCCTTCGTTTGCTGATGATTCTGGGATCTGTGTGGATGTTCTCGGTGGGGAACCTGGAGTGTATTCCGCAAGATTCGGTGGGCCTGGACTCACTGATAAAGAACGTGCTCTCTATTTACTCAATCAATTGGGACAGAATTCGAATCGAAATGCACATTACAGCTGTGTTGTGAGTTATGTAGATACGATTCACCAAGTTTCCTTTGAAGGAAAGGTAGAAGGGCTCATCACCTCCGATTATGATGAAATTGGGAAATATGGATTTGGATATGATCCTATTTTTTATTATCCGAATTTCGGAAAACGGTTTTCAGAAGTCCTAGAAGAAGAAAAAAACAAAGTCTCACACCGAAAAAAAGCGATGGATCTATTTTTGGAATGGTTTCAAAATAACCAGTAACCGAAGTTAAGTTAAATTTACTTACCTTTTTATAACGAATGGATTCAGTGGTATCCTCATGAAACCAATTTCCCTTTTTGATTCAGAATGTTGAAGTATGAAACTCTCGATGATTCGCACTACCATCCAATTGATTGCAATATTCTTGATCCTTCCAGCTTTTTTGGGAAAAGGTTTTCCATTAGAAGCGCAAGTCATTTGCGGAGGGGCAGAATGTTCCAATATTCCTTCTGAATACCAACTCCTCGGAAATTTTGCGGGCCCCGCTTTAGATCGAATTTATACGAATGGTTTTCTTCGATCAATGGGAGAAAATGCAGTATTACAAAATCTGAATGCAAACCAATCAGGTGGCCAGAATGTTCCCTCCTACCGATTTGGTTTGGGTTACACGATTGCAAAAGGACAAGCTAAAGCACGTGATTTGTATTATGAAAACTCTGAACTCAGAAATTTGCCAAAAGAAGGTGTCGCTGCCTCTCCATCCGTAAATTTTACAGCCAACCTTAGCCAAATATTTCAAACTCCTTATGCCAGTCGTTGGAATGTCACAACACATTTTTTCCCTTATGAATTTACGGAAGCAAATATTCCATTTGTAAAAATTCGAAATACGGATGTTAGGGGAAAGATTCAAAATTATGGAATTTTGTTCCGTTATTTCCCAGAATCTTCTGGTTTTTCTTTTGGATTTGGTTTGTTTCAAACAAACCAAGACTTATACTTAAGTTCGTACGATCGTAGGACCACTCAGTTTCGAATCGACGGAGAAAAACGAAGGTGGTTGGGAATCAATGATTTGTATTACCAATCTAGGATTTCTTCCTTTTCTTTTGATGTAAAATACAATTGGACTATTGGAATATTATCCATCACACCTGGTATTGGTTGTGTTTATAATGAAGGATATACTTCAATCCAAGTGAGTCGTTATGCACTGATTTCCACTAGATCCAATCCGGATGATTTTTCGACCTACCCGAGTGTGATTGGGATTCGACTCGCGACTCGTTATGATCATGTTTCCAGCTTTGGATATGGAAGTTTAGGCTTTCGATTTGGACAGGGAAGTTTTAGTGTGACAACAGAATTGATGGCAGGGAGAGAAATGCAATCAGCAAATCTCTCCTTAAATTACCAATTTTAAGGGGTAAGGACTGCTCCACCAGTGAGACGTTTGTAAAAATCGTTTCCTTCCCGTTCCAAAAATTCTTCGTAATTTCCTTTGAAGTCTTTGATTCCTTCAGGAGTTACTTCAATGATTCTAGTACAAAGTGAAGAAATGAACTCCCTATCATGAGAAACCAATATCACCGTTCCATCAAACAAAGATAAGGCGTAGTTGAGTGCTTCGATCGTTTCTAAGTCCAAGTGGTTAGTTGGTTCGTCAAGAGCAATGACGTTGTCACAGGCAAGGATCATTTTTCCAATGATCATTCGAGATTTTTCCCCACCCGATAACACGGTTGTGGATTTATTCGCCATATCACCTGAAAAAAGCATCCTACCTAAAATTGCACGAATCTCTTGCACTTCTGTACCTTGAGGTGAATTTCGAAGTAACCATTCAACCAGAGTATCTGCATCTGGTTCCATTGCTTCTCTATGGTCCTGTGGGAAAAAAGATGTTTCGACAGAATCACCCCATTTCACTTGGCCAGAATCTGGTTCCAATTTTTTTAATAACATTTTAAGGAGAGTGGTTTTACCAACACCGTTTGTTCCAACAATTCCCACCTTCTCACCTTTCGTAATGGAAATGCTAAAGTCTTTGATGACTGGTTTTCCATCATATGACTTTGTGATGTTGATTGCTTCGAAAACATCTTTCCCTAACACACGTTTTGCTTTGAAACGAATGTAAGGAGCTACTCTTGAAGAAGGTTTTACTTCTACCATATCAGATTTGATTTTTTCGATCATCTTTTGACGAGAGGTAGCTTGTTTAGATTTACTAGCGTTTGCAGAGAATCGAGAAACAAACTCCTGTAAGTCGGCAATTTTTTCTTTTGCTCGTTTGCTGTCATTCATGAGTTGTTCACGGGATTGTTCAGCAGCGATCATAAAGTCGTCGTAGTTCCCTGGGAATACTCGAATGGTGTTATAGTCAAGGTCAGCGATATGAGTGGCAACTGAGTTGATAAAGTGACGGTCGTGGGAAATCACGATGACAACACCTTCATAATTGATCAGAAGTTCTTCTAACCAGTGGATGGTTTTGATATCTAAGTGGTTAGTTGGTTCGTCTAGGAGAAGTACATCTGGTTTTAAAAATAATACTTGGGCAAGGAGAACTCGTAATTTGAACCCACCTGTTAAAAAGTTAAGTGGACGGTTGTGAGCAGTGGTAGGAATTCCAAGACCTTCCAAAAGTTCCCCCGCAACCGATTCGGCTTCGTATCCGCCCATATCTGCAAATAATTCTTCAATTTCGGAAATCCGGATCCCTTCTTCATCTGTCATGTCTTCTTTGGCATAAATGGCGTCTCGTTCTGCCATCAGGTTCCAAAGTTCAGGATTTCCTCGTAAAACAGTGCCAAGTACGGTCTCGTTTTCGTATTCATAGTGGTCCTGCTTCAAATACCCAACCTTTACGTCCTTGTCGAGGACCACAGAGCCTGCAGAGGGCTGTAAAATGCCCGCAAGAACCTTCATAAAGGTCGATTTTCCCGAACCATTGGCTCCAATTAGCCCATAACGGCACTCCGGTTTGAATTTAATGGAAACGTTTTCAAAAAGGGGTTTTTTCCCGAAGGAGACTGTAATGCCGCTAGCTTGGATCATAGGTCAATTTTCTAAGGGAATCAGAGGTTTCAACCGACATTTCGTATGGTATGGCACGGATTCTACTCATCATTCTCTTCCTTTTTGGGAGCGGACTCACCAGTTCGCAAAGTATAAAAAATGGAATCCAGGTTTTGGAGGGAGACCTCATCAATACAGGCCATCTCTTGCGAACAGAAAAACAAGTATTCCGCATCACGAGTACAACCTTACAAGAAGAACTCGCTTATCTGAGTGGGAAAAAAGTACGGATGTTATGCGATGTGCAAGGGGATGGATGTTCGCCCATTCGATATGAAATTGAACCATTTGAAACGGGAAAAACTCCTGATTGGACCTTAAAAAAAATCCCAAGGTATGTGACACAAGGTTTATTCTCCTTTAATCCACAATGTACACCTGATGGGAAAATACTATTTTGGACTGCCCTTGTGAGAGAAGGGGGCAGGTCCACTCAGAAAATTTGGGCATCAAAACGTGACCAATTTGGGTTTTGGATGGCAGGGGAACAATTGCCTACGCCATTAAACAACCGTTATCCTTCAGCCGTGATTTCTGCTTTACCAGGTGGGAATGAACTTTTTGTATTTGGAAACTTTGGTGAAGATGAGTTACTCGATCAACTCAAACGTGAGATGACACAAAAATCACAACTGGCAACAAGAGAAGCAGCCAATGCCAAAGAATTCCATATTGTTCTCACTAAATTAGAAAACGAATACAAAGAAAGATCAGAAAAAATCCAAAATAGAGCACCTTTGTATAAAACACGGAAAACCGAAACAGGTTGGTCGTTACCAAGTCCAATCCCTTTTCCAAGTTTTTATAATTGGTATAAAAAAGCAGATAATCCCAACCAACAAGTATTTGGTGGATCTGCCTTGTCTTCTAGTGGTAGAACTCTGATTTATTCGGCACAACAAAAGAAAAATTATGGAAAACTCGATTTATATGTAAGTTTACAAAATGAATCAGGAATTTTTGAAGATGGAATGAATTTAGGAAATACATTAAATACTGGAGAAGAGGAAATGGCTCCTTTTCTTGCTCCTGATGATCGTACCTTGTATTTCTCTTCCTCTGGAAGAAAAGAAGGAATTTCCATTTTTATTGCAAGGAGAAATGGCGATTCTTGGACATCTTGGTCGGAACCACAAGAATTATCGTCTAACCTAAGAGGTGTTAACTTTTTTAGTATCCCAGCTGTTGGCAATTGGGCCTATGTATCAAGAGAGGGTGAGTTGTTTATGGCAGCAATCCCACAACATTTCCAACCAGATCCTGTAATGGTGATCAAAGGAAAAGTGGTTGATGAAGAAGGAAAACCACTTTCAGCATTTGTCCAATACGAGTCCCTCTTAAAGAAAAAAACCATTGGTTCTACCATTAGTGATCCAACCACTGGTGAGTTTAGTCTGATTTTACCTTATGATGAAAATTATGGATTTTACGGTGAAAAGGAAGGTTATTTACCAGTTTCACAAAACCTAAATTTGTTGGGAAAAGAAAAGGAAGATAAAGAGAAAACTGTATTACTTGTTTTACCAAAACTAAGGAAAGGAAATCAAATTGTGATGAACAATTTGTTTTTTGCCTTCCGGTCTGCTGACTTTGCCAAAGAGTCTGAACCCGAACTTGACAGATTGGCAGGAATTTTGAAAAAAACCTCCAATTTAAAGGTACTCATCGAGGGCCATACGGATAATGTTGGTACAAAAGTCGCTAACCAAAAGTTATCTTTGGAACGTGCAAATTCAGTTGCAGTTTATTTAAAGTCTAAACATAAAATAGAAGAGGCGAGGATTTCTGTGGTTGGTCTCGGGCCAAGTACCCCCATTGCAGACAATGCGACGGAAGAAGGCCGAGCGGTGAACCGAAGGGTAGTTTTTAAAATTTTGGAAGAGTGAATCTGTGGACATCAAGAATATCAATATACCCAAAGTCAATGTAGACACACAAAAAATGATGGGGGCTGTCGATGGCCTTGTGGATAAAATCCCCCTTCAAGTCCAAGATTTACTCAAAAAAATCGCCATTGCTCTTTTTGTTTTTTTTCTGATTATGGCGATTTACATTGGATGGTCCCATGGATGGGAAAATGCCAAACCACAAGGACAACAGTTAGCACAAGATACACGCAGTTTATTCATTATGGAAATCGAAAGAGATTACAATCGTAAACGGAAAGATGTTCGAATGTCTGACCCCGAAGATTTAAAATATGAATCCAATCGCCGGATGCAATTTGATTTCCTCAGCGAAAGAGAATCAAATGGATACACTCACGATACAATTCCCGAAGAACAAGAGTTTTTGGGAAAAGAATATGATTTTAGAAATCGAAAATCAGAAGATACATCTGTGCCTCCCATTTACACTCCGTCAGGTGATGGTTTAATCCCATCACCTATTGATGTACAACCGGTATCTCCAAAAGATAATTTGGAACCTTCGCAAGCATCTGATGATGAACTTAGGATGCAAAAAATGTTAACTCGTGTTTCTGAATTGGAAAAAAAAGTGAAGGAAAAAAACGAAGAGAAAAATTTAGAAACTCTAAAACTGCCTAAACCTACTGAATCAAAAGAAAGTTTTGGAAAACCAAGAAGTTTAGAACGGATTCCAAAAGACCTCCGATGAATTGTCTAACCAAATCTTTGTACTGGTTTGAAAAACAATGGTTAGTTTTAACCATTACCTTCTTCCTTTTTCCTTTTTGTATGTTTCACCCGATAACAGCTGAATCTCCTGAGATTTTTTTACCTTTCCCTGAAACTTGGAAGGAATCAAATCCAAATGTAGAAGAAGGAAATTCGGTACCTTCTGTTGCTAACATCCAAACAAAATCAAAGGATTCTACGACTGTTTCCAATCAAATTGGAAACAATACACAAACCCCCACAAACTCGAGAGAAGTTCATTCCAATCCTAAAGAACAAGTTTCCATTAACACTTCTTTACCAACATCTGGACCATCTCAAGAAGCCAATGTCCAAGACAAAAAGAAAAAAAAGAAGGAAGTAATCGATCCTTCGAAAGCTTCGTATCAGAAGGGGAAGGCATACCTTTCCAGAGACCAAAAAAAATCGGCTGAACAAGAATTCGCTGATTCTTATAATAAAGAAGGTGATTCTGCAAAATACTCTCGCACCGAAAACACCAACTTATTTGGATTAGATGGAAAGGATAAAGAGTCTTCTGGATTAGTTGAAAAACAAGAAGATCCTGATCTCAAAATTAAATCTCAATTTGAGTTAGCAAGATCCTTAGATCGAATTGGAAATCCAGAATCGGAAGAAAAAGCTTACAAAGAATATCTGAAGTTGGTGACTGAATTTCCAAAACACCCAGAACTTACACCTAGGGCACATTATGCGATGGCGATTTTGTTAATTCGTAAAAAGGAATTTCGATCGGCGGCCCACCAATTGGTGAATGTGATCAAAAACTTCAAAGAGTCTGAAGAATTTTTGCCAGCACATTATTATTTAGGTAAAATTTACGAGAGCAGTTGGGATGAAAGAGATTTGGAACGTTCCTTAAAGTATTACCAATTGTATTTAAATGGGATTGAAGGAAAAAATCCGAAACCTGGTTATGACTTTCGAAAGGAAACCCGAGAGAGATTACGGGTCCTTGGTTCTTCTATTTAATTTGAGTTTTATTTAAGAAAGAATTCTAAAAACATATTGCCATCATGCGATGGCAACATTCACTTCGATCCTTCCAAACTTGGAGTATAAGTTGATGGAAAGAGTTGGCTTTTTATTAAATCGAACAGAAGTACTTTGTGTTTCTTGGATATTTGGTGTTGTGATCTCTACAGATTGACCAGCGGAAGTAAAGATATTCATCGCATTCCCTGTTGTCATGTTGGCAATCTCACCGAGGATGTCTTTGTATTCGTTTTTAACATCTTCATCTGATAAACCTGGCACAAGTTTGCGAGAAATTTTATAAGCCGCATCATAATTCATACTATAAACGACTTCACCACTGAAGGATCCAACAACTCCAATCACAATGGCGATTTCGTGGCTTGGAGCTGGGGAATCTTTGATCCCAATTTTTCCACGGATTAGGTCCTGTTGTAAGACATCGCGGAATACGATGGTGGCAGCTTCCAGGAAAGGGTTGATGAAGTCGGCTTTGATTTGCATTATTCTAAAGAGAGAAGACCTTTTTTCTCTACGTTGTATTCTGCTGCTAGGGACTGGTTTATTTCAAGAAAAAAGCTTAGAAGTTGTCTTTGTTTCAAAAAATCTGCTGCTTGGTCTTTGGCTGGTGCTGCTGTGGGTTGTCCGTAGGTTAAGGCACTAAATTCTACATACACTTGTTTGTCATTGTCAGAAAAAGGTCCAACGACTGTCTTTTTGCTAAATGGATCGTTTGCTAAAGATTCCCAAAATTTGCTTGAGTTTGCCAATCTGTAACTGTTCCCACGGTTTGATGTGACCAGCTTTAAATCAGACAAAGAGACTGCAGTCACAGTTTCGATGGGCTGGCCTGATGTTTCTGCAATGGCATCCAAAGCATTTGGTTCGGAAATTTTTTGACTGATACGGGTTTTCCAGACTTCTACTTCTTTCCGTTTGCGGTCAAATTTGAGTTTGGAAAGGAGAAGGGGTTTTCTCACTTCGAAGCTAACAAAATTCCCAGAAGGGTCTTTGGAAAGAGTTCCTTCTTTTTTTTCCTTCTCATATTCTTTTTGTAATTCAGCGTCAGTGATGTTGATTTTGGACTCAACAGCATTGAGCAAATTGACTTCAGAAATCGCGACCAAACGGAATGATATTTTGGCACGTTTGGCTTCACTTTCAATCTCCGCTTCGTTTTCAGAAGGAGTGAGAGGTTGGTCTAAAAAGTTAGGAAACAAAGCAAATCCGGTTGCCGAATCAATGCGGTAATTCATGGGTGCGGAACGGTAAATTTGTTGGTAAATTTCTGTGAGAGAGCGAGAGTCTTCTTCTCCGTAACCTGCTTGGCTTACTGATTCTTTGTGGATTTCTCGCGCTTGTTTGGACATTTCCCGTTTGATGCTGATTTCAGACACTTGGAACCCAACAGCAGATGCAATGTCATTTGCTATGTAAATTTCACGCACAGTGGAATACGCACAGGAATTGAGAAGTTCCGGATTTTGGGCAGTTTCCCTTCCGTATTGTTGGTAACGGTAATAACAGTCACGTTTTGCCGCATTGAAGTAATCCACAGGGATACTGCGTCCGGCAATTGAGCCAGCTTTTGTGGAATTTTGACCTGTGATGGCTCCGATGAGGCTTTGTTCTGCATCCCCTGGTAAAAAAGTGATGATAAGAGTTCCTACCAATACGAATAAAAAGAGAGCAATGATGGTACGATAAATTTTTTCTTTGAGAGTAGAGGGTTCATCTTCGAACATAAAGGAAAGGTTTCCGTTTCTAAAACCCTTGTAAAGAAAAAATGTAATCAAGGGATTTGTACTTTGGCAAGATAATATAGGTAGTATGTTGTTTGCCGCATTCGCAATGATTCTCGTGGGAGTTCTGTGCTTTATTTATGTAGCCTTGTCTCCTGGGAAGTCGAAACAAACAACCTACCAACCTCGAAAACCCCTAAGCCAAGGGCAATTTCGGATGTCCGAGAGGCCTCAGGTCCCTCCGGAACTTGACGAACGGATCCGAAGAGAACGTACGATTTCGGAAGACCGTCATCTTTCTATTTCACAAAAGGAAGAACAAACTCCATCAGTCGTCGAAAAATCAGAAGTTCTTCGGCCAAATGATTTAGGAAACCTAGAATCTGAGCCCATTCCAGCTACAGAGAGTCTTTTTGCAATTGAAGGTACATTGTACTTGGATCATTCAGGTAAACTGTCGTTTGGTGAGGATTCAATTGATTTGGATGTTATGGAAGATGGACTCCGAAATTTCAAACGAGTGGGAACTGGGAATTTAAGGGAAGAAAACGGAAAGTTTTTGTTCCACTCAGGCAACGTAACTTATACGTACACACCTGATGAGCTTGACCAAGTGGTCTTACACAACCAAGGAATTGTTTTTATATTAAAAGAATCAAAGTCTCCTAGGCCTGTCTTTTTTACGAAAGAAATTGATACTTTTAAAGAGTTTCTAAAGCAAGCAGCCCTCACCTAATCCGAGTTACAATTTTTAAGCCAGTTTTTCCATAGTTCCAAATTTTACTTCTCAAACTTAAGTCTTGTAATCAATTCCATTTCTTTTTCCCCGGAACGTAATTGGATGTACGCTTTTAGTTTATCCATTTCTTCTTTTGAAGGGAGTTTTTCCCATTCAGAATCAAATAGATTTGTGTCCTTGTAAACATTATCATTCATATCAAATTTTTTGGTTTTGGCGAAACTTGCGGTAACCAAATTTGGAAAAAATATTTTTAATTCTTTTGCAATTTTCTCTGTATTTACATTACCCATGTCCATTTGGTTTTGGTAAATTTCAGAGAGGATTTCGAATTTAAGTTTATCCAGTCCTGTTGTCGAAAGATCTTGCAGTAACACAAGTTCTGTGCCTTCCAGTGAATAGTATTTTAATTTGTTTTTGAGTTCGTCTTCTTGGGATTGGTCAATTTTGGAACCGAGCAGGGTGATTTCAATTTTGGATTGATTACCGAATACAATGTTCTTTTCTAAAACCCTTCTTCCGTTTGTAATGATTTCTTTTCGGATGAACTCTTCTGCTTTGCCTTTAAAAAACGAAGAACGAACAATTTGATAGGCAGTGAAGACCGATGGTATGATCACAATAAAAGAAAAAATAGCTAAATACAGTTTTACTCTGGTTTCTTTTTCTTTGTACAAACCCCAATCCACTTTTGGGAACTCCATATAACGTACGAAAATGAAGGTTGCGATTGTTATGAAGATAGAATTGATGAGGAATAAATAAATGGCTCCAAAAAAATAGTGCCAATTGCCTTGGGAAAGTCCAAATCCAGCAGTACAAAGTGGTGGCATCAGGGCCGTTGCAATAGCAACACCTGCAATGGCGGTTCCTTTTTCTTTTCTTGTATTGGCAATGATTCCAGTTGCACCACCAAAAAGAGCAATGAGTGCATCATAGATTGTTGGTGTTGTGCGTGCTAAGAGTTCCGACTGTGCTTCGCTAATCGGTGATAAGGAAAAATAAATAAAAGAAGTGAAAATGCTTACAATGGTAGCCACAGTCAGTGTTCGTAAAAATCGTTTTAATTGGTTGAAGTCATTGGTCGCGGCTGCAAATCCAATTCCTACAATGGGTCCCATGAGCGGCGATATGAGCATAGCTCCTATAATGACAGCTGTGGAATTGACATTGAGGCCAATACTAGCAATGAGAATTGCAAAGATGAGTGTCCAAAGATTGGAACCAACGAGTTCCGCACCTTTTTGGATGGATTCAATTGTCCCTGGTTTGTCTAAATCGTCTAGGAGGTGGAATCGGGGAGTTAACCATTGGAAAAAAGTGACTATAGGATTTTCTTTGGATGCCATGACGTATTAGACATCCAAAGAAGGGATCAATGGAAAGAGTTTTTAAACCCCTCCTACCATCACATGTTTTGTGATAAGGTAATCACCAACAGATTCAATTGACAGATCTTTACCAAATCCTGATTGTTTGAATCCACCATGTGGTGTTTCGGAAGCAAGAGGTAAGTGGTCGTTCACCCAAACCGTTCCAAATTCCAATTGTTTTGCAACTCGCATAGCACGTGCTACATCTTTTGTCCAAATAGAAGAAGCAAGACCATAATTGACATCATTTGCAAGTTTGATTGCTTCTTCTTCTTTGTCATACGATTGGATGGTAAGGACTGGTCCAAAAATTTCATTTTGTACAATATCAAAGTTTTGTTTGACATCTGTTACAACCGTTGGCTCAAAAAAGTACCCTTTGTCCAAACCTTTGGGAATTCCACCACCTGTTAGGATTTTGGCACCTTGTTTTTTTGCCCTGTCCATAAATCCCATCACACGTTCTCTGTGAATGGCAGAGATGAGTGGCCCCATTTCTGTTTTATCGTTGAAGGGATCACCCACTTTTACTGCTTTCATAGTTTCCACTACTGCATCGGTGATCTTTTTTTGGAGGGATTTGGGAACAATGATCCTTGTGGCAGCAGTACAGTCTTGCCCTGAGTTACAAGTTGCACCAAACGTTGCTTTTGCGGCAAACAAATTGACATCCACATCATCAAACACAACAAGTGGTGCCTTACCCCCGAGTTCTAAATGCACTCGTTTTAAAGAATCAGAAGCCGACTTCATGATATTTTTCCCAGTGCCAGTTGATCCTGTAAGAGATACCATACGAACAAGAGGATGGTCTACAATGGCTTGGCCTGTGGCATTCCCACCAGTGACAATATTGAAGACACCATCAGGGATCCCTGCTTTTTTGGTTAACTCAGCTAACATGAGTGTGGTGATCGGGGTGCCAGGAGCTGGTTTTAAGATCAGGGTACAACCAGCGGCAAGGGCTGGTCCAAACTTCCAAACGGCCATAAGGAGGGGATAGTTCCACGGAGCAATTTGGCCGACTACACCAACTGGTTCTCTACGTAAAATGGACGTGTAACCAGGTTGGTATTCATTCGCACGGCTTCCATGAACATCACGTGCAGCAGTTGCAAAAAAACGAATGTTATCAATGGCGAAAGGAATGTCTCCCGCCAAACTTAAGTTTTTGTATGGTTTCCCAGCATTGAGGGATTCCCATTTCGCAAATTCTTTTGTTTTTTCTTCCAAAAGGTCTGCCAATTTCCAAATCACTTTGGAACGTTCACTCGGTGTGAGTCCAGACCATCTTCCATCATAAAAGGCTTTGTGTGCTGCCTTAACGGCTTTGTCTACATCGGACACACTTGCATCAATTACAGTCGCTATTTTTTTTCCAGTGGCTGGGTCTTCGATGTCCATTGGTTTTCCGCCAGTAGAGTTTGCCCACTTCCCATCAATCCAAAGTTTATACTGTTTCATACCTGGGTTAGATTTCCTTTAATGATTTTGCCATGATGTTTAGACCTTCTTTTACGACTGATTCTTCTGCTGTGATAGGAACTAAAATTCGGATTACGTTTCCGTACACACCACAAGAAAGTAAAACAAGACCATGTTCTAAGGCTTTTGTTGTTAATTTTTTTGCCATATCAGCAGAAGGTTTATTGGCATCACCATTTTCAACGAGTTCAAAGGCGACCATCCCACCTAATCCACGTATCTCGCCAATGTTTGTGTTGGATTTTTTGATTTCGTTTAATTCCTTCACTAACATGGATCCTAATTGTGTTGATTTTTCCAATATCCCTTCTTCTTCGATGAGGTCCATCACTGCAATCCCCGCAGCACAAGCGACTGGGTTTCCGGCATAGGTTCCGCCAAGCCCACCTGGTTCTACAGAATCCATAATGGATGTTTTTCCAATCACTGCGGAAAGTGGCATCCCCGCTGCAAGGGATTTTGCGGTTGTGATGAGGTCTGGTTTGACACCCGAATGTTCGATGGCAAAAAGTTTCCCTGTCCTTGCAAATCCTGACTGCACCTCATCGGCAATGAGTAAAATTCCATGTTCATCACAAATGGCCCTTAGTTTCTTTAAAAAACTAGGAGAAGCAATGTAGAATCCACCTTCACCTTGCACTGGTTCAATGGCGATTGCTGCCACTCGGGACGGGTCAATGTCTGCTTTGAATAAATTGTTTAGGGCCTTGATCGAGTCGTCTTCTGTGACACCATGGTATTCCATCGGAAATGGAATGTGGTACACATCACTCGAGAAAGGTCCGAATCCTTTTTTGTAAGGAACCACCTTTCCTGTTAAGGCAAGAGCCATCATCGTTCTACCATGGAATCCACCTAAAAAACTGATGATCCCTGGTCTTCCTGTGGCAGCTCTTGCAATTTTCACTGCATTTTCCAATGCTTCGGCACCAGATGAAAACAAAATGGTTTTGGCTTCTCCATCAATTGGAGCTTTGGCATTTAGTTTTTCTGCGAGAACAATGTATGGTTCGTATGGCATGATTTGAAATGCAGTGTGGAGCACATGGTCCACTTGTTTGTGGATGGCAGCCACCACTTTTGGATGGCAATGTCCTGTGTTTTGAACACCAATCCCACCACCAAAATCAATGAATCGTTTTCCTTCAATATCCCAAATTTCTGCATTTTTTGCTTTCTCAGCAAACACAGGGTAGGCGGTAGTCACTCCACGTGGAATGTTTTTTAATCTTCTTTCCCATAGAGTTTTGTTTGTTTGTTTTTGATTGCCCGTCATTTGATTCCTCCGAGGCAGAGATATTTGGTTACTGTATAATCATCTAGACCGTATTTGGAGCCTTCTCGTCCCATGCCTGAAAATTTGACTCCCCCAAAAGGGACTTGTTCTGAAGAAATGATCCCTTCGTTAATGCCTACCATTCCATATTCTAACTGTTCGGCGACTCTAAAAATACGTGCCATGTCTTTCGTGTAAAAATAGGATGCTAGGCCAAAGTCGGTATCATTTGCGAGTTTGATGGCTTCTTCTTCAGTTTGGAAGGTTTGGATACAAGATACTGGGCCAAAGGTTTCTTCCTTTGTCACCATCATGGATGAGTTCACAGGATACAAAACGGTTGGTTCAAAAAAGTTTCCACCTAATTGGTGTGTGTTCCCACCGATCAAAACCTTTGCACCTTTGTTGACTGCATCTTGGATATGGGTTTTCACTTTTTCCACTGCGGCTTCATTGATAAGGGGGCCTTGGCTGGCACTCGGTTCCATTCCGTTGGCAACAACCAACTCTTTTGTTTTTTCAGCAAGTTTTTTGGAAAAGGTTTCAGCAACAGATGAATGCACTAAAAATCGATTCACACAAACACAAGTTTGTCCTGTGTTTCTGTACTTGGATAACATAGCACCTTTTACTGCTTCGTCTAAATCTGCATCTTCAAATACGATAAAAGGAGCATTCCCACCTAACTCAAGTGAGAGTTTTTTTAATGTAGCTGCCGATTTTTCCATCAGGTAAATTCCTGTTTTTGTGGATCCAGTAAAACTAAGTTTGCGAACCTCTTTACTTTCTAAAATCGTTTTGCCGATGAGGATTGGATCTCCAACTAACACATTCCAAACACCTTTTGGGAGTCCTGCTCGTTCTGCAAGAACTGCCATTGCAAGAGCTGAATAAGGAGTGAGTTCGGAAGGTTTGGATACCACGGTGCATCCTGCTGCAAGCGCAGGAGCCACTTTTCTTGCAAGCATTGCTGCAGGAAAATTCCAAGGAGTGATAGTTCCAACAACTCCAATGGGTTCTTTGAGTACAAGAATCCTAGTATCTTTTCTGTGAGATGGGATTAAATCTCCATAAGCACGTTTTGCTTCTTCACCGAACCATTCAATATAAGAAGCTGCATAGGCAATTTCTCCCCTAGCTTCCGTTAAAGGTTTTCCTTGTTCTTGTGTCATAATCAGTGCCAAGTCTTCTTGGTGGTCCATCATGAGTTGGAACCATTTGCGAAGGATTCCCGCACGTTCTTTGGCAGGTCTCGATCTCCAATCCACAAACGCATCTTTGGCTGAACGGATTGCGTTGAGCGTGTCCTTTTCTGTTGCATGCGGGATGTTCCCGATGGTTTCCCCTGTGGCAGGGTTATGTACTAAAATTTCTTTTTTATTTTCAGCGGGGCACCAAACCCCACCGATGAAATTTTCCTGGCGAAAAAGGTCTTTATCTTTGATGTATTTCATAGCAAACCTACGCTTTCACGAAAAACGTGCCTCATAAAAATTCCTACCTTTTTTTTGAAAACTTCAGAATTGGTTGCTTAATTTTGAATTTTTGGTATCTAATGCCTGACATAAGTAAAACCAGGAGCACATAGGTTTATGAAATTCGATTCATACAAACGAGTGGTTTTTTTTACAGCAGTTCTTTCGATCGCTTTTGCGGTAACCTGCGGTAAAAAAGAAACAAAGGTTTCAGAAATTGGACAAGGCGAGGGAGAAGTTTCCATCGTTGCTTGGCCAGGTTACATTGAACGTGGTGAAACAGACAAAGGATATGACTGGGTCACTGAATTTGAAAAAAATACAGGCTGTAAAGTAAATGTAAAAACTGCCGCTACATCTGATGAGATGGTAGCACTTATGAATGAAGGTGGATTTGACTTGGTAACTGCTTCAGGTGACGCATCACTTCGATTAGTTGCAGGTGGAAAAGTCCAAGAGATTAACATTGATTTGATTCCAAGTTGGAAAAACGTAGACTCTCGTTTACAAAATGCTCCTTGGCATACTGTAGATGGTAAACATTTCGGAGTTCCTTACCAATGGGGACCAAACGTACTTATGTACAACACAAAAGTTTTTAAAAAAGCTCCAACAAGTTGGAATGTTGTATTTGAAGAACAAGTTTTACCAGATGGAAAATCTAACAAAGGTAGAGTACAAGCATTCGATGGTCCAATTTACATCGCTGACGCTGCCCTTTATTTAAAAGTTGCAAAACCAGAACTTGGAATCCAAGATCCTTACGAATTGGATGAAAAACAATACACAGCTGTGATTGAGTTATTAAAAAAACAAAGACAACTCGTTCCAAAATACTGGCATGATGCAATGGTTCAAGTTGACGATTTCAAAAAAGAAGGTTTAGTCGCTTCTTCAACATGGCCATTCCAAGTTAATTTACTTGTGAGTGAAAAACAACCTGTATCATCCATCGTTCCTGTGGAAGGAGCTACTGGTTGGGCAGATAGTACAATGTTACACAAAGATTCTAAACACGTAAACTGTGCTTATAAATGGATGGAACATTCTCTTTCTCCAAAAGTACAAGGTGATTTAGCATCTTGGTTTGGATCTGTTCCTTCCGTTCCTGCTGCTTGTAAAGGGAATGCTTTACTTGGGGACACTGGTTGTGCAGTGAATGGATTCAACAATTTTGAAAAAATCTCTTTTTGGAGAACTCCAAAAGAAGATTGTTCAGGTGGAAGAAAATGTGTGCCTTATAAAAAATGGGCAGAAGATTATATTTCCATTATTGGAAGTAAATAAAATCCTAACATCATAAGAGTTCTAAAGGAGATAGAATGGACCAAGTTTACGATGTTGAGTTTCAAAATGTAACCAGGAAATTCGACCAATTCATAGCGGTAGATGATGTCTCCTTTGGGATTAAAAAAGGTGAGTTTTTTTCGATGTTAGGTCCTTCTGGGTCTGGTAAAACTACCTGCCTCCGAATGGTGGCGGGTTTTCAAGATACTAGTTCAGGAAGGGTTCTTTTGGAAGGAGTTGATGTCACGGGCATCCCTCCTTACAAAAGAAATGTCAATACAGTCTTCCAAGATTATGCTTTGTTCCCACATATGTCTGTTGCGGAAAATGTGGGCTATGGTTTAAAAATTAAAAAACTTCCAAGTGCCGAGATTTCAAAACGTGTTTCTGAAATGCTTGCGATGGTTCGCCTTCCCGATGTGGGAAATCGAAAACCATCGGAATTATCGGGAGGTCAAAGGCAAAGGATTGCACTGGCAAGGGCACTCATCAATCGTCCAGGTGTACTGTTGTTAGATGAACCATTGGGTGCACTTGATCTAAAACTGCGGGAAGAAATGCAGTTGGAGCTTAAAGCCATTCAAAAAGAAGTTGGGATCACGTTTATTTTTGTGACCCACGACCAAGAAGAAGCACTTTCGATGTCAGATCGAATCGCTGTCTTTAATAAAGGTAAGGTGGAACAAATTGCAACGCCAGAAGAGTTGTACAATCGCCCAAAAACAGAATTTGTAGCCAACTTTGTGGGAACTTCCAATATTTTATCTGTTGAGGAAACAAAACGACTCACAGGCCATAATGGTAAGATGATGATCCGCCCGGAACGAGTCCATGTTTTTGCAAATGCAAAAGAGGACAACCATTCATCTGGATATAGAACATTCAAAGCAATTTTAAAAAGCCAAGTATACTCAGGTGCAACATCTAAAATGCATTTTGAAACTCCTAGTGGATCTCGGATCATTGCCTCCACACAAAACTTAAAAATTTCTGCAGACCATATCGCAGTTGGTTCAGAAGTTTTAGTGGGTTGGAAAGATTCCGACATGCATTTGTTATAAGGAAATCATGATGACGAATGTTATGGATAGATTCATCACGTTTTTATTTTACAGAAAAAGTTTGGCACTTTTTTTATTGTTATCACCTCTGCTTGTTTGGCTTGGTGTAGTTTATTTAGGTTCTTTGTTTACTCTTCTCATCCAAAGTTTTTTCTCTATTGATTCCTTTTCGGGTGTCATCAAACGAGAATTCACATTTGAATCCTATTATGATTTATTCCGGCAGAGTACCAATTGGGATATTATCATTCGTACAACAACGATGGCTTTCACAGTGACAGTTGTGAGTGCGATCATTGCGTTTCCAATTGCTTATTATATGGCAATGAATGCTGGACCCAAACTAAAACCAATTTTGTATTTGGGTGTTATGTTGCCTTTATGGTCTAGTTACCTTGTAAAAGTGTATTCCTGGAAACTCATTATGGCCAAAGAAGGAATCCTTACCTGGTGTTTGGACCAGCTGGGGTTATTACACTTGTTAGATGTTATACTTTCCATCCCTGTCATTGGTGGCACTTCTTTATCTTTTTCCTACATCGGTATGTTTTTGGTATTCGTTTACATATGGTTACCTTACATGATTTTACCCATCCAGGCATCTTTAGAAAGAATTCCAAAAACACTTTTAGAAGCTTCCTCTGATTTGGGAGGAGGGCCCGCACAAACCTTTCGCAAAGTCATTTTACCTTTGGCGTTTCCTGGTGTCGTAGCTGGTTCTATTTTTACATTTTCATTAACACTCGGTGATTACATCATTCCTACAATCATAGGGAATTCGAGTTATTTTATTGGGATGGCTGTGTACACCCACCAAGGAACTGCGGGGAACATTCCACTTGCTGCTGCATTTTCTGTCGTTCCCATCGTGATTATGATGGTGTATTTAACAATCGCTAAACGATTAGGAGCATTTGATGCGCTCTAAATGGAACTTAGGATCTATTGGATTAAAAACGGCAACTATCTTCGGTTTTTTATTCATCCATATACCCATACTCATCATCATCATGTATGCATTTTCGACAGATGAAAAAACGTTTCAATTCCCTCTACCGGGATTCACTACGAAGTGGTTTGGAGTCGCATGGGAACGAAATGATATCTGGGAAGCGATTATACTCTCTTCCCAAGTTGCATTCATTTCTACATTCATTGCAATCCTATTAGGAACACTGGCAAGCCTTGCCGTGTACCGAAGCCAATTTTTTGGAAAAGAAATCATTTCCTTTCTTGTGATTTTACCCATTGCTCTCCCAGGCATTGTCACAGGGATTTCCCTTCGGTCTGCTATGTCTCTCTTTGGAATTCCGTTTAGCACTTGGACCATTGTCATTGCACATGCTACCTTTTGTATCGTGACTGTTTATAATAATGTTCTGGCAAGATTACGAAGGAGTTCTCATTCCATGGTGGAAGCATCAATGGATTTAGGTGCAAACCCATGGCAAACATTTCGTTTTGTGATACTACCAAATATTGCAACTGCATTACTTGCAGGAGGAATGTTATCCTTTGCTTTGTCATTTGATGAAGTGATTGTAACAACGTTTACAGCTGGTCAACAATCAACCGTGCCTATCTGGATGTTAACAGAGTTTATTCGTCCAAGGCAAAGGCCAGTAACCAATGTGGTAGCTGTTTTTGTGATTTTAGTCACAACCATTCCAATCCTTGTCGCTTATTATCTCACAAAAGAAGATGATGGTCGCAAAAAATAAATTCCATCCTTTTGTAGTGGATGGTCAATACGATATGATTTTCAGTTTCTAACGAAACCTCATCTACCAATATGATAATTATCAAAGGAAATTCACTTTCTTATCTTCCAGGATCGTGTTAGGATTAGCGTATGGAAAAATTAATACAAAAACTGATCATCCCCATTGATGGTTCACCAAGTTCGGCAAAGGCCTTGGAATTTGGATTGGCATTAGCCAAGGCAAGTAATGCAATTTGTTATGTTGTAGAAGTGATAGAGGACTTTGGACCACTCCCTGGGTATTATGATGCAGCTCCTCCTGGAAAGGATCGAGTCAAATGGATCTCGGAACAACGATTTGAAAAAATCCATCCGATCTTAGAGGAGACAACCGTAAAATGGAATCGTGTGGTATTGGAAGGATACCCTGCTGAAGAAATTTGTAAACTAGCGGAAAAAGAAAAAGTCGATTTGATTGTGATTGGAAGTCGTGGCCATGGAATTTTAGGCAGATTCATCATGGGAAGTGTCTCCGATAGAGTTGTACATTATGCACCATGTTCTGTAACTGTCGTTAGGTGAATTTACCATAATTTTGACAAATCAATGTTAAATTACTTGCCTTGAAAGGTATCCCATTGGAATCTACGGGTTAATCCTAAAGTAGATTCCTGGTTGATACAAATGAAGGTTCCCGAAAAAGAAGAGCTCCCCACTGTTTTAGCTCTCGATAAACGTTACACACGCACTTATTTCCAAGAAGATAGTTTTGTTTCCAATATAAGAAGGGCTCTGCCTCGGATGATTTTGGCAGACCTCATGGAAAGTGATGTTTTACCAAAACTGAACGAAGAAGAAAAGGAATTTCTTTTATTCTATTATATTAAAAGAACTGATGCGTCGGGGAGTTATTATCAATTAAAAACAATTCCTTCTCGGATACGTAAAGAATCAGCAGATCGTATACTAAATGAAGCGAATATAGATGATTCTGGTAGAGAATTCTTAAGCCAATTTTATAATTTTGATACTGAAATCGAACAATATGTACTCAATGACCAAGTGACAGAAGCTGATGAGATTAAAATTTTACAACTTGTCAAACGTAGAGATTATTATGTAGGCAATGTAGAAAAATCGATGATCTCTGCAATCTTTGAAAGATTCCCTGAGATTCCAAAACGGGACACTTTTTTTGCAAATTTGTATGTCCCTCCAACTCATAAATACTATTCTCCTCCCAATTTAAAACACATTTCAGGTATGCAAATTGTGGAAGCGGCAAGGCAATTGGGAATTGCATGTAATCACATGTTTGGGAAAGTCCCTTTTGAAGATGTCACCTTCTTATTGTTATATTTAAATTCTGAATTTTTGCAATATGCAAAAATGAATATGCCCATTAAACTTAGGGTCAAAGCAAAAGAAGTTAAATACAGTAAATCCGGATATTGGAACTACTCAAAACTCGCCATTACTGCCTACCAAGAGAACCAAGAAATTACGAAAATTGAAATGGCCGCGAGTATTTTGCCTTTAAAGGTATACAAACGCTTAAAAAGCACGCAGGAAGAAGTGTATGAAATTGATCCAAGGTTTCGGATTTTGGATCGTTTTAAGAACAATATTTCCATTCGAGAAAATGGAAGGAATATTGTCTCAACAATCGAAAATATATCAAATTCTGGATTTATGGTGCGCTGCTCAGGAATCCATCCGGGAACATTGTCCACTGAGCAACAACTAGAATTTTTTATGCATTTTGATATTGTTGGTTTCGTACACGGAACTTGTATTTTATTATGGGTAAAAGAAGACGATAATAATGAAGATATGTTTTTTGCTGGATTTCGTTTTGAAGAAATATCTGATCTAGACAGGGCAAATGTAAAGGAAGCAATCAATCGGTATGGAAGATTGATAGAAGATAGGGAAATCCAATGAAAAAGAAAAAAGTAGCCTTAGTCACTGGTGGAACTTCCGGATTAGGTAGAGCGATTGTGTTAGAATATGCAAACGCTGGTTATGTGGTTGGTTTTTGTGGTCGTAGGAAACAGGAAGGGGAAGATACTCTCGCTTTACTTGCAAAACAAGGCGGTGAAGGTATATTTTTCAAATGTGATGTCACACAATCGGAAGCAGTTCGTAATTTTGTAGAAACCATTGTAGATAAATATGGCCAAATAGATGTAGCAGTTAATAATGCTGGGATTTCAGGAGTCCTTAAAACGACAGCTGATTATCCATTAGATATTTTTGATTCTGTAATGGATGTAAATCTAAAAGGTACTTTTTTATCAATGCAGTTTGAATTAAAGCAATTTATCAAACAAACAAACGGTGGTGTGATCATCAATGTTTCGTCTGCATTAGGTTTACGTGGAAAAGAAAAAGCAGGCCCTTATTCAATGTCAAAACATGGAATCATAGGACTGACTAAATCTGCTGCTTTAGAGTATGGTGCACAAGGGATTCGAGTCATTGCACTTTGTCCGGGAGGAATACAAACTGAAATGGACGATGTATTTTATGCAAATGTACCAAATCCAGAAGAAGTTAAAAAAGAAAGAATGAAATCTTATGCCTTAGGTCGGATGGCAACTCCTGAAGAAGTAGCCAAAACTTGTGTATGGTTGTCTGGTGATGGAGCTGCTTTTATCACTGGTGCTGTCATCCCAGTGGATGGCGGAAAAACGGCTAGATAAGGATTCTATTTGTTTACGATAGGAAAATACAAAGTCACAAAAGAACTCCATTTGGGAAAAAGGAGTTCTGTCTACATTGGAGAAGATGATAAAAAATCTCCAGTTGTTGTAAAACTATTAAACAGAGATTATCCTGATAATCACGAAATTACAAAGTTTAAAAATGAATTTGAAATTCTTAAATCGATAGATTCAAGCTACACATTAAAACCATTAAGTTTTGAATCTTATCAAAACACAGTTGCGATTGTTTTTCCTCATATCGAATATACCGATCTCGCTAAACTTCAATTAAGTGGGAAATATAGTAATCTCCAGACTTTTTTAAATATCTCAATTGAAATTTGTAGGGCACTTTCGGACATCCATAAAGCGAAAGTAGTCCATAACGATATCAAAGCACAGAATATCATTTATCATCCTGAAACAGGTGAATTAAAGATAATTGATTTTGGTTCCGCAACTATGTTAACCCATAGAAGTTTTTATCTTCCGATGAACCAAAATTTAACAGGGACATTGGCACATATTTCTCCAGAACAAACTGGTAGAATGAATCGCACTGTAGATTACCGTACAGACTTTTATTCGTTAGGAGTAACCTTATACCAACTCATTACAGGAGAGCTTCCCTTTTTATACACTGATAGTTTGGAAATGGTTCACGCACATTTAGCTAGAATCCCATTGCCTCCACAGGAAAGAAGTAATGCTCCGAAAATCTTATCAGATTTAATCATGAAACTTTTGGAAAAAAATCCAGAGGATAGATACCAAACTGCGACTGGATTACTTTCTGATTTAATCACCATTCAATCCGTCTTATTAGAGAATGGAAAAGAAGAATTAGATTCCTTTCAAATGGAATTGGCAAAAAACGATAAATCATCTCGTTTTCAAATACCGAAAAAGTTATACGGTAGAGAGTTACAACTTAAAACTTTTGAAGAAAAATTTCTAAATGCAACAGAAGGAAAAATTGAAACCTTCCTAATCTCTGGACGTTCTGGTATTGGGAAGTCAGCTTTAATTAACGAAATTCAAAAACCAGTTACAATCGAAAGAGCTTACTTTACAACAGGTAAGTTTGATTTATATAAAAAATCAATTCCATACCGTGCGATTAACCTTGCCTTACAAGGTCTAGTGAAACAGTTGTTATCTGAAAACGAGACTTCTGTCAAAGAGTGGAAAAAAATACTAACCCAAACCTTAGGGGCAAACGCTAAGCTCATCATCGACGTAGTGCCTGAGCTTGCTAAGTTATTGGGAGATGTAGAAACACCTCCAGAATTGGATACGGTAGAAACAGAAAATCGTTTTCATTTAGTTTTTAGAAAATTTTTGCGAACAGTGTGTACCAAAGAACATCCTGTTGTGATGTTTTTAGATGATTTACAGTGGGCTGATTCTTCTAGTATTCTTTTGTTAAAAGAAGCGATTACCGATCCAGAAATTTCCTATTTTTTTATCATCCTATCTTACAGAGACAATGAAGTAAGTCCAACGGATCCATTTTTTCGGATGTTGGAAGAACTTAGGGAAACAAAAACTTCCATCACTGAAATTCGATTGGAACCACTAACGGAATCTGATATTTCGATACTTGTCTCTGATACATTATCATTACCTGAATCAGAAATTAAGGGGATTTCGGAAATCATTTGGAAAAAAACAAAGGGAAATCCTTTCCACGTAAATGAAATGTTTAAGAATCTTTATGAGAGATCTTACATCCAATTTTCTGAAAATCGATGGGTTTGGGATAAGGAAAAAATCAATACAGTCAATATTTCTGAAAATGTAATTGATTTGATCATCGATAAAATTTACCTGCAACCCCCAGAATTAATCGAAGCACTAAAATTAACTGCATGTATAGGAAACTGGTTTCGTCACGATATTTATGCGACGATTGCTGAGAGACCTTTTCATTTGGCATCTATGGATTTGGTTGCGTTGGCAAACGAGGAATTCCTGATCTTAGGATTGGATGATGCCAATTTTACTCATGATAAAATTCGAGAAGCGATTTATAAAATCATTTCTCCTGAAGAAAAATCGAAGTTACATTATAAAATTGGAAAAACGTATCTATCAATTCTTTATAAATACAAATTAGATGATCATTTATTCACAATTGTAAACCAACTCAATTTAGGTGCCTCACAGATTACAAAAGACCAGGAATTGGTCCAATTGCGCACCTTAAATGAAAGGGCAGGTTTTAAGGCACTCAATTCATCTGCATACGATGCAGCATTCAGTTTCTTTGAACGTATGGTTGGATTGATGTTAGAAGACGAGTGGAATCATCAATATGAAAACACTCTCAAACTTCACTTAGCTTACGCAAGATCAGCTTACCTGTCTAAAAATTTCGAAAAGGCTGAAAAAAGTTTTAATCATATTCTAAAACATGCAAAAACAGATTTAGATAAAATTTTAGTTTATGAGTTACAAACTTCAATGCTTGTGACTCAAAATAAAATGAAAGAAGTTTTGGTTACCTTAAAACAAGCGCTTCGGTTACTCGGTGTTAGGTTGCCTAAAAATGCATCTGCTCTCTCTCCTTTAAAAGAAATTGTGAAATTTAAAATTCGATTGGGAAGGAAACCAATTGAAGAATTGGAATTTTTGCCAATTGCAACGGACCCAAAGTATTTGGCAATTATGCGGTTACTCAATGCTTGTATCGCACCATCGTTTTTAGCAGATCCAAACCTATTTCCAGTAATCGTCCTCAAAATGGTCAATTATACTTTGTTATATGGTCTTTGTGAGCTAAGTGCATTTGGTTTTTCAGCAATGGGTATGATCCAAGGTTCTGGCCTCGGAGATTATGATTCCGGATACAAGTTTGGTAAGTTGGGAATCAAATTAATTGATGTTTTGGATGCCAAATCATTCAAATGTAGAACCTTATTTATGTATGCTTGTATGATTCTTCCTTGGAAAAATCATGCTAAGGAAGGTAAAAATATTTTTTGGGATAGTTTCCTCGCTGGTATGGAAACAGGTGATTTACAATATGCATCCTATTCCTTAAATAACATTCATTTCCAAGGATTATTGTATCGAGAAAACTTGGATGATTTATACAAAAGCCAACTTCGTTATGATGCTTCACTCTTAAGTTTGAGGCAACACCATGCTTACCAAGTTCACCGTTTGAATATGCAAATTGTTGAGAATATGCGAGGTGAGACTTCTGATCCATTGAGTTTGGAAGGTCGATATTTCCTAGAATCAGAAAATGTCAAAGAATGGGAAACATATGGGAATGCAAATGCGTTATTTGATTATTATTTATGTAAACTGAGGTTAGAATACTTTTTAGGAGATATAGAAAAGGCGTATCAATTTTCTCTCAAATTGGATGGTTTAGAGGGTGGAGTGTTTGCTATGATGTTTGTTCCTGAACATGTTTTTTTTGGAGCACTCGTCGTTTACGAATTGTTATCAAATCCAAAATACACAAATTCAATCGATCGAAAAGATTTATTAAAACGATTGAAATCATTTTCAAAACGTTTGAAAGTTTGGGCAAAAAATTCTCCTGATAACTTTGGTCATAAATACGAAATTATTTCTGCAATTGAGTTATATTTAAGTAACAAAAAATCGGAAGCCGTGGTGGCTTGTAAGGCAGCAATTACTTCAGCAAGAGAGTCTGCATATATTTTAGAAGAAGCAATTGCCAATGAAATCTTGGTCAGAATGTGGAGAGAAACAGGTTTTGATCAATATAGCAATCTACACCTTGTGGAAGCACATTATCGTTATGGCAAATACGGTTTTATCTCCAAGGTAAAACAATTGGAAGCAGATCATATCTCTTTAAAGAAATACATTGGAAGGAATTTTAGAACAGATTCTACTGATAATGTTTCCCTATTTAGTACGACAAAAGATATTTTTGGAGACGTTGGATCGAATTTAGACATCAATACTGTTATCAAAGCATCTCAAACGATTTCAGGTGAAATACAACTCAATCGTTTATTAGAAAAGATGATGAAGATTATCCTTGAAAACGCTGGCGCTGAACGAGGGTATTTTATTCTGAATTTTGATACAAAATGGCAAGTGATTGCCGAATCCAACTTAGAGACTGAATCTGTTTCAGTTTATTCGGATTCTCCATTTGAATTGGATTTTTCTCAAGCGATAACAACAATTCACCAAAATAAAATTCCAACACAAATTATTGGGTATGTGGTCCGAACTGGAGTTGTTGTCATTTGTGGTGATGCAGCAAGAGAAGGTGAGTTTAAGAACGATCCATATGTGAAATCATATTTACCAAAATCTTTATTATGTTATCCAATTTTGAGCCATGGCACTGTAGTCGGAATTGTTTATCTAGAAAATAATTTAACCACGGATGCATTTACACCAGGAAGAGTTGAAATTCTAAAAATTCTTTCTTCTCAAATCGCAGTTTCGATTGAGAATTCTTTACTTTATACTAACTTGGAACAAAAAGTTGATGAAAGGACAAAAGAATTAAATTCTGCATTAACAGAAGTTAAAGGGTTAAAAGAACAGCAGGATGGTGATTATTTTCTTGCTTCCTTATTGATTGAGCCGTTAACACAAAATCATGCCGAATCATCGAATATGAATATTCAGTTCTTAACAGAACAAAAGAAAAAGTTTAGCTATAAACAATGGAATTCTGAAATTGGTGGTGATTTGTGTGTCTCTTCTTCCATCCAATTGCAAAATAAAAAATACATTGTAGTATTGAACGGAGATGCAATGGGCAAGTCTATGCAAGGTGCAAGTGGTGCCCTTGTCATTGGATCGGTATTTGAAGCAATCATCAAACGAAATGGACAATCTGAAGAATCAAAGGATATGACTCCTGAAAAGTGGGTGAGTAGTGCGTATTCCGAATTGCACAACACCTTGGTAACGTTTGACGGTTCCATGTTAATCTCAATGTTTCTTTGTTTGATAGATGATGAAACAGGATTTTTCTATTTTTTGAATGCGGAACATCCTCGACCTGTGATCTATAGAAATCATAAAACATTTTTCCTTCCACATAACTATGTATGTGCGAAACTTGGCTTACTTGCTTCAAAGAAAAATCTTCAAATTAATACATTCCAAATGGAAAAGGGAGACATCCTACTCATTGGCTCAGACGGACGGGATGATATTCTCATTGGCTCTGAACAGGAGATGGAAGTGAATGAAGATGATGAGTTGTTTTTAAAAACTGCCAAAGAAGGCTTGGGAGATTTAAATTTAATTCGAGATGCGATCAAAAAACAAGGAGAGTTAATCGACGACCTTTCCTTGATACGTGTTGAATATACTGGTATAGGTTCGGAAATTAATATTCCTAAATCACATCCAAAACACATTGTTTATTTACGAGCACTTACTTTGTACAAACAAAAACTATGGGTCGATGTTGAAAAAATGATATCATCTCATTATCCAAATATCCACGAAGCTCCGCTCTCCTTTCAAAAAATTTATCTCTACACTGAGCATAGGATGTCTGTTTTCCCATTACAGTTTGCAGTTACCTACATCCAAAAAAATCCATCTGATAGTTTGACTTTGTTTTATATTGCTGAAGCCTTGTTTGCCAATGGAGATTTTGGGGCTGCTTTTGATTATTCGGAACGAGTGAAGTTGAGACGGCCATACCACAAGGAAAACAATCGATTATTTGCTCGACTCATGGAACTTCGGCGTAAATAAATCTACTTATGTTATCAGTCGGGAACGACATTGTCGAAAACGAACGAATTCGAGAATTATTACAAAAACATGGGGATCGGTTTTTGAAACGAGTTTTCACCGATGATGAGGTTGAATACTGTCACAAACACAAAGACCCAGTGCCTTTTTTGGCTGGAAGATTTGCCTGTAAAGAAGCGGTCATCAAAGCCCTGAACTTGGAACCTGGTGAGGTTGCCGATATGCGCGAGATTGAGCTAGCTGGAACCAATTTTGGGAAAAAAACGCTAGTCATCCATGGGAAAACTGAGAAGTTTTTCCGTGAGAAAGGATTTACGGGTAGTTCGGTGTCCATTAGCCATGCTGACCACTATTCAACCGCCGTTGTCGTATTCTATAAGGAGCTCAAATGATCGTTAGTGATAAAATGAAGTCAGTGCTTGTGCATTATAACCAAGGACTTACTTTGTACAAATCTCGTAAATTTGCAGAAGCAAAAGAAGAATTCAAAAAAGCATTAGCGATCCATCCTGGAGACGGTCCTTCCAAACTTTATATTGAACGTTGCGATGATTACATCGCAGATCCTCCTCCTGAAGATTGGGATGGAGTATATAACATGAAAACGAAATAGGAACTATGTCAAAAAAAGAAATGCAACCTACCATCACAGAACACGGAGTCATTGCCACCATCTTAGGAAAGGAAACTGCTTTTAGCGGAACCTTAGCTTTTAAAAAACCACTTCAAATCTCTGGTGATTTCACTGGTGAAATCATATCAGATGGTTATTTAGTGATCAGCGAAGGTGCTCGTGTAAAAGCAAATATCAAAGCGGGAACCGTTGTCGTTGGTGGTACCATCATTGGAAACGTGACTGCAACTCAAAGATTAGAGATGTTATCAACAGGAAAAGTCCAAGGCAACATTCGCACTGCAAAATTACAAATAGCAGATGGAGTTATTTTTGATGGTAACTGCGAAATGTTGAGTAACGACGAGACTTAGTTTGTGGCAATTCCATCCATATAGTGTACTTCTATTCCTAGCATTTAGCTTCAATCTTGGATTGGGGCTATTTGTATTAAAATCCTTTCGACTCAATTTAGTTAAATATTTATTAATCTTAGTTTTTGGTTCCATGGTTTGGACTGGATTCTATGGACTTGATTTTGTTTACATAAGTACGAACTTACACCGAACATTCATTAGTTTGTTGTATGTAGGTGTTGCCATTGCCAATGTTGGTATGGTATTAGTCTCAATAGAGTTTACAAACAACCAACATTTACTCACAAAACGATTCTGGGTACTTTTATTACTTCAGCCTTTATTTACTGTAGCTGTGTGTGTACTCGATCCTATCTTTAAAACTTTAACACTTGATACATATCTCATTAATGTAGATGGGCGTATCCAGTGGATCCAAGAAACAAATTTAGGTGGTTTTATCGCCTCTTACTTACTCTCTTTTTTTTGGTCAGTATTTGTTGCCTTACTCCTCATTAGAGGAATTTTTATCTCAAAATCGACAGAACGTAACCGTTATCTATTAATCCTGATTTCATTTTTGTTTATTTGGGTAACTGCAATTTTGCATAAAATGGGTATTCGTCCATTGCCTGGAATGAATATAACTGCTGTTATGTGTACTATGCAGGCAATCATGATATTTTTTGCAATTGGATATTATCGAATGTTTGATTTGGTACCACTTGTAAGAAGTGAAATTGTAGATGAACTTGATGAGGCTGTAGTCATTTTAGATTTTAATCATCGAGTCGTAGATTGGAATAGTTCGGCAGAAAACTTATTTTGTGTAAAAGATAAGAATGTAGCCTTGCTCCCTCACCAAGTTTTTTTCCAACATACTCCAGAACT
The DNA here is from genome assembly GCF_026151345.1 of Leptospira paudalimensis. Taxonomy (NCBI): domain Bacteria; kingdom Pseudomonadati; phylum Spirochaetota; class Leptospiria; order Leptospirales; family Leptospiraceae; genus Leptospira; species Leptospira paudalimensis. Next base: position 718,785 of record NZ_JAMQPR010000001.1, read on the forward strand.
CATTTCAAAATTGGACAATTTGTCCATTAAAAAGACAATCACCAAGTGGATATGGGAAAAAGATTCGAAGTATTGGGAAGTCACTGCAAAGCAGATTCGAGATTCAAATCGGAAAAAAATTGGGATGGTGCTTGTTTTCCGTGATAATACTGAACAAAGAAATTTAGAAAAACAAATGGCAAACGTGAACCGTGAGCTTCTTGTTGCAAATGGAACCAAAGATCGATTTTTATCGATCATCTCACATGATTTACGTGGTCCTCTGGCAGGCATAAAAATGTTGCTCAAAGTTTTAAACGAGGACATGAAGAAAAAAGAAGATGCATTAGCAGGAATGACACAATCTTTACTTGATGCAACAGAATCTGTTTTTTCTCTTTTGGAAAATCTTTTAGAATGGTCTAAGTTACAAAGAGGGCAAGAGGAATTTAGACCAAATTTTTACCGATTGGATTCTATTGTTTTGGAATGCCTTGATTTATTTGCTTTAAGTGCAAAAAATAAAGACATTCATTTTGAGACCAAAATTCCAAATCATGCGATGGTGTATTGTGATGATCGAATGATCATTACTGTGATGCGAAATTTAATCTCCAATGCATTGAAGTTTAGCCATCAAAATGGCAATATTGAAATTTCTGCAATTGATACCGGTTACCATTGGATGGTTTCTGTTAAAGATTTTGGTGTTGGAATGTCTAAAACTACGATCGATAAATTATTTAAACCAGGCGAAGTGATCAAATCAGTTGGTACCCAAGGGGAAACTGGGAATGGAATTGGACTTCTCTTGTGTTCTGAATTTGTAACGGTTAATGGTGGTACATTAACAGCTGATAGTGATGGAATGTCAGGGTCTATTTTTCAATTTAGTCTCCCAAAAAAGGAAAACGAGGAAATTCTAGTATGAGTCAAATTATTTTAGTAACAGGTGCAACTGATGGCATTGGAAGAGTTTGTGCACATTCATTTGCAAAATCTCAGAATGAATTGATTTTGGTTGGACGAAATCCAGAAAAATTATCTGCACTAGTATATAGTCTACAAGTACATGGTGTGAAGGTTCATTCCTATGTTTGTGATTTGTCGCTTGCAAAAGAAACGTTTGCATTAACGGAAAAAATACGGAATAATCATCCTAAAATAGATGTTTTGCTCAACAATGCGGGTGCGTATTTTGATAAACGAACTCTCACTAACGAAGGATTAGAATCTACTTTTGCTTTAAACCATTTAAACTATTTTATTATGGCTCTTGGATTATTGCCCTCACTTAAGAATGCAAACCAAGCACGTATTATCAATGTTGCGTCACGTGCTCATGAAGGTGTATCTTTGGATTTTAAAGATATATTTGGTGAATCAAATTATTCTGGGTGGAAACAATACCAAAGATCCAAATTGATGAATATTTATTTCACGTATGAATTGGCTGAAAGACTAAACCAAACAAAAATTACTGTGAACTGTTTGCATCCAGGATTTGTGAAAACCAAATTTGGACAGAATAATGATGGGCTTGCAAAAGTATTAATCACGTTTGCACAGAATATTTTTGCTATTTCGGAAGAGAAAGGTGCTGAAACTTCCATTTACCTTGCAACAGAACCTAGCTTAAGCACTGTTTCTGGGAAATACTTTGTAAAAAAGAAAACAAAGAATAGTTCTCCCGTTTCCTATGATAAAACAGTCAGAAGGAATTTATGGACCTATACAGAAGACCTGCTGAAACATAAATTTTCTTTTAGGTTCCCTGGAAATTAGTATGGGATATTTTCATCAAAAAAATCCAACGATCATTCCAGTCCCTGGGAATAAAACAATTGAGGAACATTTTGGAATCCCATCGACAAGTACAAAGGAAGTATCAATTGCACATATGATTGCACCTCCAGGTTGGGGTGAACCTTTTCAGACACCTAACTTTGATGAGTGGACACTTATGGTTAGGGGCAAAAAACAGATTGAAGTTGATGGCGAAGTTTTAGTTTTATCTGCAGGGGAATCTATCTTAATCCAAAAAGGATCAAAAGTTCGTTATTCGAATCCATTCTCGGAGGACGCTGAGTATTGGTCTCTTTGTAAACCTGCTTTTACGATAGAAGCAGTCAATCGAGAAGAAGAATAAAACTCTAATTGTATGAGTCCTGAAGAAAAACCAAACGTCGATTTAAGTTTCCTAAAAAAGGAAATGAAAAAAGTAGAGTTTGGTCCTGATACTTTGGTGATTGAACAGTATTCGTTAGGTGATTCATTTTATTTTATTGAATCTGGTCGAGTAGAAGTTTGGAAATACTTAGACGAAACAAAACAAGAGATTTTAGTAATAGGTGATTTAATCGCAGGCGATTATTTTGGAGAGATTTCACTAATCGATTCTGCTCCAAGGACAGTCAATATAACAACAAAAGAAAAATCTACTTTATACACATTAACTCGTGTTGATTTTCACCGACTGATCCAAACAAGTCCAGAATTGACTTTAACTCTCTTAAAGTTATTAACTGCAAGGATACGCAATGCGGAACAAAGGGAAAACCAAGTCCTCATACAGAAAAATAAAGAGTTACGTTTGCAAAATGAAACATTGGAAATGATGGTTAAGGAAAGAACTGCAAAGCTCACCCAATCATTAAAAATCATCCAAGAAGATTTGGAAACTGCCAAAACTATACAGAGAAATATCTTACCACTTGGCTTAAAACACATTGCTCATTTAGATTTTGCCTCCAAGTTTGAGCCGATGGCTGAGGTAGGTGGTGATATATTTGATGTCATTCGATTAGAAAAATCCAAAATTCGATTGTTTTTGGCTGATGCAATTGGGCATGGAGTGCAAGCAGCACTCATCACTATGGCAATCAAAGCTGAGTATGATCATATCAAACACAGTGTTACCAATCCATCGGATGTGTTGTATGCATTGAACCAGATTTTCATCGATCGTTATGGAAAAAAATCGAATCAATTTACTGCTGTCATTGTTGATTTGAATTTGGAAGAAAATAAACTCGTTTATTCCTCAGCCGGTCATAATGAACCATATGTTCTCAATCAATCAGAGATATTGGCATTAAGTGAATCTGGATTAATGTTAGGTCTCGAAAAGGATGTAGAATATACAGATAATACGGTCCCATTTCGGCTTGGAGATCGATTGTTTATGATATCTGATGGTTATTTGGAACAAGAAAATGAAGATGGAAATTTTCTAGGGGAATCCAAATTGCTTTCCAGTTTTTTGTCTGCTAGGAGTTTGGGATTAAGTTTAGCTGACACTGTAAATTTGCTAATGGAACAGTTTCATAACTTTAGGGGAAAAATCTCTATGATGGATGATGTTACCATTTTGGGAATCGGCACCTCGTATGATTTAGGAGTTTAAATTGGGATTAATCATAGCATACATTTTGTTTTTATTAAATTTACTTTGGATCATTCCTACAATGTATCCTCTTTATATTTGGAAACTATTGACGACTGGTTCCGTAAGAAGATTTGGTGATCGTTTGCTCGTGAAAGTAGGAGAGGCTTGGATCGAAAATAATTATCGAATCTCTCGTTTTTTATATGGTGTCCAATTTGAAGTAGTGGGTGAAAATTTTAAGAATCTGAATACAAATGGAAGTTATATGATTATTTGTAACCACCAATCATGGTCGGATATTTATATCATCCAATCAGTTTTAAACAGAAAAATTCCTCTCATTCGTTTTTTCATCAAAGATTCTTTAAAATATGTACCTGTTCTCGGACATGCTTGGCTCGCATTAGATTTTCCTTTTGTAAAACGTAGTAGTCGCGAACAACTGAAAAAAAATCCAGAACTTGCCACAAAAGATTTGGAGAATGTTAAAAAAGTTTGTGAAAAGTTCAATGGAATGCCTTTTTCAATTTTGAACTTTTTGGAAGGCCATAGACGGACACCTGAGCGAATGGCAAAGTTATTAAAGAAAAATCCTTACAAACATTTACTTCGTCCACATAGCGGCGGGATTTCTGTGGTTTCCACTTCATTAAGAAATTCGCTTGATGCTTTTATTGATCTAACTATTGTTTATCCTACTGAAAACCCAAGTTTTTTGGATTTGATGTCTGGTAAAATTCGAAAGTTAAAAGTTTTTATTGATGTGATTCCAAGAGAACAAGTGCCCATCGAAGAAAACGAACAATTTGCTCCAATGTCAAAGAAAATGAAACGTTGGGTGGATGAACGTTGGGCATTAAAGGATGCTTTGATTGAAAAGGAGATGAGTACTAAATGAAACTATTACAAATCAAAATTTTATTTTTGATAGGATTTATTTCCTGTCGTACTTTTTCTCCTGTTGCATATGAACCTCCCCTCAAACCAGAACCAGTTGGGATTTATGAGCCAAATACGGAATTACAAAAGGCAATCCTCCTAGCCATCGGAAAAGTAAAAGGTCTTGAGTCACTTGATGTTGACTCTGATGGAAATATTTATGGTGGAGATAAAGATGGTCGCATCATCAGAATTACTCTCAAAGGGGAAATCAAAACAATTGCTAAAACTTCTGGTAGACCACTTGGAATTCAATTTGATAAAGTAGGTAACTTAATCATTGCTGATGCCTATAAAGGATTATTATCTATGGATAAGTCCGGTAAAATTACTACTTTAGTTTCTGAATACAAAGGAGTACCATTCAAGTTCACAGACGATTTGGATATTGCACAAGATGGAAAAATTTATTTTACAGATGCATCTATTTACGAACAAAAAGAATATCTATATGATTTATTAGAAGCAAGACCTTATGGTCGTGTTTTTGTTTACGATCCAAAAACAAAGGAAACTCAGTTATTACTCCAAGATTTGTATTTTGCAAATGGGATCAGTTTGTCAAAAAATGAAGATTTCCTTTTGGTGAATGAAACATATCGATATCGGATCACTAAACTTTGGTTAAAGGGACCCAAAAAAGGAACTTCGGAAGTTTTAATTGAGAATTTACCGGGTTTTCCAGACAACATCACTCGAAATGAAAACGGAGAGTTCTGGGTAGCATTGTTTACGGTAAGAAATGACAGAATGGACAATATGCACCCATCTCCCGTAGTGAAAAAAATGATCTATTTTTTACCAAAGTTTTTATGGCCTAAAGCTCAACCTTATGGTTACGCAATGAAGATCGATGGGAATGGTAAAGTTTTAATGACAGTACAAGACCCTACTGGGGAACATTTGAAAGATGTAACTAGTGTCATTGAAAAGAAACGCCAATTGTACATTGGAAGTTTGTACAATGATCGAGTGGGAATATATGTACTACCTTAGTGAAAACTAAGGTGTACACGCTAAATTGTATTCGATTGCACCTAAGGAGACAAATCCGTCTCCACCAGGCCTTGTCCCAACTCCATTATAACTATCAGCGATAATGTTGTTAGTAGACTTCGTGATGAAGCAGGAAGTAGCAGTTGTTGGGATATAATTCGCCACGACACCAAAATTTAATCCTAAATTTGGGTCCAAGTTCAAATTATTCCCAAAATTAGAACTCAGTCCTAGTGGGGTGATACAACCCAAACTTCCAGGTACTCCTCCTGCACACAAATCTGTATAATACAACGGAGCTTTGTAGACAAGGTTTGAACAATTATGAAATACATTGAATCGGATTGAAGTTTGTGGACCAATAAGGTCTACGATACATGCATTATTTCCCGCATTATCATTTAACAAAAATATATTGTTTTCGACTAACGTAGATGAGTTAGAGTTAATTTGTAATACAGCTTCATTCCCAGAAACAGAAGATGTTCCGCTGCTCACAGTGTTATGGTAAATCTTGAGTGGACTAAATACTCCTGAGATATTGATCCCTCTTGCATACACATTGCTTGAACCATTTTGGATCCAATTATTCGCAACTAAAAATCCAGAAGGTGATTGAAGGTTGATTCCGGAAACCATTGTTGATGCTGTTCCATTGGCATTTCCCATTCGAATATAATTACCAGAAATGGATGAAGTTGCATTAAAGGAAGTCGCATTGATACCGACAAGAATCGCGGAAGATACACTTGTTGCACTCCCACCTTGGATTGTATTTCTTTCAATGATTGCTGTGGCACCACCAGAAGAAATTTCGATTCCATAAGTATACGTTGCAAAACTTGCATTGATTGTGGAACCAAGGAAGATATAGTTATTTCGAATGGTATGACCTGCCGTTAGATACATACCAGCAGACTTAAAGGAAGCTGCAGTACCTGTTGTGATGCTATTCCCCTGGAGAGCAGAGCCAATCTGAATTCCTGTGGGAGATTGGATTCGAATTCCAATTGATGTATTGGCAGTGCCAGCTACCAATTGATTCCCAGATAGAACTCCTGTGGACGAATTACTTAATGAAGAAATGTCAAATGCAATGGATAGTGTCGAAGTTCCTGCAGTGGTATTATCCAAAGGTAGGGATGTAATTTGGTTGAGGCGGATATTTGTGACATCTAAACCTACACTTCCATTATAAAAAATCCCACGTGAAATGACTTGAGTGCCTGTACCATTTCCACTATCAATTGTATTCCCCACAATGAATGGAGTGATTAAGGCAGCAGAAGTCATATAAACACCCGCGGTGTTACAATTGATTGTCGTACAAATTCCACCCTCAATTTGATTGCGAACCAAAATTGGTGAACTATTGATCGCATAGATACCACTGGATACACTCGTGCCAGTACCACCATTAATAGTATTATCAATGATTCGGACACTGTTTGTCGAATCCAGGAACACTCCTGTCATATAGGGAGCATTGTCTCCCGATAATATCTTAAAACCAGATATGGTCACTGCCCCTGTCACCGAAGAATCTGCAGCGATCGAAGCACAAGGATTGATGCTATTTGCTGTAGAACAAAAAGCTGGAACCATATCCATAAGGATCGTTGAATCTTTGTCAGTTGGTTTCCATTGTGTAAATCCAGGTTCATAACTTCCAAAAAGGGAAATTCCTGAGACTAATTGGATTCTTGCTCCTACTGCAGCGGGGTCATAGGATCCTTGTGTGACAAGTACGGCGCAATCATTTGTAGGACAACCTCCAAAACTATCAATTGCAGGTTGGATATTCCTTTTGGGAGTTGCTGTTGTTAATCCGTCGTTTAAATCATTTCCGGTAGCATCAGAAACATATCGTAATGTAGATGGAACTAAATACGTTAGGGTTACACTTGTTGAAAGTGGATGGGAGCCAATATTGGAAAGGCAACTTAGGGCTAATGAACGATTGCCTGTCACCCAACTATCTGTTGGGGCTGGAGACACTATGAGAGTATCATTTGTAAAATTGGTGGTTGCCAATGCAAAATTGATGGGAAGTGACAGGTTGGTGTTTAAAGTTCCAGAAGAGCCCGCACAACTTCCCGTATTCACTTCTGCTGAAAAGACCAATCGTAATGATTCAGTTGTCTGTAAGATACCACCATTCCTCGGAGTATAATCCAATACACTAAAACAATTTGCTTGTATGGAAACAGTGCCTGCAACTGTTCCTGATGTTGAAGATAATACACATTGGTGGTTTGTCGGAACTGATACAATTTGTACGTTGTATGTACTTGTTGGTGGTAAATCCGTTGCAAATCGATTTAAGCCATTGGTTGTAATGGAAATTGTCTCACTTCCATTATTACTTAATATTAATGTTCCAGAACCAATTCCAAAGGAAGTAATCTCGATTGGGTAAGCTGTCGAAGTACAACTGATGGCAATATTTGTGATATTTGCAGAAGCAATGGTTCCAGAAGCATTTGTCACAACACAATTTTGCACTGGATGGTTAGGTTGTGTTGTGACTGATATATTATAGGTGCTTCCGCTAACGTAGGTTTGAGTAAATGCAAATGTTCCAGAAGCAACTGCAACAGACAAAGTGGATCCATCAAATGAATTGGTGAGAACTAAACCTGTGGCTCCATCAAGACCAGAGATGGTTCCACCTATACTGTACCGAAGTGGATCACAATTAACGATGATAGTTGCGATGTTTCCGAAACCAACAACACCTGTTCCACCATTCACGGTACAAGTTTGGTTTGGTAAGATTGGTTGGTTTGTGATCGAAACATTAAAATTTTCGCCAGTGAGTAATTTAGATGCAAACTGGTAATCACCATCCGAATTGACAGTGATGGTTGCTTGTCCTGAATTTAGTGAAAGTTTAAGCCCCGAACCAAGGAGTCCCGAGACTTTGACAGAAATGGTGTAGGGCCCAGTGTTTAAAATGCTTTTGAGTTGCAAATAGTCAGATACTGACTGCATGATACTTTTGGAAATAGTGGGGATACAAGCTTGGAAAAGAAAAAATACAATGAAAACATGTTTCCTAAAGGATTTGCTGATCATAAAAAGAACACTCTATTAATGATAACAATTGAGAGGGTAAATGATTGTCATTTTATTTCCGTCTAAAATGAGAAAATTAGATTATTTTTATGGATTTTAGCTTTTCTTATTACATTGGACTTGCGGGTATCATGGTTTTTGCGATCTCTGGAGCTGTTGCCGCTTTGGAACACAAAGAACACCATCATGATGTTTTTAGTGTTTTTTTTACTGGTTTTATCACAGCGATCGGGGGTGGGACATTACGAGATATCACACTTGGAAACTATCCCGTTTCTTGGGTTAAAGATGAAAACATTTTGTGGGCAATTTTTCTAGGTTTTTTACTCGTCATTTTTTTTCCAAAAAGTTTGACCAAACTCCGAAGTGAACTCTTTTTATTTGATACCTTAGGAATTGGAATCTATACTGTGCTTGGAACAAGAATTGCTCTCGACCATGGTGTGAATTTTTTTGCTTCAGCATTACTAGGAATGATATCTGCAATCTTTGGTGGTGTGATACGAGACACACTCATGAACGAAGTGCCATTTATTTTCCGAAAAGAAATATACGCTACTGCTTGTTTGGCGGGATCCATCTTGTATCTTGTTTTACATTCATTCCAATTAGATGGTAATCTAAACTTAAGTCTTTCTGCAAGTGTAGTTGTCATCATTCGAATCATCGCAGTGAAATATAATTTAGGATTACCTAAGATTAAAATTTTTTGAATCCCTGCCCAAAAATGTAGCAATTTTAGTGAAGGAACGAATCTTTTTTTCAGTACTTACCACAAAAATGCGAACCCCATCTTTTTCCTGTTAAACGCTTGCTTTTCTAAAATCATTGCATTCGATGGAGAGGGAACGTATACAGTTCTGAGAGGATTAGGGGATTCCCCACATCCCTGTTTCAAGAGGTTTTATGGCTAGTCCAAAAGCTGTTTCATTAGAGTTCAAACGTGAATTGGGCCTTCATACCAATATTGAAGATATCAATCATCCTATTGTTGAAAATACTCCTTTCCATTTTAAATTTTTTCAAATCACTGATGAAGTAGAAAATACATTATACCAAACTCTTGATCGATTTTTATTACAATTGGACCTAATTATTGTTAGAGATTCGGTTCTCGCAGCAATGAAAGAAACTGTTACGAATGCAATCAAAGCCAATGCCAAACGTGTATTTTTTAAAAATAATTCAACAGACATTACCGATGAAAAAGAATACGAATCTATAATTAATGAATTCAAATCTACTTATATTGAAAACAGAGATGAGATAGAAGAATCTCTTCAAAAAAATAACTACGGTGTTTTCGTATCCTTTATCCATAATAGAAGTTTAATGCGAATTCGAATTATGAATAATGTCCAGTTGACACCTATCGAAGCTGAGAGAATCAAAGAAAGAATATCTAAGGCTAAAACATACAATGATTTAGCGGATGCTTTTATGGATATGTCAAACGATCAGGAAGGTGCAGGCCTTGGTCTTATCATGACTCTCATGATGTTAAAAAATGATGGTCTTGGTGAATCAGCTTTTAAGTTTGAATCTGGCGAAAACAAGACAGTATTTATGATTGATATTCCTGCAAAAGTTTCTAAGGAAAATCAACAGTTAGAGAAAATAGATCATATAGTTTCTCAAATCGACAATCTCCCTACGTTCCCTAAATCGATCAAAGATATTCAGGACGCAATCGACAAACCAAATTCCAGTATTGGAACCATTGCTGAAATGATCAAACGTGATATTGCATTATCAGCTAATATCTTAAAACTCTCTAATTCAGCTGCATTTAGAAGAGGAGGTAGGGTAGAAAGTTTAGATCGTGCCATTCAGTTAATTGGTCTAAAAGAATTACAAACTCTTTTGTATAGTTTGGCAACCAAACAAATGTTAGAAGATAAGTTCCCTGCGTTTACAGCAATTTGGGAAAAATCAAATGAATCGGCATTTTATTGTAAGTCAATTGGCCAAAGGATGGAGTTAAACAAATCAGACCTCAGTAACTTAATTGCGGCATCACTCTTACATGACATTGGCGAAATATTGTTGTTATCATTTGACAAACACCACATGAACAAAATCAAAACGTTTTCAACTTCGCGTGAAATTGCCTCAACAATTAGTATGGAAGAGTCTGCGATAGGAATCACTCATTCTAAATTAGGAGCAATGGTAGGTGAAAAATGGGGTTTCCCTATCCTTTATACAAAGGCAATGGAATACCACCATCGACCACTACTGGTAGATGATGTGTATATTGATATTATTTATCCTATTTATCTAAGTGATATGATGATTGCCATCAATGCAAAGGAAGCTAAGTCCTCTGAAATTCCTGCGGAGATTCTCAAGGTATGTAAGTTCCAATCTAAATCAGAGTTTGATTCGTTTCGTACAAAAATTAAAGAACAATACTCAGCAGACTAAAAAGTTTCATTCTATACAGAATCTATCATTTGCCATTCTTATGGTAGAGAATTGAACCTCAAAGTTTTTTGATAAGCTTGGTATCGTTTTTCAAATTCATTATATCTCGTAATGGATACAGCTAAAACATACGATTGATTGGGATTGTTTTGAATAAAATCTTGGTGATATCCTTCAGCTCGATAAAAATGTTTTAACTTTTGAAATTCTGTTACAAAATTTCCTTTCCAAATGTTCTTTGATTGGATTTCTTTTTGGATTTCCTTTGCTGTTTTAAATTCTTCATCATTGGAATAAAAGAGTATGGAACGGTAGGAAGACCCAACATCTGGTCCTTGCCTGTCTTTTGTTGTTGGGTCATGTGAGAGAAAAAATACTCTACATAATTCCGCATAACTCACTTTAGATGGATCGTATATGATGAATACTGATTCCGCATGACCAGTTGTTTCTGTATTTACTGATTCGTAAGTTGGGTTATCTGTGTGTCCACCTGCATAACCAGAAGTCACATTGACTACACCAGGAATGGATTCAAAAATATGTTCGGAACACCAAAAACAACCTTCGGCAAATACTGCAATTTTTTGACCTGGTTTTGTGGTCAGTGGCACTGACTCCACCTTCGAAGTTTCCGTAACAGGACCGCAAAACAAATAAAAAACAGCCATTGCCAAAATTGGAAAGTAAGGAAGAGGGTACATAGATCGCTTGGGAAGGAAGGTCATATTGGTTAGATAGTTCCCATCGCATTTTAGTCGTAAAATCTTTTCAAAAGGAAGCTGAATGAGTCCTATGGAGGTGTGACATCTTTTTCATATGGGAAATGATCTCTCGAATTTGGCGTTTCCATCCCATTTTGGTAAATGAAAATTCGATTGTTTCCCGAAAACTGTGCCAAGGGTTTGTGGAATTTTTGTTTTAAATAATAACCGAAAAGAATGAGACTTAAACAGAAGAAAAGAATCGTTTGGTTATTGTCTTTGGAATGGAGAAAATAAAAGGAACCAACTAAAACGAATGTTTGGCTTAGAAGCCAAATGAATGTTCGGTTTTTTAAAAAAGAAATCCATCCAATTTCTGCAACTTGGTTTCGAATCCCTTGTACGAGGATGCCTAAAATGGGAATCCGAAGTAAAACTCCCAAAAATCCAATCACTACAATTAGAATTAATATGAGCCAAAGGGAAGTGAATACCAAATTCCACCAAAAAAGAAATGTGATGGGTGGGATGAACACTTCAGGAAAACTAATTCCATAAAAAAGAAATCGAATTAAGAACCAAAAAAGTGCAATATAAAATCCGAACACCATTGAATGAAAAATTGATTCAGATGTTCGTGCAACGATATTTTTATCAATTTTATTTCGGGAAAAATACCATTTTAAGCCCAACGATCACCGTGAAGATTCCAAAAAATCGAGAAAGTACACTCGTATCGATTTTTGAAGCTGCCCCTGCACCAAAGATACTCCCTAATATAAATCCTACACTAATGAGAGCTGCAGCAAATAAATTTGTTTCTCCTCTCGTATAATATATGTAAGCTGCCACGATTCCAATTGGTGGTACCATCGCAGCTAATGTTGTACCTTGTGCTAATTTTTGATTGAAGTCAAAAAAATACACAAGAGCAGGAACTAATAAAATACCACCACCAATCCCAACGAGTCCTCCGAGAACTCCCGCTCCAATTCCTAATAGTAAAAATAAAATTCCGATACTCATACAACTTTCCCACAAGCACGATTCGCAGGCACTGCTTCGTGTATTTTTTTTGGTTCTGGTAAATTTAAATTGTCCATAATTGATTTAAATTCCTCCAACGATTTTTTTGCGATTCTCGGATTCCAATTTTTTTCCTCACCAATCGTTGTAGAAACAAACCCTTTATAATCATGTCCAGGAAATACAACTGTATCGTTTGGTAGTTGGAATAATTTATTGGTAATTGAATTGTATAATTCTTCGGCACTTCCACCTTGGAAATCTGTTCTGCCACAACCTCTAACAAAAAGAGCATCTCCGGTAAAAACATATTTTCCATTGAGAAGTAAAGAAATCGAACAAGGGGTGTGACCTGGTGTGTGGATTACTTCTAGATAGAGTTTCCCAATTTGTAACACATCTTTGTCTTTTAAAAAATGAGTCGCACATTCAGCTCCAGATAAATGAGGTGCATAAGCTTCACATCCGGTTTGATCTCGTAACTCACCTGCAGCCGTTATATGGTCTGCATGCATATGAGTTTCGATGGTCGCAACCAATTGAAATCCCATCGAAACTAAATAGTCTAAATCTCTTTCTAACTTCTCAAGAACTGGGTCAATCAGGACTGCCTGCTTTGCAGATTTTTCGAGTAATAAATAAGTCCAAGTCCCTGATTCTATATCATAAAGTGGTTTGATTTCGATTTCATTGTTCACGTCAGTAGTCACCATGGTTTGATTATCCTTAGTCCGATCATTCATTCAACTCCAATTTAATGTAGGCGAGGTCCCGTAAGGGATAATACCATACCCCCTATGGTATATAGTTTTTCTTGACTCATTCCATGGCAACTAAAAAATGGAAAAAAGAGGTAATTATGAAAACATTTGTAATAGTGGGAGTGATCATTGGATTCCTCTTCGTTTTTGTAAAAAAAATTCAATCAAAAGGAGATAAACAAATGGTTCAAGAATGGATTCAGGAAGGGGCAGTTGTTGTTGATGTAAGGACTAAGTCTGAATTTGCGGAAGGTCATTTTCCAGGAGCCATCAACATTCCTGTTGATGTATTACCTATGGAATTAGGTACATTCAAAAACAAACAATCTAAAATTGTTGTTTATTGTCGATCTGGTGCAAGAAGTGAAAGGGCAAAACAAATATTATCGGCGAGTGGATTTTCTTCCGTCATCAATGCAGGTGGATTATCAGATATGCCTAACTCACGTTAACTAGTTTAAGAACCTACACCAATCGGGCTCTTCGCTTTAAATTGGTGTAGTGAATAAAGATCTGCTAATTTGTTTTGCGATTCGTTTGATAAATCGACAAATTCCGCACCTAATCTGTAATTGTTTTCACCTATCTTTTGTTTACGAACAACTTTGATTTTTGCACTGATTTCATGTTTGGAGTCGGATTCGCGTAATAACACAGATATGGGTTCGTTCACCAGTAAATCATCTTCTGTCTCAAATGCAATTCCAGTAATTGAAATATTTTTTGAAATAGAACGAATGGTTCTATTTGGTAAAACACAAAACAATTCTAAGTTTGCTTCAAATCGTAAACTACTTCTTTTTTCGTTGGAATACACAACGATTTGATTTTTACCTGAATCTTTTGCTGTATATAAAGCTCTATCAGCAAAATCATACATATCTTCACATCGTTTTACTTTTTCAGGAAAAGAAACAAGCCCACCACTAATTGTAACAGGTTTACCGCTGATTTGAATGGTTCTGCATGCTTCTAATAATTTTTCGGAAGCGATGAGTGCTTGTGATTCATTTGATTGAGGGAATATGATTGCGAATTCTTCACCACCAATACGACATGCAGTGTCTTCCATTCTTAAACTCGTTGCGATTTTATTGGCAACTTGTTTTAGGATTTCATCTCCCATCAAATGACCATATGTATCATTAATTTTTTTAAAATCGTCAATATCGATCACGAGTAACGAAAGATTCTGATTGTACCGTGTGGATTGTTTAAATTCTCGAACCAGTGCTGTTTCAAAATGCCTACGATTGTATAACCTAGTCAGTTCATCCACCAAGATAAGTTTTTCAGTTTCAGCAAATAAACGTAGTTCGATGATTTTAGGATTTTTAATTTTATGGGTTTGATTGATAAAATAATCAAGCAGTGCAACACGAAAACCAACAGGACGTTTTAAACAGTTTGAGAGTTTGTTTTTGTTTTCTAAAACTTCGTTCCAAATCTCTTTAGAATCCGATTCTGGAATGTCGAGCGAGGTTAACACCTTCAAAACAGCAGAGTAAATCTGGGAATGGTCTTGGTTTTGAAATTGGTTTTTTTGTAATTTTTGAATGAGTAATTCTTCATTGTATGGATCTTCTTCGAGAAGGTCCATTATCGTATCTTCGATACGTTGGCCATTCCTAGGCCTATGAGATGTATGGGATTTGATCATTTCCGATTTCACTTCTGCGAGAAATTTATTGCCAATATCCCAAAAATCTAGAAGGATTCGAAGTTGTAAAGACAGGTTTTAGTTACGAACTGAATTCATCTCATCTAAATCCCTAAACGATATTCAATTGTTTTGCCTGTGAGTGGATTTCATTGATCTCTTCGTAGAGGAGTTCAACTGAATCCGCGAGTTTTTGCGTAGTTTCGTCGATGACAGAAATCGCACGGTTGATCTCCTTACTACCTGTCATTTGTTCCTGTGCGATGATTCCAATTTGTTCGGAAAGGACATGGAGTTCTGAGAACGTATTTCTGAGTTTTAGGTTCAGGACTTCTTGTTCTGTCACATGTCCCTCTAAACCTAAAATTTCGCTTTCAATCCGTAACAATTCGTTATTTTGATTTTCTACTTGCGATTTCACTTCTTTGGAGAATCGAGTGCCCTCGTTAATTTTTAGTCCAGCGTCCTTTACAATTTTTGCAATTGTTCCTGCATTGGACTGCGAACGTTCCGCCAATTTAGCTACTTCTTGAGCAACAACTGCGAAACCTCTACCGTGTTCACCTGCACGTGCAGCTTCGATTGAGGCATTTAACGCGAGTAAGTTGGTTTGGTCGGCAATTTCTGACATCATTTGGTTGATTTCTTCGACTTTCGAAAATGCTTGGTTGAGTTCTGAATAGATGCCGTTTAATTCTTCTGAAGAAATTTTTACTTTTTTACTATAATCAGCAGAAATACTGACATCCTTTGCAATTTGCATTGTTTTAGTTTTCACACTCTCACTTATATTTTGGAGAGATAAAAAGTTTTGATCTACAATTTTGACCCGTGTGACTTGGTCTTCTACCAAGTTTGCAGAACTAATCGCAGATGAAGAAAGTTCTTCAACGGATGCGGAAATTTCTTCGACCGATGCTGCTTGGTTTTGCGATTGGTTGTGGAGTTCGTCAGACATGGACTGTAATTTGTCTACAGATAAGGCGAGAGTGTTTGCTGATTTTTCTAACTGATGTGATTTGTTTGTGATAATTGATTGTTTATCTAAACTTTCTTTTAACTTAGTTTTTAGGTCATTTTGCATTTCTCTCATCAAAGAAACTACGAATCGTAAACTAAAAATAACGCCAAAATAGAAGATAATCTTCTGAACTTCTGTGGTGACAATGATATGATTGGCTCTTAACATTTCTGGGAATGGTTTTGGAATAAAAACAGAACCTAATGAATGGGACAAATAAATCCCACCGATATACAAAAAAGTTGATACTATACCGATCGTCATCACCAATTTAGTATCAAATAAAAAACTGGAATAGATAGCGATAAAGATGAAGATGATGTAAAATATTCCCGTACTTAATGTGTTACTAGCATCTGCTTTTGTATAATTATTATAAATATCTAAATAGAAAAAACACACGATGATCATCAAATCGATAAAGACTATGGATGCCGCCATTCGTTTCGAAATTTCTTTTTCTTTTTTGAGTAAATAACCTGGTATGATGGCATTGACTAAATAAATCAGGGAACCTATCAAATTGGGTAAAAAACTTTTAGTCGCATAATTGGAGGCAACACCTAAAAGGAAAATAATTCCTAACCCATACTTAGTAAAAACGATGAGAGAAACACCTTTTCGGAATAACGTTCTTTCAAATTTCTGTATTTCATCTGTTTCTATAGCCATGTTTCTTCCTCAATGTAAGAGACGAAAATTATCGTAGAATTCTGAGATTCCTTTGTTTGTACGGGTGGAAACGAAATTTTGTCTAGAAAGAAAAGATTACGATGCCTAAAATGCTTCGTAGTACTCCTTAAATTTGGAGAGAAGGCTTTCGTTTTTTAGCAGATTCAAAAATGAATCCAGGGATTTCCGACATAAATCTCCTGGATGTTGGAATTGAATGTATTAGTAGAATTTTATATTCTTTCTGAAATCAAAGTTTCTAAAACCATTGTTTCAACTACTTGGCCACCACGTTCATTCAAATGGATTGCGTCAGTTAGATAATAATATCCGTTAGCCTCTCCTAAATCATTCCAAGAGGATGTAGTGGAATAATACTTTAAAATTGTCCAATACATGTTCCAAGTACTTTTGACATAAGGTGTTTTCTTGAGATTTTGTACCGATAACAAACCTTTTGTTAAAGTTTCATGGAGTGGTTTGTACATTACTTTTTGTTTTGTAGCGACTTCTTTTGTAAGTTCTGCAAAACGTTTGGATCTTAAAAATGGAATGGAATTCGGATCTTCGCCTAAAATTGGAGGAGAAAAAAGAATGATCTTTGATTTGGTTACATTTTGGATTCTCCTCACAATTGTTGTTAGATTCTGAACAAAACTATCTTCAGTAACTGGTTCTTTTAAATCCCATAAACTTGCATATTGATCATATTCCTCTTTTGATAATGTTGCTTTTAAATCATTGGTTCCTATCATGATAAAAACATAATCTGGTTGTAGTTTGATTACAGAATCGAGTTGTTCTAGGATTTGTACTGTCAATCGACTGTTGATCCCTTCATTAACAACTAATGCATTTGCCAACTTTGGATTTTTCCTGATTGATTCGACATAATCATAACTCACTCGACCATGAGTAATACTATCACCTAAAAATACAATTTTGGGTGATTTAGAAACATCTCCTTCTAATGTTCCTTTTAAATTATTAGAAGGTACCTTGGTTGCTTGGAAAACAACACATGATTGGAAGACAATGAAAGAGAGTATTGAGATAAACTGAGTTCGTTTCATGCAAACGATGATACCTGAAAGATTCTAAATTAAAAAGAAGAAAATCATTGAATCAGTGTTATTTCTTAAGTGTTTCTAAAAATAACTCTAACCAAGGTTTAAGATCAGAAAAAATAGGTTTTTTGTGTTTCAGCAATAGCCGGAAGTACAAAGTTCCATAAAGAATGTCCATACAAACTTCTATGTCATCGTCACTTAATGGTTTGATTTGTTTAGTTTTGATTGCATTTTCAAAAAAAACTTTTGCGGCCAATCTTCTTGGTAATAAATATTCTTTCAGGACGGACTCAGAAAGTTCCTGATCTTGTTGGCCTGCACCTATCAAAGTTGCGATTACTTTTCCAAATTTTCCATTAAATAAATTTGATAAGGATTCCATTTGATTGATTAGGGCTTTGTTAAATGGTTCGTTAGTTGGGAACTCCAAAAAAGGTGAGATTAAATGAGAAACGGAACTCATTGCTAATTTTGCCTTATTGGGCCATCTTCTATAAATGGTAGTTTTTGCAATGCCAGTTTTGGAGACAATTTCATCCAATGAAAAACCATAATACCCTTTTTTTGCTAACATTTCATAGGTAACTTTTAATACGATTGGTTCCAAATCTTCCGATCTGGGTCTTCCTTGTGTTTTGAATGTATTTTTTTTCTGAACCATAGGGGAATCTTTATAAAAAATGGATTGACGTCAATTATATTTCGATACTATCAGTGTTGATATTCGATACCAATAGTATCGTAATTAAAGGAGTTAGTATGAGGCCTGTATTGTTGTTGGCAACATTGGTGTTGGGAAGTGTAGGGGTATTCGCTAAAACAAGCCGAATTTCCAGTGATAAGGTATTGGAAACGTTTTTTAACGAATTTGGGAAAGGAAATATGGCAGGAGTTATCAGTTGTTTTCATGAGAAAACTGTCATCACAGCAGTTCGTACTGGAAGTCGAAACGAAGGTCAGTTATATGGATCTTACCAAGGACTCAAAGGTGTGGAAGATTTTCTTTCCAATATGGGAAAAGAATTTGATACAAAACAATTCCAAGTAGAAAACATCGTTGGGAAAGGGAATGTCGCTTATGCTAGTGGATCTTTCCTCCATATCATCAAAGACACAGGCAAACCATTCCAAAGTGATTGGGCACTCAAGGTTGAATTAAAAGATGGAAAAATTATTTCCTATCATTTTTATGAAGACAGTGCTTCCTATCTTTTGGCTTCTAGAAAATAAGAATCTATGAATGACAATGCCAACCTCTTAAATGTGAAGTGAAAACATTTTAGTGGTTGGTATTTTCGTGCCTAAGAAGACTCTCTTCACCCATATCTCTGGAAATCCATTCCCTCGGTTTGAAAAAAAATATAAAAAAAGTTTGACGGGGTTATGGATACGCCCTAAATGTTGACAATGTAAACAATGTTGTCACTGGCAACAAAGGAGTCTTGGAATGCAGTTGGTCATAGGATTATTTGGGATAATTTTCTTTTTCCCTTTTTTTTCGTTATTCGCAGGTGATTTGGAAGTGGAGATACTGAATCGTAAATCCAATCAATCAGTGATTTTGTGTGCATTGTATGAAACGGAAAATGGATTTCTTTCAGATGAAAAACTTGCAAGTTATAAAATTGTGGGAGTGGAAACTAATCATCAGAAAACTACCTGCCAATTTAAAGGGATCCCGGATAAACAGTATGCAGTTTCTGTGTTAGAAGACTTAAATCGAAACGGAAAAATGGACACAACATTCATTGGTTTGCCAAAAGAACCTTGGGGAGTTTCAAGGAATCCACCTATACATACATTCGGACCACCTACCTTCGATGAGGCGGTATTGAATGTAAAATCAAAACTAGTCATCCAAATCAGGTTGAATCATAAGGATTCAAAATGAATCCCTATCTAGAGTATAATCGTTTAGCTTTGATAACAGAAGCAAGTATTGGCATCGGAAAAGATTTTGCGTATGAATTGGTTAAAAATGGTTTTTGGGAATAAGTAAAAGTAGTGGATTGCCTTCATTATGATTTTGTTTCCATTTCCTGATTGGGAATTTCTTTAAATAAACGGAAAAAGTACATCTCAACAAATGCTTTGATTACGAGTGTGATAATAGGTCCTGATACTGGAAGTTTGATCATTAGTATGAGTGCACCGAAATAAAAAAATAAGAATCCAAAATAGAACAAAGGTGTATATTCCCAAAGCTCAGATGGATTATTATCTGCACCTATTAGTGCTCTGAATGATTGTAACATCCGTTGGAATTGGTTATGTTTTGGGATTTTTGGTGTACCCATCGCCACCCAAGCCCAAGATTCATTGTATTTTTTATATGCTTTTGATTCAAAAAAATCAAAAAGTTTTGGTAAATAACGATACAATGTAAATAAAAAGATCCCCCAAATATAATACTGCTCTTTGGTGTTGAGTGATTGGTAAAGAGTTAAAAAATTAAAATTAGTTTCCAATACACCTGTGGTTGCAACGCTCAAGAAGAGTTCAATCATCATATAAAAGAAAAAATTAAAACCAATGAGTAAACTTATGATGCAAAGTAGTGCAATGAATAGGATGACACCAAAAAAAGGTACAAAGATAAAATAAAATATTTTTCCAATGACTGGTTTTGGAATTTCCAAATCTTGTAAACCAGCTTCTTTACCCTGTTGGATGGCAGCAAAAATAGCACAGGATATGAGTCTTAACATTCCAAAACCAAAAACAAAATAAAGTTCGGGATACAGTGCGATCATGATATTTCTAGGTTCTGATGAAAAAATAAATAAACCCAGAAGAGGAGCCAGATCGGCACAAAAATCAGACCATTCTTTTTTAGTCCAAGGGAGTAAGCTGAGAAGAAAATGCAACATTGTGCAAAGGAGTTTATGAGATTTCGTTCGATTTCAATCTTAATTTTGAATGAATTATCAAATTTTATAGAGGGAGAGAAACTTTAAAAGTTGTTTTGCCAGGTATGGAATCAACAGAAACTTTTCCATTGTGTTTGAAGATCACTCGTCTTACAATGTCTAAGCCCAATCCACTTCCTTCACCTAACTCTTTTGTGGTGAAAAATGGTTCGAATATCCTATCTTTAATTTCTTCTTTGATCCCACAACCTGTATCTTGGATCATTACATCGATCCATTTGGTTCCTTCTTGGTTTGCTGATTCGTTTTTGATTGTGATGGTAAGAGTTCCTTTGTATGACATTGCTTGGATGGCATTAAAGATTAAATTTGTCCAAACTTGGATTAAGTCATCTGGAAAACAGCGGATCCATATTGGAGAATCAGGGTAATTGCGAATCACTTCGATACCTGTTTTGATTTGGCTATTATAAAGGATTAAAACAGTCTCAATATTTGACACCAGGTCGGTTTCAATTTTTTCCCCTTGTTTATCAAAATGTGAAAAGTTTTTTAGAGCATAAAGAATTTTTGAAACTCGTTGGATTGATTCAAGGATTGAATTTAGATTTTGTGTTGTATGAATGTAATCCATCCCATAATTAAAAAAATCTAAAAAATCTTCCTCATGGCATAAGTGTTCTATCATGTATAAACAGTTTTGAACTCCTAAATCAACAATTTCCTCTGCTACAAAATCAGGATCTTTACAACCCAATGATTCCAATTTTTCTCGGATCAACTTTTTTTGTTTTCTCGCTTCTGATCCATGTAAATGGTTTCGTTTCAAAAAAGAATCAACCATCCAATTAAAATAAATTTCACGTTTTCCTTTTGGTTTGGATGATAACAATTGAATGATATTTTCTTGGTTGATGATCTGATTTTTAATGTTTTCTAAGATCAATTGGCTTGATGCTTGTATGGCTCCCATTGGATTGTTGATTTCGTGTGCGATTCCTGCAATGAGTTGGCCAAGTGATGCCATTTTTTCATTTAAGATCAATTGTGATTGTGTGATTTTTAGTTCTTCTAATGTTTTTTCTAATTCAAGTTTTTGTGTGATAATCAGATTATTTTTTGCTTGGATTTCTCTAAGTGCCTTTTTGATTGATTCTGCTTCATTGATCAATGTTAGGTCGATAAAAGAAAGAATCCATTTGCCTTCTTCTATTTCTTTTTTATTTACTTGGATTGGGATTAAGGTTCCGTCCTTTTTGATGCCTTCTAATGAAAAACTTTTTTCTTTTTTTCCCAAACCATCCCAAAGAGGATCTGCAATGATATCTTTAATGGAAACTTTTTGGAATGAATCATATCCAAATAATTTTTTAAAAGCAAGATTTGCATCTACTATCTTATCTCCTTCCGTGATGATAATAGCTTCGCTTGCAAAGTTATAAAAATTGCGGAATCTTTCTTCTTTACTTTCTAGTTTTGATTCAAACTCAATTTTTGCAGATACATTTTCTAAAACACCTACCTGTCTTGTTGATTTTGTAAGATCAGTTCCGATGAATGTACCTCTATCCTCTATTGGGATGTAGGTATTGTCTTTTCTCCTAAGACGATAAAAAGCATGGTATGGACTTTTGGTTCCGATTGCATCAGCTAGTAATTCTTTGGTGAACATTCTGTCATCTGGATGAATGAGATTTAGCCATCCATTAATATCCAAATGATTGAATTCTTCGATTTCATACCCAAGTACTGATTTGATTGCTCCATCCCATGTGATTTTATCTTCATTGATATCGTAATCATAAATGATGAGTCCTGTTTGATCGGCAACTTTATGGAACCTTGCTTCATTTTCCAAAAGAGCGATTCTTTTTTTTCTCGTTTCATCTATGTTTTCAATGCTTCCAATGATGATGGGACCGTTTCTTTCTGACAAAATGAATTTTCCCTGCACCTTTACCCATATTTTGGGATTCCCTTTGATTTCTAATTCTAAATCAAAGGGAGAATGTTCGATCCTTGCCTTTGTTAAAGCTTGGTTTAATGTCTCTTGGCTTTCAATTGCAAAAAATTCGATTAACGAATGTATGGTGGGTGAAAAATGATTTGGATTTACGTTTAGTAAATAATACAAATCAGGGGTCCAAAACATTTGATTTGACTCAATTGTCCATTCCCAAACACCAGATTTTGAAATCCTTCGTATCTCTTCACCTAATTCGTTTTGTTTTTTTAGTTGTAATTCAATTTTTTTCGTAGAAGTGATGTCTTGGGCAATACCCAATACTTCCGTCGGAATTCCTTCTTTATTAAATGAAAAATTGGTTTCCCAAACACGAAACCAATGGATGTTTCCATTTTTATGGAAAACTCGAAAGTCTAACACGTATATATCGGTATTTTTTTCTTCTAACATTCTTTTTGAATGCGCGTCTATGAGGTGAAGATCGTCAGGGTGTAGAATATTTTGGATTAGGTATTCATAGTTGAGGATAGGTTCAACTTCAAATCCTAAAAAACTTTCTATGCTATTGTTTAGGTATAAAAATTCATCCGTTGCTAAGTTTTGGATGTAAATGATGGCGGGAAGAGTTTTGGTAACTTTGGTGAGTAGTTTTTCTTTTTCTCCTAACTTTTTTTGTAGTTCAATGAGTTGGTCTTTTTTTTGAATGACTCCTCGTGCAATCCGTTTCCCATCTTCTGAAATGTAATTGTAGAGTTTGACTTCGCAGTAAACTTCTTCACCATCGCGATTTAAATGTACCCAATCAAATTTTACATTTCCTTTTTTGAATCCTTCTTCTATATAAAATTCTGCTAATATTGGAGAAGGTTGTCCATTTGGTTGGAACTTGGGACTAATTTCTATCACGGATAAACTTAACAAATCTTTTTTAGTAAAACCTAATATATCTGTTAACTTTGCATTACAATCGATGAATAATTGGCTTTCCAAATCAAAAACAACAACGGCATCTTCATCTTGGTCAAAAAAAGTTTTATATGTGGTTTGGTCTTTTTCTTTTAGAAGATTTTCTAAGTAGGCTATTTTTTCTTTTGCCTCCTCTAAAGTGATGTCTTCGTTTTCTTTCATTGGGAAGCCGGGAACATTAGTATTAAATGAAATAAAAAAAATTCAACTGAAAAATATGAATTTGAATTTAGGTATGATCGAGTCTGATCAGAAAAATATGTTTTTCATTTTCCGAAAAAATTACCAAAATAAACTTTTAGTCCGTTTTGAAGCAATTTTATGTGCTGCATTTACAAGACCCACATGGCTATAGGTTTGTGGAAAATTTCCCCATTGGTTTCCCGAATTTGATTCAATGTCTTCGCTAAACAAACCAACATGATTGGAATGTTCACATACAAATTCAAATAGCTGAATTGCTTCTTCCAGTCGATCCATACAAGCCAATGCTTCGATGTACCAAAACGTGCAAACTAAAAAAGTAGTTTCTGGTTTTCCGAAATCATCTTTATGGAGATAACGGTAGATAAATCCTTCTTTGGTTTTTAATTGTGATTCTATTGCTTTGATATGTGATTTCGCTTTCTCCGAATGTGGATCCAAATAACCTAAAGTGATGAGTTGTAATAAACTGGCATCTAAGTCCTTTTTCCCTTGTGCCTGAGTATAACATCCAAGTTCTTCATTAAAACACAATTCGATATTGAATTCAGCGTCTTTCATCAATCGTTCAGCTTTTTCCAATAAGTTTTGTTTTTCTAGTTTGAGGGCGATTTCTTTTGCTGCTTTGGCACCAATCCAGTGAAACAAAAATGTATAACAATGTTTTTGTGAGAAATTTCGAAATTCCCATAGACCTGCATCTGGTTCTTGCATTGTGATTTCAATTTGATCTAAAATATTTTGAATCAAGTTTAAATTATGAAATCTATTTTTTTCAGGAATCCTTTCATCTAAATACAAAGGCAGTAGTGATAAGAGGATTTGTCCATAAGCATCATTTTGTTTATGTGTATATGCTGAATTACCAATCCGAACTGGTTTGTTTCCTAAATACCCGTGTAAATCTAAAATTTTCTCTTCTAATAAATATTCGCCAAATATACTATACAATGGCTGGAATCGGCCATCTTCTGTTGGTGTTAGGTTGCTGATATATTGTGAATACTTTTCTAATTCTTCGAATTGGCCAAGATTAGTTAACGCTAATAAAGTGTAAAAACCGTCTCGTAACCAACAAAATCGATAATCCCAATTTCTTCCTGAATTCGGCGATTCTGGTAAACTCGTAGTTGATGCGGCAATGATGGCACCTGTTTCTTGGAACTGGTGAAGTTTTAAACAGAGAGCTGAACGAATTTGCTGTTTTTGGGCGAAGTTGGGAATGGTACAATGTTTCACCCAGTTTTGCCAATAATGTTTGGTTTTTGTGAATTCTGCTTCGACAAATTCGGAAAGGGAACTTTTGATTTCTCCTGATTCTAAAAGAGATACGTAAATAGGTTGATTGAGAATAAATTCTTTTTCTTTCAATATTTGATTTAAGGAAACATTGGATTGAATATAAACCTGGAATTCTTTTGTTTCGTAAACAATTTGTTCAGCGACTATTTTTGGTTCTAATGTTTGATTTCCGAAATCGTATGTAGGGTTTAATAGAATTTTTATCTTAACATCACCCGTCAGCGGAACTATTTTTCGATATAAATTTCGCGGGCATCGGAGGGTTCCATTTTGATAGTATCTTGGTGCAAAATCGATCACTGCAAATGATCCCGATTCAGTATGGATTTCTGTTTTTAGTATATTTGTATTTTCTAAATAAACTTGAGAGTTCTTGGTTACTTTAGTGTTTGGCAGAATTTGAAAATTCCCACATTTTTCATCCATCAAATTCCCAAAAATGGGTGAGCTATCAAAGTAAGGCCAACACATCCAAACAATTTCAGCAGACGAATTGATATGTGAGATAAAACTACCGTTCCCAATGATACCTGTATTATATTTATGTTGCATTTGATCCTACAGCTTCTAAGTGATTGATTAAACTTCCTATCCAAGAATGGACATCTTCTGTGTTATGAAACCTGTATTTAGCTATTGTTTCTGATTTACCGATTTTGACTGTAATTGCATTTTCTGGTATTTCGCGAAACATATCTTCATCCGTCGTATCATCACCAAAAACAAAAGTTTCTTGTTCTATGTCAGGAAGAATTTTTCTCGCAGCTTTTCCCTTCCCAGTTCCGTATTCTCTCACTTCGATGATTTTATTGCCTCTTTGTACAAAAAAGCCACTGTTAGATGAGATTTGCGAGAGTTCATCTAACATCTCTCTTGCGGCATTGAGTCCGATGTCTGGATCTGCATTTCTAAAATGCCATACCAAAGAATATTCTTTTTCTTCGGTAAAAGATCCTGGAACACGTTTGGTAAATTCATCTAAATGTGATTTTATTTCTTTTTTCCAATCCACATTGGAATGAAATAAAGAATTCCACTCGGTTAAATCCGGAGGTTTATGCCATGCTCCATGTTCGGCGATCAGATGTAAGGGCAAATCAGTGAAAATTGATTCTAGGAATTTTCGATCCCTGCCGCTAATAATGGCGATCGAGACGTTTGAAAATTTCGAAAGTTGTAATAAGGATTCTATAAGTTCTTTTGACGGTATTGCTAAATGGGGTAAGGATTGGAATGGGACCAAAGTACCATCATAATCAAAGAAAATGAATATGGGACGATTCGACTTTGGTAATAGAACATCTGATTTTGGAGATATAGATTTGGTTTGGAAATTGAGATTTCGTTTGGCCGTCTCTTCAGTCTCGATATAAATTTTATTCGCCCAATCCATGACCGAATTTTCCTTTAAGCGAGATATCATCACTTCGTTTCTTTTTAAAATTTCTGATTCTTCAATTTCAATGGCTTCTTTAATCGCATTTGCCATACCACTTACATCATTTGGATTGACGAGAATGGCTTCTGGTAATTCTGCCGAAGCACCAGCCATTTCACTTAAAACTAACATCCCGTTTTTTTGAGAGACCAAAAATTCTTTCGCCACTAAATTCATCCCATCTCGGAAGGGAGTGACAAGCATCACATGTGTATTCTTATACAAAGGGACCAATTCTTCAAATGGGAATCCTTTGTACTGGTATAAAATCGGTGTCCAGTCTAAAGTTCCAAAACTTCCATTAATAGCACCCACCTTTTCATCAATTGCTCGTTTCATGGATTGGTAAGAGGATACATCGGTACGGGAAGGAACTAAAACCAATACGAGTTTACATCGTTTGATCCAATCTGGATTTTGTTTTAAAAATAATTCAAATGCATTTAACCGTTGTAAAACACCTTTTGTGTAATCAAGTCGATCTACAGAAAGGATTTGTTTTAAGTTTTTGTGGTTAATATTGATTTGATTTGCAATCGTATCACATTCTTTTGAATTCGCATACTTAGAGAATTGTTCCACATTGATTCCCATGGGGAATGCACCAGTTTTTGTAAGGTGGTTTTGGAAATAAATGATCCCTCGTTCGTTTTCAATTCCTAAACACCGCAGGAGTGTTCTAAGAAAGTATTGGGTATAACTTTGTGTATGGAATCCGATGAGATCGGCACCAAGTAATCCCTTTAATATCTTAGTTCGAAACCTTTCTGGTAACAAACGAAAGATTTCAAATGTAGGGAAGGGGATATGTAAGAAAAATGACATTAGGATATTCGGAAATTCGTTTCTTAGTATCCCGGGTAATAAAAACAAATGGTAGTCGTGAACCCAAACCCAATCCCCAGGTTGGTAAATTTCGCGAATCTTCTTTGCAAACTCTTCATTTGCTTCTTCATAGGAGTTAAAGGTTGAATCAGAAAATTCACAGTGTGCTGTGAAATAATGAAATAATGGCCAAATGGTTTTATTACAAAAACCATTATAAAAAGAATCAGCTAACTTTTGTTTCAGAAAAACAGGTATGGTTCCGTGTTCATTATGCATTTGATTTGCATAATGATTTTGTTCTTTTTCGGGTATAGATTTGCCAGGCCAGCCTACCCAAAGAATTTCATTGCCTTGTGATTTCCAGTGAGAAAGAAAACTAGAAAGTCCAGTGGCCAGTCCGCCTACATTGGGAGTCCCATCCCACTGGACTGGTAACCTGTTGGATACGAGGATCAGTCTCATGGAATCTATAGGATCAGGATAAAAATTGAAGGCAAGGGTTTTTCTATAAAAAAAATAACAAAACAATTCGATGTAAAATGATTATAATCATATTAGACTATTGAATTATAAAAATGTTCGCAATAAATTTGGTTTTTATTATTTATGGAATATCAATTTGATGGTGTATCGAATTTTAAATCATATTTTGGAATTGAAATGATTGTTTCACGATAAAGTTATAGATTTCAATGACGTTGTTCATGTCCAGGTAAATGTTGAAACTTGAATGTACCAAGGCCAATTGTGTGTTTGATTTTTAGTGATTTGGTGAGATTGGTACAATTGCCTATTTGTATTTTGATACGATGATTCTTTTTGTAAGAGTTTCATATAACAAGTGTCACAGAATTGTCTTCAGTAAGAAAAAAGTATAAAACAAAATTCTATCCATTTTGAAAATGTATTTGTGTGTTCGTGTTTTTCGATAAAGGTAATTTTACTTTTGTAAATAAGAAGAAACAAATGATGAAACAAACGCTGGTCCTTTCTGTTGTGATGCTTTTATTTGGAAATTGTGTTGGGGATTTATTCTTTGATACAAAAAATGAACTAGATACATCGAAAATTCCAAGAGACGAAGCCTTTCGAAAGTTCAGTGTGGCACTCCTCTTCAAAAAGTCAATTTGTCCGGATGCATCAGATTTTTATCTTTTGTCTGCTGGCTATTTGACAACAAGACGTGCAGTTAGTTGTACTAGTTCTAAAACGACCGATAAGTCTCAAAAAACATTACAGAGTTGCGCTTCTTTATCGGATTATGTGGAAAAAAAATCTTTGGATGTTTGCATCGGTGAGGTGCTATTTTTCCCTTGTGAACAGTTTGATCGAAACAAACCTACAATTTTCCAATTGAACTTCCCCGTCTGTCGTGGGTTATTTGGACCAGGTGGGTCCTCTGGAAATACAATTTAGAAGGGAAAAAAGTAATGAATTTTTAGAAATAAAATGAACGAAGAAAACTTCGTATATGTCTAAAAAGTGAAGTTTTAGTCTGTTTCGATATCGATCTCATATTCTTATGAATCATTTTTTACTTACAGATAGAATTGTTCGAGTTTGTCAATTAATCTGCCTTCTCGTTCTTTTTTCGAATACGATCTATGCTGAAGGAAAGGGAAGGGATTCTCAAAACAAAAATGAAATGTTAAGGGAAGAATTGGATGATGTGGAGAAAAAAGAGGACTCGGTTACTATAGAAGTCACTCATGAGATTACTAATGACTTTGTTTGGAGAGGGCAAAGTTTTTCAGGAGATTATATTTCTCGTCGAGACAATCTACCATATAAAAGTATTTCAGAAGCCTATACGTATGTTCCTGTTGCTCGAATCTCACATCAGAGCGGATTTTTTTTTGAATTAGAAGCAAACATTGCATTAAAAGGTAGAGGAGATCGAGATTCGGACCAAAGGATACAAACCTATCCTGGTGGAAATCAAATCGATTTAAATCGGTGGACTGGTAAATTTTTAACAAATCCAAATGACAACACCAATTATTATGATCCTTCTAACGCAGTTTATTCGGAAAACTGCGATCCTTCTTTGGCAAATGATCCTTTTGCAAATCCTTGTGCAATCACTCCAACACAAATCAAAACTTATTCCGAACGAAACGGACTTGGTAGAACCGATGGACTCTTTACTACCTTTGCCTATGAAATGGAAACTAGAAGATTTGGAACATTCACAGTAGGGTCTTGGTGGTATTTTAAAAAAGATCGCTCATCTAAAAATACTTGGAATGAATATTTTATTTGGTGGGAGATGCCATGGTTAAAACAATCATTGAATCCAACGATACAATCTTTTAAACAAACTTCTGCAAATACGCAAGCGGGTTATTCAAGCCATTATTCCTCGTTTTCCTTGGGTCATCATTTTATGAAAGAAAAGGAAGTTTCCTTTGAATGGACAACTAGTTTCGGTTATGTTTGGGTGAACAATCCCGATTCACAAAAATCAGGTTTAAACGATATAACTTCATCGATCAAGTTTTTCTGGAACCAAATTTTCCTTTCCTTCAATCATGCGCATAGACCAGAGATTCAATTATACGATAATGATAAAATTTACTTTGTGAATTCTGAAACGAATCGAATGCCCACCAATCTTTCGGAACGGGATGGAATGACTGCCGATCCTTCCCAATTATTTGGAATTCGCAATGAACTTGTCAGAAGTGTGATCAACCAAACGGATACAACAGATTTGGTTCAAGTTTGGGCCTTAAACAGGATCCAAAGTCAAATGATTCCACGAAATTTATTTTGGTTTGGAATTGGAATGAATCAGACTTTCTAATCTACCAGGTTGGAAACAAAAAAGGGCAGTGGATCCCAAAAGCGCCCCGGATCGATTGAGCGCCCTCGCCGAGGGAGAGCCGGAAATGTGCGCCCGAAAAAATGTTTTAGCCTAAGTTTTTTGGAAATTACTGACGAACCCATTGGAAATCTAATGGGAACCTCTTTTCGAGGCCCTGGAATTCCTTTCCCCTTGACAATCTGCCCAAATTCCAAATTCTGACAGGAAAGCTTGATAAAGGTGCTTTTGGATGAACAAAACCCAGATGGGGAACCTGCTTTTGGTGCTTTTTTTGGGACTGATGGCGGGAGCTGTGGCTGGAGTGGTCCTTGACCGACTCTTTGGCACAAACACTCTCTCACGGTTTTTGTTCGATTCACCAGTATCGTTTGAGCTTTATATAATTAAAGTCGAGTTCCAGCTAACCCCTGCAAGTATCATTGGTCTTGTAGCGTCTGGATATCTCGCACTAAAAAAGGGGTAAGTATGTCAGTAATTTCCATGAAAAGTCTGCTAGAAGCAGGCGTACACTTCGGTCACCAAACACGTCGTTGGAACCCAAAAATGAGTCCTTATGTTTATACGGCTCGTAACGGGATTCACATCATCGACCTCCAAAAGACAGTTCAAAAAACAAAAGAAGCTTATGATGCTTTGAAAAAGTTAACTGGCCAAGGAAAAAAAGTTCTCTTTGTGGGAACAAAAAAACAAGCTCGCGGTGCCATCGAAAGAGCAGCACAAGCGTGCAGTATGTACTATGTATCTAACCGTTGGTTAGGTGGACTTCTCACAAACTGGAACACAGTTAAGAAGTCAATTGCTCGTTTGAAACGACTTGAGCAAATGGAAGAGAACAACTCTTTCGAACAAGAAGCTCGTACAAAAAAAGAAGCACTTTCTCTCAAACGCGAATTAGAAAAACTCCGCCAAACACTTGGTGGGATTAAGGATATGGCAGTTGTGCCTGAAATCCTGTTTGTAATTGATCCGAAAAAAGAAGAAATCGCAGTCAAAGAAGCAAAAAAACTTGGTTTAAAAGTATTTGCTGTGATTGATACTAACTGTGATCCAGAGCCAATCGATTACCCAATTCCAGGTAACGATGATGCGATCCGCGCGATTTCCTTATTCCTTGATACTATGGCAAATGCAGTTCTGGAAGGAACTGGTGGCGAAGTCATCCAAACAAATTTTGCTGAAGATATGGACGCAGAACAACTTGCACTTGAATACCAAGGTGAGTACGATGAGTCCGGAAAATTCATCATGGACGATGAACTTCCTCCAGTCGCAAAAGACATCCCTGTGGATGCTGATGCAGCAAAAAAAGCAGAAGTAAAAGTTGAAGCTACAGAAGGTAAAGAGTAATGGCAGTTAGCTCCGAACAAATCAAAGACCTCCGCGAACGTACGGGCGCGGGGATGATGGACTGCAAAAAAGCACTCGAAGAAAAGGGTGGCGACATTGAAAAAGCAGTCACATATCTCAGAGAAAAAGGTTTAGCGAAAGCTGCAAAACGTGCAGGTCGCGAAACTGGTGAAGGAAAAATCATCGCATATGTTCACGGAACAGGAAAAACAGGAGTTCTTGTAGAACTCAACTGTGAAACTGATTTCGTAGCAAACAACGAAGCGTTTGAAGCTCTTGGAAAAGAGATCGCTCTTCAAATCACTGCGATGAATCCTTTGTATGTAAACGAAGAATCCATTCCAAAATCTGAAATTGAGAACGAAATGAACGTACAAAAAGCTCTTCTAGAAAAAGAAGGGAAAAAAGCGGATCAAATCGAAAAAATCCTTCCTGGTAAAATGAAAAAGTTCTACGAAGAGATTTGTCTCATCCACCAAAAATCAATTCGTGACAACTCCAAAACCATCAATGACCTTCTCCAAGAAGCCATTGCAAAATTTGGAGAGAACATTACTGTTGGTAGGTTCTCGAGGTTCCAAGTAGGTGGGAACTAGTCCGCGTTTCAAACGCATCCTAATTAAAATCTCCGGCGAGGCTCTCGCCGGTGAGGGTGAACTTGGTATTGATACCAACAAAACATTCTCACTAGCCGGACAAATCAAAGAAGTTCATGACTTAGGTCTAGAAGTGGCTGTGGTTGTTGGCGGTGGGAATATGATCCGCGGCGAAACCTTAGCAAAGTCTGGAATGGACCGTGCCACTGCCGATTATATGGGTATGCTTGGTACCATCATGAATGGTCTCGCCTTACAAGATGCATGCGAAAAACAAGGGATGTTTACCCGAGTTCTTTCCGCCATCGAAATGAAATCCGTTGCAGAACCATATATTCGAAGACGTGCCGTTCGCCATTTAGAAAAAAATCGTGTGATTATTTTTGCTGGGGGAACAGGGAATCCTTACTTTACTACAGACACAACTGCATCGTTACGGGCTGTGGAAGTGGGTTGCGAAGTGATTCTTAAGGCAACCAAAGTGGACGGTGTGTACACTGCGGATCCAAAAAAAGATCCAAACGCACAAAGGTATTTACAAGTTTCTTTTATGGAATCCATCAAACACCGGTTAAAGGTAATGGATTCAACAGCACTCAGTCTATGTATGGATAATAATATGCCAATCATAGTGTTTGATATTTTTAAAGCTGGTAATTTAAGAAAATTAATCGATGGGGAACCAATTGGTACATTGATTTCTAATTCAGAGGAAGTGATTCTAGATGGTAGATGAAATTATAAAATCCATGCAGTCCAAAATGGACAAAACTGTTGAAGCTCTAAAAAAAGACTTTGGAACCATTCGAACGGGAAAAGCAAATCCGATGATGGTGGAAGATGTGCGAGTGGACTACTATGGAACACTTACACCTCTCAACCAACTTGGGAAAATTGCCTGCCCTGAACCACGTGTGATTCTCATCACTCCTTTTGAAAAAGGAATGTTAAAAGACATTGAAAAAGCAATTTTTGCTGCAAGTCTTGGTCTCACACCAAATAACGACGGTTCTAGCATTCGTATCAATATCCCTGAACTAACAGGGGAAAGACGAAAAGAACTTGCGAAAGTGGTGAAACAAAAAGCGGAAGAAAAAAAAGTTGCGATTCGTAACATCCGCCGTGATGCCAATGATGAATTAAAAAAACACCAATCTGAAATGTCCCAAGATGAAGTCAAAGGCCACCAAGATAAAATCCAAAAAATTACGGATTCTTATATTGCAAAATTGGGAGATTTAGAAAAGGAAAAAGAAAAAGAGATCACTACTCTTTAATTTCCTATGAAGTTGAATACAATCCCTTCCCACATTGCTGTCATCATGGACGGAAATGGCAGGTGGGCGGAAAACCAAGGGAAAAAAAGAACCGAAGGCCACAGAGAAGGGGCAAATGCAATTGATCGCCTTTTGGACGTGGCTTTGGAATACAAAATCCCAAACATCTCCCTTTACGCTTTCTCCACAGAAAATTGGAAACGTCCTATCACTGAAATCCAGGCCATCTTTGGTCTGTTAGTTGAGTTTATAGAGACTCGCCTCGATACCATTCATGCAAAAGGAATTCGCATCCACCACAGTGGGGCAAGGAACAAACTGTCTAAAACAGTTTTATCCAAAATCGACCACGCCATGGCAGTGACTAAAAAAAATAAAAAACTAACAGCTAACTTTTGTTTGAACTACGGTGGTCATGAAGAAATTTTAAGTAATTTTTCACGTGTAATGGCGGCACGCAAGGCCAAAAAAGAACCTTTGGACAAAGCCATTTCCCCCAAAGAATTTGAAAAATATTTGTATACATCACCTTTACCACCTGTAGATTTATTGATCAGAACTGCAGGAGAACAAAGGATTTCTAACTTTCTATTATGGCAAAGTGCATATGCGGAAATGTATTTTACGAGTACACTTTGGCCGGACTTTGGAAGGACCTCACTTGAGGAAGCTCTTCAGTTTTTTGATTCCCGAAAACGAAAATTTGGTGGTTTGTTATGAGTGAAACGACACTCCGTATTCTGTCCGCAATTGTTTTGTCATTTATCTACGTGTTTATGATCTTTCATAGCTCATGGTATTTCATAGAATTTTATCTCTTCGGTGTCGTATTGATTTACCTGGGACTCAAAGAGTTGTATGCCTTTTGCAAAACGGAAGAATCAAAACCATTTTTTGGAACGGGATTACTATTTTCCCTATTGATTTTTACTGTGTATTACATCCAATTTTTGGGATTACAATTTGAAGTGACACCTCCTGGATTTGTTTTGGAACTTTCGAAACTTTTCCGAGAAGGATTCCATCCCATTCCTTTTTTACTCGTGGCACTTTCCATCACGGTTTGGATTTTGCAAATTCTAAAACGCCCGTTAGATGGGGCATTATTTTCTGTCGGTGGAACCATGCTCGGTCCCATCTATATCGCGATACCGATCGGTCATTTTTTACTCCTCCTTGCCCTGCCATTTGGAACTTACTATATTTTCCTTGTTTCGGTGATCACCTTTATGAGTGATGCAGGAGCCTATTTTGGTGGTCGTTGGTTTGGAAAACACCCAGCAGGTTTAAAAATTTCTCCGAAAAAAACTTGGGAAGGTTACGTAACAGGTAACCTAACGGCTGTCATCGGAGCACAAGTTCTCAATGTGGCTTGGGAACATTTTAGTGGTGTGAAATTGCCAGTTGGGATTGTGGAAACCATCATCCTGTCATTTGTGATTTCCGTGATTTCTGTGATGGGAGATTTGGCTGAGTCTGCGATGAAACGTGATGCCAAAATCAAAGATTCCGGAAGTCTCATCCCTGGTCATGGTGGTGTGTTGGACTTGGCGGATGCACTTCTTTTTACGGTGCCTGCGATCTATTATTATTTTCTTTTCAAAGGTTTCCTCGGATTCCCTGTCTGATCATTCGACTAAGGATCTGTCTAAATCATATATGGTAGGTGTCTCGGTATTAGGAATTTCAGGTTCCGTTGGTTCTTCCACGGTGAAGGTGCTAAGGCAATTCCGAGACCAGTTTTCGCTACGTAGTTTTTCGGTTCATTCCAATTGGGAAACGGCGAAGGTCCTTATTGCTGAATTTTCTCCTGAAGTGGTGTGTATCACCGATCCCAAGTTAGTGGGTCAGTTTGGGGATGTTTTTGGATCCACCAAGATTTTGTATGGGGACCAACACTTATCGGACTTAGTCAAATTGCCTTCCGTGGATGTGGTGGTAACAGCTGTGGTTGGGGCAAGGGGAGTCCTACCTACCATTGCAGCCATTGAGGCTGGCAAAAAAATTGCCATTGCCAATAAAGAAACACTTGTTACCTTTGGGCCACTGATCAATCGTTTGGTGGCAAAACACAAAACACTCATGGTGCCAGTGGATTCCGAACACAATGCACTCTTCCAACTCATTGAAAGGGAAACTCGTTCCAATATCAGAGCGATTACTCTCACTGCTTCAGGCGGGAGTTTTCGGAATTTTCCTATTGATGAGTTAGAACATGTTTCCGTAAAACAGGCGCTAAACCATCCAACTTGGTCCATGGGCCCGAAAATCACTGTGGACTCAGCGGGCCTAATCAACAAAGGTCTCGAAGTCATCGAAGCACATTTTCTCTTTGGGTTTTCGTATGACGAGATTGAGGTGGTGATCCACCCGCAGTCTCTCACACACGGGATCATTGAAACCATAGATGGTGCTTGTTTGCAATACACAAGCCACCCAGATATGGTGTATCCCATTGCTCATTCTTTATTTTACCCAAGTCCAACTCCTCAAATGCTCATTGAACGCAAACCCTCCACTTGGAAAACCTTGGAATTTTTTCCACCTGATACAAAACGTTACCCAGGACTCACACTCGCCTATCAAGCGGGGAAAGCAGGGGGAGTGGCACCTTGTATCTTTAATGCAGCGAACGAAGAAGCTGTGGCACTATTTTTAGAAGAAAAAATTTCTTTTACCGCCATTCCAAGGCTCATTGAGTCTGCCTTAAACCAAGTCAAAAATGAATTTCCAGAGACCCTGGAAGGGTATCTGGAAAAAGACAAGGAAACACGTAATTTGATCCAATCTGAATTTTTAAAAGGGGGAGTGACTACATGATCGTATTAATACTCGGCGCTGTATTCATGTTAGCTGTATCGATTTTTATCCATGAATTGGGGCACCTCTTGTGTGGGAAATTGGTAGGTGTGGAAGCACGTATCTTTTCGTTAGGTTATGGAAAAGGGATTTGGAAAAAACGGATTGGGAAAACCATCTACCAAATCACCGCCATTCCCATCGGCGGTTATGTTTTATTTCGTGGAGATGATTATAGCAAAACTAAAAAGCCAAAACAAGGGGATTTACTTGCCACTCCACCACTTCGTCGTATGGTTCCTGTGCTTGGAGGTCCATTCGCCAATTTAGTGTTAGGTTTTTTGTTGTTATTTGTATTGGAACTTTCAGGAGATAGCCCTTCTTCCAACCGCATTTTCATAGAAGATGCAAACAAAGTATCAAGTCCTGCTTACAATGCAGGTCTTCGTACTGGAGATAAGATTCTATCCATCAATGGAAAACCCACAGAAAGTTTTGAAGATATTTTTACCAATGTAAGTTTAACTTCGGGTGATCCCATCCAAGTGACGTACAAACGGGATAACGAAACAAAGACAGTCGAAATTGTTCCCAATTTATACTCTGCTGGTGGGCATCCTACGATTGGTGTGATGCCGTATGGAGAAAGAAGAGTGGTGGCTACCTTTACTTATGGGGAACAGATCAGCCACTTTATGGCAAATGTTTTAGATAAAGAAGATAAATCTTCCGTTTACTTCCAAGAAAAGATAGAAGAGCGAAAGGAAGAAATTCCAGAAGAACTCCTCAAACAACACGAAATTGCAGAACGGGAAAAATCACTCAGACGTCGAGCTCTCTCTTTTTTGAAAGATGGAGATATGATTTTAACCGTGGCGGGAGTAGATGTTCATACCGTTCCTGAATTACAGACGGAACTTGGAAAACACCAGGGAAAAACCATCCCTGTCGAAGTGGAACGAAAAACCTATCCACTTCTGACACCTTGGGCAACAGAAAAAGTAACCATTCAAATTCCTGTGTTAGGTGCGAATGTGTTTGAGTTTTGGAATATCCAACATCCAAAATTCCCTGAATTAGGGATCCCTTATTTCCGTTTGGATAGTTATGATGCAGAAATCGAAAATCGACTTTCGAATTTAAAAATTGAAAACCAATCTTTTGAAACAGCGGATGCCTTTACCTCTTATTTAAAAGCCAATGGTGGTAAAAAAGAAATTTGGATCGGCAATATGAAATACTTTGCTGATGTCAATTTGAAACCAATTGGCCTTCTTGGATTTCGCGCTTCCATGAAATTTGAGGCCGAAAAATTACAGAAAGAATCAACCATTTATTCATCGCTTGTCGGTGCTGGGAATAAAGTATACGAAAACGTCTCCACTACCTTAAAAGGAATTGGCATGTTGTTTTCGGGTCTGTTATCGCCAAAAGAAAATCTATCGGGTCCAATTGGAATTGTGCAGATTGCTGGGATCAGTTTGGAATATGGATGGGTCACGTATCTTGATTTTGTTGCTAAAATTTCATTAGCGCTTATGGTGATGAACTTACTTCCCATACCCATGGCGGATGGCGGACACATTGTACTCTATGCTTATGAAGCGATCACAGGTAGACCACTTCCAAGAAAGGCAATTGAAGCAATCTTCCGATTGGGATTTTTCTTTCTCATCGGGCTTGGCCTTTATGTTTCCTTCAATGATGTGATGCGTATTTTTTAAACTAAACTTTGTATTGTTAGATTGTTAATCAAAAAGAGAAAAAGAAATGAAAGCTAGTTCCTATTTAATTCCAACTGCCAAAGAAGACCCGCAAGATGCAGTGGTCGCTTCTCATAAATTGATGATGCGAGCAGGCCTCATTCGTAAGTCTGCAGCAGGCCTGTATTCCTATTTACCACTTGGTTTACGTGTACTTCGTAAAATCGAAGGCATCGTGAGAAAAGAAATGGACGGGGCAGGAGCTTTGGAATTCCAACTTCCCATCTTAACTCCGAGTGAAATTTGGAAAGAATCAGGTCGTTGGGACAAAATGGGAAAAGAGATGTTTCGTTTGAAAGACCGCCATGACAACGAAAGTTGCCTTGGGCCCA
Organism: Leptospira paudalimensis; assembly: GCF_026151345.1. Taxonomy (NCBI): domain Bacteria; kingdom Pseudomonadati; phylum Spirochaetota; class Leptospiria; order Leptospirales; family Leptospiraceae; genus Leptospira; species Leptospira paudalimensis. The sequence continues at coordinate 757,021 of NZ_JAMQPR010000001.1, forward strand.
CACACGAAGAATCGTTTTGTGTGCTTGTAAAACCAATGGTTCGTTCTTACAAAGACCTTCCGATCAATGTCTACCAAATCCATACAAAATTCCGGGATGAAATCCGCCCAAGGTTTGGTGTGATTCGTTCTCGTGAGTTTACCATGAAGGATGCGTACTCGTTTCATTTAGATGATGAATCGTTGGACAAAACTTACCAAAGGATGCGTAAAACCTATCGTAGGATTTTTGCAGGCATGGGACTTTCGACCATTCCTGTGCAGGCAGACTCAGGGAATATGGGTGGTTCCGCTTCGGAAGAATTTATGGTCGTGTCACCGATTGGTGAAGAGACACTCACAATTTGTCCTTCTTGCCACTATTCAGGAAACATTGAAAAAACTCCTGTGATTGCTAAAAAAAATACAACCAAACAAGCATTTGATGGTAAAGGGAAACTTTCTACTCCAGCAAAAAAATCCATCACAGAAGTTGCAGAGTTTTTAAACACAAAAGAAGAGAATCTTTTGAAAGCAGTGGCACTCGTTGCCGATGGACAGAATGTCCTCGTCTTCTTGGAAGGAGATCGTGAGCTAAACGAAAATAAATTAAAAAACCACTTGGGTTGTAATGAACTAAGACCAATGGGACCAGCCGAAATGGAAAAGCTAGGCCTTGTTCCAGGTTTTATCGGACCAGGGTTTCCAAAATCCGATTCACTTAAAATTTACATTGATGCCTTAATCGATTGGAATTTTGCCTATATTGCTGGTGCAAATGAAATTGATCACCACATAGCGGGTGTTCAGCTCTCTTCTTTTTTCAAAGAAGAGGAAGTGACAAAGATCGATGTTTCTCAAGCCAAAGTGGGTGACCCTTGTCCCTCTTGTGGAACTGGATTAACCGCAGAGAAGGGGATCGAAGTGGGTCACATCTTCAAATTAGGCCAAAAGTATTCCAAAGCGTTTGACATCACGGTTCTCAATGACAAAGGGAAAGCCACCACCACAACCATGGGTTGTTATGGAATTGGTGTGAACCGTTGTATGGCAACTGTCATCGAACAATGTAATGATGACAAAGGAATTTTTTGGCCAGTCTCCATCGCACCGTTTACAGTTTGTTTGGTGAGTATAGCCAAAAATCCGGATGATATCGCAAAAATTGAGTCCATCTACAAGGCACTTGTTGTCGCCGGGATTGAAGTGTTGTGGGATGACCGTGACCTTGGACCTGGATTCAAATTTAAAGATTCTGAACTCATCGGATTCCCTATTCGAATCACATTAGGAAAAGGGTTTTTGGAAAAAAATGAGATCACCATTCTTGATCGTAAGTCCATGGCGGAAGAGACCATTCCCTTCACAACAAACGAAGATCTCGTCAAGAACCTACAGAAAAAAATCGCAAACCTTGAAGAAGCCATCGAAAAGGATGTCTCTCTTGCGGGAACATGAACATTTCCCAAGAATTTTTTAAGGAATTAGGAATTTTATCGATCAAAAGCGGCTTTTGTGATAAACAGAGGCCATTGGGTGGCGGGTGGATAACCCCACCCAGTTCGATACGGGCGGGGATCTCTACCAAAAAATCCCCCTCCTCCCCCAAAAGAAGCAGTTTTCATATTCACCTAGGCATCTATCTTAGGATATATGGGCAAAAACCAACCTGGATATTTTGGAGAATTTGGCGGTCGATACGCACCAGAAATTCTAACAGAAGCTCTTGAAGAGCTTGAATCCACCTATCACAAGTTAAAGAAAAGTAAAAAATTCAAAAAAGAATTGGAGTTTTACTTAAGTAATTATGTCGGAAGACCTAGTCCTTTAACTTTTGCAGAACGTCTCACCAAACATTGGGGAGGTGCACGTATCTGGTTAAAAAGAGAAGATCTTAATCATACTGGTGCTCATAAAATTAATAATGCCATCGGACAAGCGTTAATTGCAAAATTCATGGGCAAAAAACGAATCATAGCAGAAACTGGTGCAGGCCAACATGGCCTTGCTACAGCTACAGTTGGTGCTATGTTTGGTATGGAAACTGTTGTGTATATGGGAGCAGTTGATGTCGAAAGACAAAACCTGAATGCCAAAAAAATTGAGATGTTAGGTGCTAAAATATTACCAGTGACTGCTGGGGAAGCCACTCTCAAAGAAGCAACAAGTGAAGCCATGCGTGATTGGGCTCTAAATGTTTCAACAACTCATTATATTGTTGGATCTGCCATCGGACCTCATCCATTCCCAACAATCGTACGTGATTTACAAGCTGTGATTGGGAAAGAAGCAAGGTCTCAGTTTAAAAAACAAAACCATAAACTCCCTCATGCAATCGTTGCCTGTGTGGGAGGTGGATCAAATGCGATTGGGATGTTCACAGCATTTTTAAAGGACAAACATGTTGCCATTTATGGTGCAGAAGCAGGTGGCCTTGGTCCAAAACCTGGTGAACATTCTGCCACTTTAACTTATGGTAAAACTGGGTTTTTGCATGGAACAAAAACTCTCATCATCCAAGATGAAGCTGGTCAAATTGTACCTGCACATTCTGTTTCCGCCGGTTTAGACTATCCTGGTGTTGGTCCAGAACATGCTTTTTTGTCTCAATCGAAACGAGTAGATTATCGAATGGTTACAGACGAACAAGCGCTAGATTGCTTTTTAGAGGTGACAAGGATTGAAGGAATCATTCCCGCTCTCGAAACAGCACATGCGTTCCATGTAGCAAGGGATGTTGCCAAAGATTTAGGGAAAAAGAAAGATCTGATCATTTGTTTATCTGGTCGTGGTGATAAAGATGTTACGGAAGTACTACGTTTGTTAGGTGAAAAGAGTAAATGAGTAAAATAAAAGATCTTTTTGAAAGTGGAAAAATTAAATCTGCGTTTATTCCTTACTTTACGCTTGGAGACCCAAATTATAATGATTCCATCGAATTTGGAAAAACGATTTTAGACAATGGTGCTGATATCTTAGAATTAGGGATTCCGTTTTCTGATCCAGTCGCAGATGGTCCTGTGATCCAAAGAGCAGTCGCAAGATCTTTGAAAAATAAATTTTCTTTTTCTGAAATCTTTCGAGTGACGAAAGAAATTCACTTACACAAAAAAGATGTACCACTTGTTTACCTAACTTACTTCAATCCAATCTTTCACTGCGGGATTGAAGATTTTCTAAACCAAGCAAAAGATTCTGGGGTAGTCGGCCTTGTGATCCCTGATTTACCGTTTGATACCAAAGAAAGTGAAGTTTTATTCCAAGAACTAAGAAAAAGAGATATGGATCTCATCCATTTGGTCACACCAGCTTCGACTAAAAAACGAATTGAAGCATTGAAAAAAACCTCTACAGGTTTTATTTACTATGTTACATCCTTCGGTGTGACTGGCGAACGCCGCGAGTTCTCTGTTGATTTGAAAGAAAGGATTCGGTTTCTGAAAGAAACCATCCAATTGCCAATTTGTGCAGGGTTTGGTATTTCCACGCCAGACCAAGCAGGGCAAATTTCTGGCTATGCGGATGGAATCATCATCGGATCTGCCATCCAAAGGATCATTGAAGAAAATGGACATGAATTTCCCAAAGCAAAACAAGCTTTGGCAGACTACATAGCCAAGATCCGGGTTGCCATTCCCTAAATTTTTTTCCCAAATCACTCAAAAACATTTGAGTCTCTTTAAAAAATCCGAGAAAATGGTCGGAAATTCCTAAACGAATAAAGAGGCTCTATGTCCGACAAAGAATCAAAATCGCTTTCGATTTTGGATTACCTCAGCATTGCTGTTGCCACCCTTGGGTCACTCGGTGTGATCGTATCTGTTGTCATGACAGGATGGGTATATGAATATTCCTTCCTGATTGGTGGGATGCTTTTACTCCTCACTTCTTCCTATTTTGTTTACAAAATCATTGAAAAGGTTTCCAAAGACAAACAAAAGTCAGGTGCCATTTGGTTATCCTATGTAATTGCGATCTTTATGTATACGATGGTAAATACATTCCAACCTCTCAAAGAGTTAGAAGAAAATTCTATTTCATTTCGTTTCCAGTTTTTACGTGGATCCAATACAAAAACAGAAAGTGAGGGAGATACTGGCCGTATCGAATACATTCAGTATAACCCTCCAGCAAAAGCAAGAAAGGATATCAACATCATTGGTATCACAACTGAATCACTTGAAAAGTTACAAGGTACTTGGCCACTTCCTTGGAGTTATTATGCTGATATCATAGAAACATTTAAAGACTCAAACAACATTCTCATGTTCGATATTTTCTTCGTGGATTACAAACCCGGCCAAACAGAAGAGATGGTCACTGCATTGCAAAAGAATCGCAATGTTTTATTTGACTACCCTATGGAAGTCAGTGCGGAATCCAAGGAAGCTGTCCTCAATCTTGAAAAACGGATTGATATCTTACGTAAGTTTCAATTAAAGAATGTCATCGATGAAAATGATGGTGGAATATCCTGGGTAAAATTTCCGCAACCTCCAATCGAACCAATCGGTGAATTATCGGCTGGTCTCGGTTTTGCGAATGTCAAAAAAGATGAGTCAGGATTGAACCGCAAAATGCCTCTTGTGGTGAAAGTTTATAATTCAGGACGAGATAGAGAAACAGAATACTTCCCATCCATTGACTTACTCATTGTTTGCCAATACTATGGTATCAATGTTCAAAATGATGTAGAAGTGAACATGGGACATTATGTAAAATTGAAAAATATCCCAAACAAAATCATTCGCGAATTCAATGTGAAAGCTCGTAAGTTTGAAGAACGTGATGTGATGCACATTCCAAACGAAAAAAGAGAAGTGGTGATTCCCATTGATTGGGAAGGGCAAATGGAAATCAATTATGTGGGAGGAAGGTATTCATTCAAACAAAATGAAATCTTTGAAGTCACAAATGATTGGAATCCAGAATTACTCGAAGCAAACCAGATTAACAATAAAATTTTTCTCGTAGCAATGTACTATGCGACTGGTCGTGGAGCTTCTAAGGACTCCCACTTATCTCCGTTTGGTGATATGTCGGGAATTGAACACCACGCTCATGCAGTGAACACAATCTTAAACCAGGATTTTTTGTCCACAATGCCAAACTGGGTAATCTTTTTGATTTATGTTGGCCTTGGTGTGATGATTGGATTTTTGCAACCACGTGTTAAAACACACATTGGTTTTGCCATTATGTTAACGCAGTTGTTATTGTATGTAATCGCTGCTCTTTATATTTTCCAAACTTTCAATCTCATCACAGTATTGCCATCTGTTACTATTGAACAGATAGTTGTCTTTGTTGCCATCATTGGATTTAGAATTTTAACGGAAGAAGAAAACGTAAAATACATTCGTCAAACCTTCTCCAAATTCGTATCCAAAGACGTTGTGGATGAACTCCTTAAACACCCTGACAATTTAGCTCTTGGTGGATCCAAACGAGAAATCACTATTTTTTTCTCAGACGTACGTGGGTTCACAACCATCTCTGAACAATTGGGACCAGAAGATTTGGTGAAGTTACTCAATGAGTATCTTTCTGCCATGACGGACATCATCATTGAATACAAGGGAACCATCGATAAATACATGGGGGATGCGATCATGGCATTCTGGGGTGCTCCCGTTCCATTGGAAGACCATGCTTATTATGCTTGTGTGGCAGCCCTTGCACAGCTCGACCATTTAAAGGTGCTGCAACAAAAATGGGCAGAACGAAATGTCCCTGTGATCGACATTGGTTGTGGTCTCAATTCTGGCCCTGCTGTTGTGGGAAACATGGGATCATCTCATAGGATGGAATACACTTGTATGGGTGATACAATCAACTTAGGATCCCGTTTGGAAGGTTCCAATAAAATGTACACCACAAATATCATCATCTCGGAATACACCTATGAAAAAGTGAAAGACCGAGTTGTGACAAGAGAACTTGATTTGGTGCGTGTAAAAGGAAAAACCCAACCTGTTCGGATTTACGAATTGCTTGGAATCACAAACCCAGAAGATATGGAGAAAATGAAGCGGCCTCTCCAAAAGGCGGCAACATGAAGTTTCAATGCCATCGTACCCATATCTCGACAAAATCAATTTCCCAGAAGACCTTAGAAACCTAAAGGAAACAGACCTCCCTGCCGTCTGCCATGACGTCAGGGAATACATCATCGACACCCTCTCGGACGTGGGAGGGCATTTTGCTAGTAACCTCGGGGTAGTGGAACTCACAGTCGCTCTCCACTACGTCTTCCAAACCCCCAAAGACAAAATCATCTGGGATGTTGGCCACCAAACTTACCCTCATAAAATCCTGACTGGACGAAAAAAAGAACTGCCTACTGTCCGCAAATGGTTAGGTCTCTCTGGATTTCCGAAACGTGAAGAATCCGAATACGATTTATACAACACTGGACATGCAGGTACATCCATTTCCCAAGCCTTAGGAGAAGCATGTGCACGTGATCTCATGGGTGAGAATTACAAAGTTGCCGCAGTCATCGGTGATGCATCAATTGCAACAGGTATGGCACTCGAAGCCATGAACCATGGTGGTCATATCAAACCGAATATGCTTGTCATCCTAAATGACAATTATATGTCCATTTCCAAAAATGTTGGTTCTATTTCCAATTATCTCAATCGTATCATATCGTCTCAGGTTTATAATAAGGGCAAAACTGCATTTTATGGTTTTTTAAAATGGATCCCTTTGATTGGTCCAGCCTTACAAGCATTAGCCCATAATATGGAAACATCGTTTAAACATTTTATGATGCGTCCAGGTGGACTTTTTGAAGACCTTGGGTTCACTTACTTTGGTCCCATCGATGGTCATGATGTGAACCGAGTGGTTCAAATGTTACAAAACCTATCCAAAATCCAAGGGCCAATCCTTCTCCATGTTCTCACACAAAAAGGAAAAGGATACAAACCTGCTGAAGCCGATCCGATCAAATACCATGGTGTGACACCATTTAACAAAGAGTCTGGTAAAATGGCATCTGCAGATGCCAATAAAATTGGACTCTCCAAAATCGTAGGAAAAACTCTCATTGATTTAACAAACAAGGACAAACGGATTGCAGTGATTACACCTGCAATGATCGAAGGTTCCGGGTTACGTGATTATCAGGAAACCTATCCCAACCATACTTTTGACGTAGGTATCGCCGAACAACACTCAGTCGCCTTCGCGGGAGCGATGACAAACGGTGGTGCGATTCCTTTTATGTGCATTTATTCTACGTTTTTAACGAGAGCGATGGACCAATTGGTGGAAGATGTATCACTTATGAACTTACCTGTCCGTTTTGTCATCGATCGTGCTGGTATCGTAGGACCTGACGGCGAAACCCACCAAGGTTTGTCTGACTTAGGTTACTTAGCTGGGCTTCCTAATATGGACATCATGGTTCCAAGTTCAGCACAGGACATCATAGATAGCCTTCATTTTATGAAAGATTATACGGAACATCCAATTGCGATTCGTTTCCCTAAAGACAATGGCGACTTACGTGAGTTAAAGTTTGAGTCACCAAACCAAGTCAACAAAGGGAAAGCAAGGCTTGTATCTGAAGGTAAAGATTTGCTTATATTATCTCTTGGATTTATGTTACCCATTGCCAAACAAGTAGCAGAGATCCTTAAATCAAAAGGGATCACAACTACAGTTGTCGATCTTTTTTGGTTACGCCCTTATGACTCGGACTTGGTCCACAAATGCATCGAATCGACCAAACAATTTGTAATTTTGGACGAAAGTTACCTCCACGCGGGCGCATCTGGTTATCTTTTGAACGAAATTCCAAATCATCTTATTGGTAAGTTCTTGAAAACATTTGCCCTTCCTTTGGAACCAATCCACCACGGGGAAAGAAACCAAATTTTAAAGCATTACCGATTGACTGCGTCTCAAATTGCTGATGATTTATTGCAAAGTTTGCAAAAATAAAAAATAAGTTTTCAAGGAGATTTTTAAGGTTTCCGAGAATGAAAGAAAACAGGTGAGGATCTCTTTGTCTTCAAGTTCTTTCCAACTTTCTTTAGATTTAGCAAAAGACCATTTTAAAATCGGTGATTTAGACCGTGCCGAATTCCACCTTCGTTCCAGTTTAGAATTGGAAGAATCAGAGGAAGCCTATTTTTACTTGGGACTTGTCCAAAACGCTCTTGGATCCTGGAGTGATGCATTGGCTTCTTATTACAAAGCCGTGAGTTTGGACCATGAATATGGAAATCCATGCAATGAAATCGGTGTTTTACTCCTACGTATGGGTAATGACAAAGAAGCCGTGTATTGGTTAAAAAAATCAGTACGATGTGAACGAAACGATGCACCTCACATTTCCTATTTTAACCTTGCAACTTTGTATAAACTTTGGAACCGTCCAGAAAGATCCTTACAGTACTTACACAAAGCTCTTTCCTTAAAAAAAGATTTTTTAGAAGCAAATGAACTTTGGCGTGAATTAAAAGCGGACGAAGAAGCTCCTTCCAATTAACTGTAGTCAGTGGGGAGGGGAACCGTTACCTCTCCCTCATACATTGGAATTTGCATTTTAACCCCTTTCCAATCCAAATAGGTCAAACCATCTTCCTCTATTAACAAATCAGACAATTCTTTGGCGGCATTCCAAGTGAAACGGTATTTGATCCTTTCTTCATTGGACCTGAGTCCCAAAATTCCACCGTCCTTAGTTTCATAAATTTCAAACTCACCAAAGAGATAACTCCGTCCATCATCGGTGATAAAGGAGATTTCCCCTTCTGTCACTTCCACGTGTAATACATGGCAAGGGAAACCATCAATTTTAATGTACCCATGTTCTGAAAGTTCACCAAAGGTATTTTCAATGTAGACACCTTTTTCATTTCCATGCAGGTTATTGCGAAAGTAGGTAAGGATTTCTTCTTTATCAATTGGGTTTCCGCGAAAAATCCATTCGTCGGCTGGTGAGATATAGATTTCAGAATCAAATTTTCTTGGCATATGATTATCGATACCGAAAGGCATATCCTTTCCAGTATGGTAAGTTAGATTGTTGGAGGTAGGAGTGTGTCGTCCTTCCTTTTTGGTCCATCGTTTGTACGGAAAGTGTATCAATTGAGGTTTGGTTCTTTTCTGTCATCCACACACCATCAATTTTTCTCGCATACATATCTTTTTTAAGCCTAGGTTCATATTCTTCCCAAGTTAAATCTTCTGTATTGCGAATGATGACCTCTCCCACGATTTTAAAGAGTTTTTTGGGCCTTTCTCTTAGGATTTCCACATCTTGCCAGGAAGATACCTTATAACGATGATCATTTGGACGAAAATCAGGTTCTGGGATAAAATCCACGGAAGAACATCCAAAAAACACGACTAGGAATAGGATTGGGTAAAAATTGAACCGCATTTTATACCTTAGACAAAAATATGCTATACATTGGTAGAATTGCCATAGGATAAGCAATACAAAGATTTAGGCACCAAGCTTTCATGGAAGAAACAGACATCGGGAAACGCAAACGGGAAAACGTACTCAAAATTGGTTACTCTACCTTAGATGAAATTGAGGAAAAAGTAAAGGCCTTTCGAGTTATGAACCAAAATGCCGTGAAAAAGCGGTATCTCATCACCCGAGACCCCATTTTAGACCCACAGGGAAAGGTGTTACTCGCTAAGGCACAGGAAATTGATGTTTCCGCAGCCAAACTGCTCAGAAGGCACTTCAAAGGTGCTGATATGTTCAAAGTGTTCCAACCAGATGAGGGACTTGTGATCATTTCTGATATGTCTACCATGGAAGGAGTTTCCTTTTCTATGGACATTGTTACCCAAATCATGAACTTGGGTGGCGGTGCTTATGAAGGTTTTATTGACCGAGTGGATAGTTTTGAAGACTTCATTGGCCTTCTCAAAAAAAACCTATTCCCTCGTATGATCATCGTTGGGTATTTGCCAAAAGAAAAAATCCAAACCGAAATCATCAACTTTGTGAAAGTAAAACGTTTGGACAATTACCTTCGAGCCTTGGAACTTACCCATTCCGTTTTCAAACCAACCGCTTATTTTCCCAAAATCAAACAAGTGAACATCTCACAAGAAGACCCAAAATCATGGGGAAGATTTGTGGTAGAGATCGTCCGCGAATACACAAGACCATATTTTGTCGAAGAAGTCTAATTAAGACAAAATCATAGCACGATTTAACATGGCACCTGCAATGTTTCCTGAATGGACAGCATGTGCCACTGATCGGAATATAGACGCCATATCACCAACTGCATAAACTCCCGGAACATTCGTTTCATAAAAATTGGAAACTTCCAAGTGGCCACTTGGTAACATTTTGCAACCTAAGGATTCTGGTAATGAAGAATGTTGTACCATTTGGACACGTGCATAAAGAGCATCGATAGGAATTTCCTTACCTGATACAAACTGAATCGATGTTAATTGGCCTTCCTTATGGATCAGTGTTTTGACCTTTTCTGTAATGAAACTGATTCCTTCTTTTTCTAGTTTGATTTCTTCTTCCTTCGAAAATTGAATCGGACCATTAGTATAAACTGTTAATTCTTTAGTCCAATGTTTTAGAAATTTAGAATGTTCGAATACTCCGTTTTCATTCATCCATAACCCTGTTGTTTTACCTACAAATTCATATCCATGACAATAAGGACAATGAAGAATTGATTTGCCCCAAGATTCTGCAAAACCAGGTATCTCGGGTAATACATCTTTGAGTCCAGTGGCAAAAATTATTTTTTCTGTATGGATCTCTGGAATCCCGTCACCTTTTATTAAAAATCCTTTTTCCGATTTTCCAATAGATTGCACTTCACCAAATATAGAATGGAAATTGGGATACTTCGATAAGTCGAGAATGGTTTTTTCGCGTATTAACTTTGGATTTCTTCCATCATGAGTGATGAAGTTATGCGAAGCAGGTGTATTTTGGTTACAAGGTTTCCCAGAGTCAATGACCACTATATTTCTTAAGGAGCGGACAAGGGATAGAGCAGCTGAGAGTCCAGAAAAACTCCCCCCGATAATGGCTATGCCAAAGGTTTGAATGGATTCCATAAACGCAATCATGTTGCATTTATGGAATCTGGCAAGGATTAAACTTCGTAGAAAGTTAAATTTTCATACAGTTCTTTTGGTAAGTTACCGCTGGCATCCATGTACTTTTTGTACTTGTTTTCAAATTCTTTGTGTTGGCGTGTACGGATATTTTTGAAACGGTTATGGAGTTCTGCATACGCAGGTTGTGATGATATTTTTTCCCGTATATTTTTATGAAATGGGATATGACGGTAAAAAATAGAACGTACCACTCGGTTGACACGTTGTACCCCTTCTGCTTCATACCGGATCCATAAAGAATAATCATAGGCAAATTTATCGCGGTCAGTACGGAACCGTTTGAACTCTGATGAAATTTTTTCTTTGAGTTCTGGAGAAAGGTCCTTACTTTTTTTATAAAACTGCACATAATCGGTGTAATCTGCGGTGATCGATGGAATCCCTACGTTATTCCAGTCTGGTCCAAGGATATTTTTACAAAGTTCCCAACGGAAGGCAGCGATTGCTTCCAACATAAAGGTTTTGAGGTCACCTGTTACAAAATGTGGGATACAAATTCGTCCTCTTGATTCCTTTGATCCTGCTCCACGGAAAATAGAAAGGTCTTGCCACATCATGATTTTGGGACCAATGGAAGGAACGAGGATAAAATCAGGAATGATTGACCTTTGGATAAACTCGTTTTTGATTCCAATGTCTTCGTTTCGGTAAATGACCTCACGATTGAAGGCTGTATAATCAATCCCTAAAATGTATTGTAGTGCTTTTTCTACATCATCTTTGGAAACAAAACATTTTTCCAAAGGAATGGTGATGTGGTATTTTGTGAGAATTGGGAAGTGACTTGCAATGTTTCCTGATGTCAAACGTACGTTAGGTTCATACATGGAAGAAATTTCAGAACCAAGTCTTGCATCCCCAGTATCATAATCTGGTGGGATGTCTTTTTCGGATTTGATCCCAGAGTCTTTGAGATCCATTTTTAATTTTTCGAAAAATGTTTGTCCTAGTTCATCCACGGAAGTCGGAACTTCTCTAGAATAGATCTTTTCTAACCAATCAGTACCGTGATGGATCGGGGCACTTGGATTCCCACCCGGTTGGTACAATCTACCTACTAGTTCTACGATATGGCCATCATCGAGTAAGGTTTCGTCAAAGTATCCATAACGTAACATGAGTTCAACGGCTTTGGGAGCCTGTTTCCCTGATTGTAACCATTTTGTGAAAGATTTTTTATACACATCCCAATATGTTTTGGCAATTGTCCTTCGGATTTTACGATTGTCCGGTTCTGGATCGAGTGGGTTTTTGAAGGACTTCAGTTTTACCATTAAGGTTGAAAACTCTTTGACTGCTTCCGGATCTGCTTGTGAGTAGTTTAGGATTTGGCTTGCAGAGTTGAGAAGTTCCACTTTTAAAGCTTTGGTATCAATTCCTGCTCGGATTGGATCTCCACCTTGTGCAATGGCTTCCTCTTTGTTTTTCTGTGCATTCAGTTCATGTCCATACTTAGCAGTAAGTTCCGATTGTTTTGATTCGAGTTTGTCTAAACTATTCCCAACACTTGCGTAATTAGTTCCAAAAATTTGTTTGTATTCATCTAAAAGTGATTTGGATTTTTTTAATGCCCACTCGGTAATGGGAAGTAATACAGTAGAAGGAATTGTAGAATAACCAGTATTAAATAAATCTAATGTTAGATTAAATTTTTCAAGTAGTGCATTTTCTCCAACAAACATAGAATTCATCATTTCTGATAAATCATAGGTTTCTTTGCTAAGGAGTTCGAATAACTCGCGGTATGTTTTTACGTAACTTTCTGCAGCACTTTGTAAAAGAGTTGGATCGGCTTCAAACAAAGCCTGTGAAATTTTAGGATTCACAGATAAAATTTTACGAATGAAATGGAATTCTGCATCATTCCATTCGATGGATTCACTATAATCCTTTTCAAAAAATTCGCCGTGGTCTTCTTCTAAAAAGTTAATTGTTGGTTTGTCAGGTAACATCCCACCGTGTTCTTGGAAACCAGCTAAATTGTTTCGGATGAGTTTCATCACAGGATCAATGATGTTTTCATCTCGAGTGATCATCGCTCCTGGTGTAACATCAGAAAAGATAGATGGATTCAAAATATAATACACGGCACCCAAGTTATCCATCGTTTGTTCAAACTTGGAAGAAAGTCCTTTGATGGATAATACCCGTTTGTAAAGTTCGCCGATTTCTTTGAGAAGGGTTCGAACTGCCATAACGCCAACAGATACTTTCGTAGTGAGCGTTTTTTTGGCATTTGGTTGGTTCATGACATAGGTGGATACAACACATGAAGTTTTCGCACGAATGGTATAAGGATAAGGTGTTCCTTCGAGTAAGGCAAAGATTCCTGGTGTTAAATTGGCTCCTTCCAAACTGTACAAAACAATGCTTGTGTCGCCGAGTGTGGTCTCAACTCGTACCGAACCCTCATGGAGGATGTTCATGGAAGTTGAGGCCTTACCTCCGATGAAAAGGACTTCACCTGGATTGACTGGGATCTTTTGGTTATTTTTACTGGTATCTAGAGGCATTTGGTTGTTCGTAAAGGAAACTTAGGTTTCCGACAAACGCTAATAAAGAAGCGCCAAATTGCAAAATACTTTTTAGAAAAATACAACATGTTGCAGCCACAATTCAAATTAAATGCGAAAAAAGAAATTTATGTCCCAGGTGATAAGTCGATCTCTCATCGTTCTGTGCTTTTTTGCGCCCTCTCCCAAGGGAAATCCGAAATCCATGGCTTTTTAGAAGGAGAAGACCCACTTCATACCTTACATTGTTTTGAATCAATGGGACTTTCTGTCTCATCCCTCGGAAAGGGAAGTTACTCAGTCGAAAGTCCAGGCAAACAGAATCTCAAGTCTCCCCAGGGGGTTTTGGATTTCGGGAATGCAGGGACTGGGATCCGACTCTCAGCAGGTTTATTGGCAGGTCTCCCACAAATCCAAGCGACCCTCACAGGAGATGCCTCTCTTTGCAAACGGCCCATGGCGAGGATTATGAACCCATTAAAAGAAATGGGAGCTGACATTCGTTCTGCTGAGGGAAACGACAGGGCACCACTTTTGGTACAAGGAAAACAATTAAAAGACTATTCCTACCAAAGTCCCATTGCTTCGGCACAAATTAAAAGTGCCCTTGTCCTTGCAGCTTTGTCATCTGATATCTCGATTGATTACAAGGAATCAGAAGTATCAAGAGACCATACTGAAAATATGATTCGTTTCCTTGGAGGAAACATCATCCACCATTCTCCCATTCACTTTACCGTAAAACCTCCCTATTTTTTTGAAGGGGCCAAGTATGTGATCCCTGGTGATATTTCAAGTGCTGCATTTTTTATTGTGTTTGGTTTATGTGGGGGAGGGAGTGAACCTCTTCTCATCAAAAATATCGGACTCAATCCATCTCGAATTGGAATCATCACTGTTTTGCAAAACATGGGTGGTAAAATTGAAATTGTCGCCAAACGAGTGGAATGTGGTGAGGAGATAGGTGATTTATTAGTGTATCCATCTAAACTCAAACGGACTGTCATCACCGAAGATTTGATTCCCTCCATCATTGATGAAATTCCCATTTTAACCGTTGCAGGGCTTTTTTCAGAAGGTGGATTCCAAATTTCTCATGCAGAAGAACTGAGAGCCAAAGAATCAGATCGTATCCATTCTATGGTTTCTAATTTGGAAAAACTAGGAATTCAGGTGAAAGAAGTAAAGGATGGATATGAGTTTGGTGAAGTAAGTTCCATCCAAAAAACAAAAATCGAAACCTTTATGGACCACCGTATTGCAATGAGTTTTGCCATCCTTTCTAAACTTACTGGTGTAGACCTCACTTTTGATGATACAAGTTGGGTCGACACAAGTTTCCCTGGATTTTTTGAGATCTTAAAATCCATGTGATATCAGTCACATGG
Organism: Leptospira paudalimensis; assembly: GCF_026151345.1. Classification (NCBI taxonomy): domain Bacteria; kingdom Pseudomonadati; phylum Spirochaetota; class Leptospiria; order Leptospirales; family Leptospiraceae; genus Leptospira; species Leptospira paudalimensis. The sequence goes on from NZ_JAMQPR010000001.1 coordinate 772,039, forward strand.
AAGAAACTTGTATCATCTTGTTGTTACCGTAACAAAAAATTATCCTTAGAGAGTTTCAGTTTCAGAAATGAAAAGATGAGCTCTCATTGTGATTTCAAATTCATTTCCTTCTAGTTTTGTAAACTCATACGCGAGAGGGAGTTGGTAATCCTGAAGCAAACGTAATAATCCCAAACCAAAATTGGGAATCCCTTTGTGATGTGCTTCGAGAGCTTCGAAGTATAAATCATTGATATCATGGGTTTGGATTGTCTGAATTTTATTTTCAAAAATTGCCTTCATCCATGGAGTGATTTTATTTTTCACTTCGATTCTCAATTGGTTTCCTAAATCTTTAATCTCAATTTGGATTTTACTCTCTTCTTTGTCCGAATATTTTGCAGCATTTTCAACTAGTTCATTGATCACCGTTGAAATCGTATTTTTATCAAGTTGTTTAGATTCAAAAGAGTGAAAGTAAAATTGAGAAATGAAGTTGGACAAAACGTCACAACGTTTCCAGTAAAATGCCATATCAGCTACAGAAACTGAAATGGAAAGTTGGCTATGGTAATAAATGTTTCCTTGTAATAATAGATTTTTCTCATCATTTGTCTGATTAGAATTCGATTGAGAACTCAAATGGATGGGTGAAAAATCGGTAACAACGTTAGTTTGAAACATAGGATTGGGTAAACAAACAAATGACATAGAGCACCTCTTTATGCTCTAAGGATATAACAATCCAAACAAACTGTCGTCAAAGTGGATCAATTCATACTTGTATATTCCTCCGTTTCGATCGAATCGGACAAATTGTGTCGAACCTTTGCCTTATCTTTTTTTCAAATTCTAGAGAAAAGCAATCTCACTCTTCTAAAAAAGAGTTAGTCATAACACATGGCTCTCTTGCATCTTGAGTCTAAAGGTCACAATTTCAGAAATGAAACCGAACCAGATGGTAATTGAATGGATTTATTTTTTCAGACACATTTTGAATCACTGAACTTTTTTCTATTGTTTTCAACCTTACTTGCCTTTCTTTACGCAGTAGGGGAATTTTTCAGTTATCATAAAAATCGAAAACAAATTCTACTAGGGATTATCTTTTTAGGAACCAGTTACCATTTATTCAATTTATACCTAGTTTCCTCTGGGCATATTCGTTCTTTTTATCCATTGTATCTCACCAATTTACCCATGATTGCGTGTTTAGGTGTTTTATTAGATGAATATTTTCTCATTGTATTGGAAGGAAAATTTCGTTCCTTCAGAAGATTGTCGTATCGCCTCGTGCCCATTTTGTTATCTTTTCTTTTGATCATTGGATGGAATGTTTGGAACCATAACAATGATTTGGTAAGGGAAAGTCATGGAGAAAACCCATATTTAGAAAGGCCAATCACATTGGTTCTTGTTACCATTTTGATTTATTTATGGTGTATGATTCGTATTGTTTGGCGTATTTCTAAAAAAATTCGCTGGAGTACGTTTCGCAAAAACTACACGCTCCGTATCGGAACTACAATCGTTAGTTTTTGTTTTGCATTATCATTGTATGGGCTCAATACAATCGCTACTGGGGATCACACTTCTTTCCAAATTTCAGGTCTTGCCATTGGTATTTTTTTATGTATTTTATATGTGATTCGCCAGAGTTTCCCCGATTTCTTTTTGGAAGTTCGTAAGATTGTCGAAGATGAAAAAAAAGCAAAGATCTCTCAAATTTCAAAATTAGATCACAATCTCATACGCGAGAATCTGAAACAATTATTTGAAGTGGAAATGATTTACCGTGATGAAACATTAAGCCTTCGTGATTTAGCAGAGAAAATGGAGCTAAGTTCACACCAACTTTCTGAGTTTTTGAATTCAGAGATGAAAAAAAGTTTTTATCAGTTCACTAACTCTTACAGAATCAACGAAGCCAAAGACAGAATTCAAAAAGAACCCGAAAGATCACTGCTTGCCATTGCTTATGATGTTGGATTTGGATCCAAATCTACCTTTAACGAAGCTTTCAAAAAAGAAACTGGCACCACTCCAAGAGAATACAGAGAAAAAATTCTAAAAAAACATCCTATTCGATCCAGTCGGACGTAGTTTTCCGCCCAATCCGATCCATTCAGACGATTTGGAAAACCAAACGCTGTATGATGGAGTCAAGTTTGTGAGAGTGAGTGTGAAACTTTCTCTCAAAACAAATTTGTTACGAGGACAAAGCCATGAAAAAGAAAATTAGTTTATTAATAGCGATCGTATTTGCTTCCCAAGCGATGTTTGCTACACCTGCAAACCAAATGAATGCAAAAGAAGCAGCAAAAATTTTAGTGAGCAATGGTATGACCAACAAAGAAGCTCATGAATACTTAAAAGCACATATCACTCCAAGTGAATTTGTAAGAATCAAAACAGCAATTAAAAATGCTGAATTTGCAGGAACACTTGACCAAGATTTGGATAACATTGTTTCTTCCATTCAATTGAAAGAAGCAACTGGTAACTACCTTCATGGAAACAACTTCAAAATTATGGAGAATGTTTTAGCATCTGTTACTGTTGTAGCAATCGTTGGAATCTTGGTACATGCTGGTGGTTTTGGAACTGTTGTGACTGGCGGAATGTATGACTCTGTAGGACTTGGAATCTAATCGATTCTAATTATCTTTCCCCAATCAAGTAAATCTTGCTTTTCCAAATGAATCTAATGGAAAAGCGAGATTCTTTTTGAATCAGTTTTTTATCTTACGGAGGAAATCTATGAATTTGAATCAAATGAAGAAACGATTTTTTGGTTTCTCTTCAATCTTCTTATTGTTTTTAACAACAAACATCGTTGGTATTTCCCAAGTGGAAGATCAGGTTTTGGATTGGGATCAAAATCAGAAACAATTTGTTCCGAAAAAAATAACTCGAGACGAATTAAATCTTAAGTCAACATCACATTATGTTTTAGAAAACTTTTCCATTCATTCCCAGTTCGAAAAAGATCCAATTCTTTTAGAACAAGTATATGGGAATCGTAAATTACTCACATTGGGTTACCAACTCCAAAAAATTGAATCTAGATTCCATCAGATTTATAAACAAGCTGGATTCAAAAACGGTTCAACAACTCCGAAAGAGAAAATCATCATCCGAGTCGATGCTCCTTTTGTGTATTCTCCATTATTATACTATGATCCCAAAGTCAAACTAAAGAACACTGCACTCACAATTCCTCCCTCGGAAAAACAAGGGCAATGGAATAATGAAATGTGGTTTGCTCCTAAATGGGATTTTCCAATCGTAGATCGATTTGTTTTTGACAGGATCATTGATACTGCTGCTTGTCCTGATGCTATATACCATGAATATACTCACCTCATCACTGGAAAATATTTAGGAAACAATGCAATTGGTCGTTCTCTCGCGGAAGGGATTTCTGATTATTATGCTGCTTCTATGATTGATTATCCTGAGTTATATTCTCATAAAACCTGCGAAGGTGTGAAACGACAATTGTTAGTTAGCTCCTTTCGTTTGGACAGAGAAATTGGTTTTTATGATTCCAATATGGAAAGTGATTTTAAAAAGAATTTTACATTCATACCTTCGGTATTGTGGAAGTATAGATCAGTGGTGGGCAAAGAATTGGCAGATCTTACGATTTTCCAAGCGATTACCAAAACAAATGTTGGTGATCGATTTTTCCCTGAATTTACGAACACCTTATCAAACTCTTTGTATTTAGAATCCAAAAAACAATTTGGTGAGGTAAGAGCCAAAGAATTAGTGAACCAAGTTGAAACAGAAATATGGATTCCGAGAGGAGTGTTTACGAATTTTGGTTTTCAGAAATCCGTGTTTTCACTTTTACCAAAAAAGAATCTACGCCTAACAAATACAGATACTAAAACATTTGAATTTTGTCAGAATCAGAACGAATTCGAATTTTTTTGGCAAGAAGTGAATGTGAATGATCCTACTTTGCGTTTTTATTGGAAATGTGACCAAGTAAAAGTACCAATGCTGATCCAATTTGACCAAACAAATTCACGTAATTATTTGGTATCGAAGGATTTACATTCATTGAATGGTAAAATGAAGTTTGCAAGCCCTAATGCCTGTAATCCGGAAGTGAAACGGGTTGGTATAGATGAAAAATTATACATGCAAATATGTAATTATGCAAAAGAAAATTATTTTTATTGGAAAACAATGGAAAAAGAGATGCGATTGTCATGGAAAGATCCATCTGATCCATTAGAGAAAAGGCAATTTGTATTAGAATTTGCTTATTTAGGGAATGCCAAAAATAAATTTAAGTACCAATTTGAATCAAACTGATTTTGGTTTTTGGAATGGAAATTTGAATTTGTACTCAGTACGTTTGTCACCATTAAATGTTAGATCTCCATTGATTTGTTTTGTTAACATGGTGACCAAACTGAGTCCAAAACCTTGGTTTTCAGAATTAGCCAATTGAAAATTAAATCCATTTCCATTATCGCCTATGAATAAATAAAAATAGTCGCCTTCCTGCCAAACTTTGATTTGAATTTCAAGTTTGTTTGCCGGATTCCTGGAATATTTCAAACTATTGGTTAATAATTCATTTGTGATGATCCCTATCGCACGAAGTTGGTCTGAAGTTAATATGAGATTGTCGATACTTAGGTTTAATTGAACTGGATATGGGAATAAGGAAATGATTTCGTTAGTGAGTGGTTCTAGGTAATCCTTCAATTGTAATTCATTGTTATCCTTTTCCGTATAAAGTTTATCATATAAAACGGACATTGTTTTGATTCGGCTTGTTGCTTCTTTCAGTGATGTTTTGACAGTTTCGTTTTCATGTGTGTTTGCTTGTAACTCCAATAAATTGTTCAAAATAGTCATATTGTTTTTAATACGGTGATGAACTTCACGTAGTATCATTTCTTTTTCCGAAAGTAATGCATTTACTTTTTCTTCTGCAATTTTTCGTTCTGTTACATCATGTATGATAGAAAATAATACAGTGCGATGATCCGATTCAATCGGAGTTGAAAAAATCTCTACTTGTTTGATTTTGCCAGATGACAATCTGTGTGAGAACGAAGAAGAACTTTTGTTTTGGTCTAGTGCATTGAAGCTTTCTTCTTGCGAATGATTATGGTTTGTGAAATTTAAGTCACCTAAATTCATTTTGATGAGTGTTTCGTGAGGATAACCATAAAAAGTAGTCGCAGACTCATTAGCATTTAATATCTTACCAGAGATTGGATCAATGATTAGGATCACCGAAGAATTTTTTTCAAAGAAGTCACGGAATCGTTTTTCACTTTCCAATAGTTTTGTGGATGTAATTGATTTTTCAATGGCGATACTCACTAAATCAGCAGTTTCAGAAATGATAAAAATATCAAACTCCGTAGGGCTAACAACTTCTCGGTGGTACATTGCAAATGTTCCTACAACTTCATCTGTGTGAGATCGAATGGGTTCCGACCAACAAGAGTAAAGTCCAACACTCAGTGCAATGTCCTTGTAATTTTTCCAAAGAGGACTTTTGCTGATATCTTCTACTATGATTCGTTTTCCAGTGTAAGCTGCTGTACCACAAGACCCAACGTCTGGCCCAATCAAAATCCCTTCAATGGCATCGTTATAAATTTTGGGAAGGGAAGGGGCGGCTCCAATTTTAATTTTTGAATTTTCAATGAGAACAATGGTACAAATGAGAGAAGGGTTCAGTGTCTCAATCCCTGAGACAATTTCGTTTAGAATTTTTTGTAAGGGTGAATTTTTGACGATTTTTTCCAATACGCCACTCCGGAAACTTTCAAAGTCAGCAATTCGTTCTGGATCCAGATTACGATTTCGAACTTTCACGAAAACTCCACCTTTTGCCCATGATCCTTCTGACGAAAAAAAACATGTCAATCTTAATACGTATACTCTTGGTTAGCCTATGTTCAGGCAGAAGAATTCCTCTAGACGAAATCAAATCCATTCTTAGAATTTGCCTATCTACTTATGAGTTTACAATCTATCGAAAATGTAATCGCGATTGATGGGCCAGCAGGTTCCGGAAAAAGTACTCTTGCCCGAATGATCGCCACCAAATTGGGATACCATTACTTAGATTCAGGGGCATTTTACCGTGCGTTAACCTTTGCTATTTGGGAAAAATTCCAAACGACTGGTGAAGATGAATCTAAATTTCCGTTTTACACCGAAAAACTTGCTGATGCTTCCCTTTTAGAAAAGGACGAGGCAGAATTTGGATTCTCCGTTTCCAAAATCCCCGTACATTGTGAACTCTCTTCCCAAGGCGAAAACATCATGTTCCTCGGTGAAAGAGACATAAGCCACGAAATCCGTGACCCAGAGATCACAAAAAAAATCCGTTACATTGCTCCAAGGCGTGCCTTTCGGGAAATCTTAAACCGCCATATCCGAGAATTTGCCAGGACTCACAAACTCGTGATGGATGGTAGGGACATAGGGACCGAAGTGTTCCCGAAGTCCAAATTTAAATTTTTTCTCACTGCCTCTGTGGAAGTCAGGGCCAAACGCCGATACGATGAATTAGTTGCTAAGGGCTTCAAAGCCGACCTAAACCACATCAAAGAGGAAATTGTGGCTAGGGACGAAAGTGACACTACCCGTACTGTCGCTCCGCTGAAACAAGCTTCCGACGCAATCCTGATTGACACGAGCACCCTCGACACAGAAACTGTCCTAAATACTATCCTGTCCAAGGTTTCACCCTCTGGGCAAATCTAAGTTTTGTATCCCGGTAACCATTGAATTCAACCAACCCATCCTCCCCCAAAAATGAGACCACTTCCTTCGGCGAATTATTAGAGAAGTGGGAATCGCAGTCACAAGCACAAGAACAAGAGAACTCCGCAGGAAAAGGCACCCTGATTGAAGGGACTGTAGTCGATGTCATCGGTGACACTGTTTTCCTTGATATTGGAGAAAAATTAGAAGCTCGTGTTTCTCGTGAAGACTTCTCTGAAACGCCAAAACGTGGTGAGAAAGTCAGTGCGATCATCAAAAAGCGGGTCGATGGATATTGTGTCCTCTCCAAAAAAGAAGCGGACCAAAGAGTTGGTTGGGAAACCATCAAAGATGCAAGCCAAAACGGATACCCACTTTCTGGCAAAATTGTCGGTGAAGTGAAAAATAAAGGTTACCTCGTAGAAAGTGAAGGGATTCAATTATTCCTACCAGCTTCTCACGTAGGGGTTCGTTTTAAAGAATCCACTGAAGGTGGAAAAGAGTTTTCATTCAAAATCATCGAACTCAATGAAAAAACGAGAACAGGTGTTGTGTCTCGTAAAACCCTTCTCGACGAAATCAACGGCGAAAAGTGGGAAGAACTCCTTGGTAAAGTGAAAGTGGGAGACAAGGTAACAGGAAAGGTTGTAAAAATTGCCAACTTTGGTGTTTTCCTTTCTGTTTACGATGTAGTTGGACTCCTACGCCAGAACGATATCTCTTATAAAAAATTTGCTCCTTTCAAACAATACTTCAACATCGGTGCAGAAGTAGAAGTGATTGTCCTTGAAATTGATAAGGAAAACAATAAACTTTCCCTTGGCATCAAACAGTTGTATGAAGATCCATGGGCTTGGGCGAAAAAAGAACTCGAAAAAGGCATGGTGGTGCGAGGAATCGTTACTTCTCTTACCAACTTCGGAGCTTTCGTAGAACTCAAAGAAGGTTTAGAAGGTCTGATCCATACAACCGAACTTTCTTGGGCTAAAAAACCACCACATCCAAAAGATGTTTTGAAAAAAGGCCAAGAAGTTGACTCTGAAATTTTAGACATTGATTTCGAAGCAAGACGTTTGTCTCTCGGACTCAAACAACTCCTACCTAACCCTTGGGAAGCTCTTTCTGCGAACGTTCGTGCAGGAAATGTTCTCGAAGGTAAAATCACTGGGATCACAAAATACGGTGCCTTCGTAGAAGTAGAAAGTGGAATCGAAGGACTCATTCACATTTCTGATATCACTTGGGATGAAAAAGAAAAGAACCCACTAAACCTCCTTAAGAAAGGCCAATCGGTTCAATACAAAATCCTAGATGTCAACTTAGATGCACAACGCATTAGCTGTGGATTAAAACAACTCTCTGAACACCCATACGAAGCACTTCGCAAAAAATACCCACCAGGTACTCTTGTAGAAGGTCGTGTGAAATCCATCGTTAGTTTTGGGGTGTTTGTGGAAGTAGAACCTGGTTATGAAGGCCTTGTTCACATTTCTGAAATCCCAGATGGTCGTAACATCAAGTTAGAAGACCTTTACAAAGTAGGTGATTCTGTTCGCACTGTTGTGGTAAAAATTGAACCTAACAACAAAAAGATTTCCCTCTCTATCAAAGACTTTGATAAAGCTGTAGAAAGAGAAGAGATGGCTAAATACATGAAGGAAGACAACCAACCTTCTCGTGAATCCATCGGATCTTTTATGAATTTAAACCAAAACCGATAGGTCCATGGATAAGTTTCATAAGAAGAACATCATCGAACAAAAAAAACAAGCCGAACTCATCGAAAAGGATGAGTTCGCTGATTTTGAAGGTTCAAAAGCGGAACTTGTATTTTTAAAGTTCACTCATTTTTTATCTAAAAATCGTAAGTCTGTTTTTATTAGCCTAGCATCTGCTATCATTGTGTTAGCTGGTGTGATTGGCTTTTTTGAATACAGACAATATCTTTTTGAAAAAGAAACGGTAACCTTAGAAGACCTTAAACTCACACACCAAAAAGCAAATGTTAGTTTGGATGCGCAAATCCAAAGTTTAGAAGTATTTTTACAAAACCAAAGTACCGGTAGAATGGAACTTCGAGTTTGGAAAGACCTCTCAAAATTGTATGCTGAGAAAGGTGAGTTTGGGAAAGCAGCATCTTACTTAGAAGATGCGGCAAAAAAAATCGACACTCCTAAAGAAATCAAAGCACTATATTTCTATATTGCTGGTAACTACCGGGAACGGGAAAAAAACAACGCAAAGTCTTTAGAAAATTATAAAATCGCTGCAACTGTAGTAGAACCTGCTCGTGAACTCAATGGGTTTAAAGCATGGTCTTATTACCAAGCAGGTCGATTGTCGTATCTTACTGGAGACAAGCAAGGTGCAAAACAATTCCTAGAAAAAGCACTCAAACTTGATGGTGCAGAATCTGGCGAAGATGTAAAACTCCTTGCAAGTTATTTACTCCTTAAACTCGGGAAAAACTAACCTATGTTAACTTTGGCTCTCCCGAAAGGTAGGCTTGCCGAAGAAACTGCTCTTCTTTTGAAATCCAAAGGATGGCTAAAAAACCTGCCATCTGAGGGTTCTAAAGAACTCACCTACGTCTCTGAAGACAAAAGAATCCGTTTATTATTTGTTAGATCACAGGATGTCTGCACATATGTGGAAGAAGCCGCAGCGGATGCGGGGATTGTTGGTTGGGACATACTCAGAGAAGGTGGTTTTGACTTAATTGCTCCTGTGGACCTCAAATTAGGTGCCTGTAGGTTATCTCTTGCCTCTTTCCCTGACTTTGATCTTTTTGCCAAACGTTCCAAAGTGCGAGTGGCAACCAAATACCCGAACCTCACTCGCGAATATTTTTTTTCCAAAGGTATTTCTTGCGAAATCATCAAACTTTATGGTTCGATTGAACTTGCTCCCATTGTAGGACTTTCCGATTGTATCGTCGACCTAGTATCAACTGGGGGCACCTTAAAAGCCAACGGACTGAAAGAATTTGAGTCCATTTTGTATAGTACAGCCCGTTTGGTCAGCAATCGTTCCTCTTTTTATCACAAACACGCCGAATTACGGTCTCTTATCGAGAGCCTAGAAAATTAAAATATTGTTTTCACATCGGATTTCCAAAACATAGTAAAAACCAGTTATAATTCCATAGAGGATAGCCATGGCAGTCCCAAAGAGACGTAAATCAAAATCGAAAGTTAGAACAAAAAGAGCCCATCACGCGATTGGCAAACCTAACTTAAACCCGTGTTCCAATTGTGGATCATTTGTTCTTTCCCACCGTGTATGCCCTTATTGCGGTTTTTATAAGGGTAAACTCGTAGTCGCTCAAAAAGTTAAAAAAACGACCGAAGATAACTAACCGTCATGTGGGTCGCCGTGGACGCGATGAGCGGAGATTACGGCCCTGAAGGTATCGTCGAGGGCGCGGTACTGGCAGTACGAGAATTCGGACTGTCTGTTTCGCTCGTTGGCGATGAACAAGAGTTACTTGATATCCTGTTAAAATTCGATTATGACACAGAAAAAATCCGTGTCATACATTCTACTGAGATCATCGGTATGAATGATTCTCCATCCATAGCAGTCCGCGCTATGGAGGATTCTTCCGTAGTAAAAGCAGTTCGTTTAGTAGCAGACAAAGAATGTATCGGTGTGTTTTCTCCGGGAAACACTGGCGCTACTATGGCTGCTGCATTATTACACCTCGGTCGCCTACCTGGTGTTTTACGACCTCCCATTGCTGCACATATTCCTAGAGAGGAAGGTCCCCCCGTACTTCTGTTAGACGCTGGTGCGAATGTTGACTGCAAACCAGAATACTTGGCACAATTTGCCGTCATGGGTGAAATTTATGCAAAGGAACTCTTTGGTATCAAAAGTCCCAAAGTCGGAATCCTATCGAATGGGGAAGAAGATAAAAAAGGAAATACTGTTTCTGTCAAAACCTTTGATCTCCTAAAAAAAATTCCCTTTAACTTTGTCGGAAATGTGGAAGGCCGTGATTTGTATGGCAGTGGAAGAGAAGTAGATGTTGTCGTATGTGATGGTTTTATTGGAAACATTGTCCTAAAAGCCACTGAAGGCCTTGCAAAATCGATTTTTAATGTCTTACGAAATTCGATCAGACAATCAAGTCTTGCCCAAACAGGTGCACTTCTTTTAAAATCCACTTTCACAGCAGTGAAAAAACGTTTAGATTATGCTGAATATGGAGGCGCACTTTTACTTGGTGTGGAAGGAATTTGTATGATTGGACATGGTTCTTCCAATGCACTTGCTGTAAAAAATGCAGTGAGAGTGATCTCTGAGTGCGCCAAACATGGAATCAACGAAAGGATACGTGAACGATTGGGAGAATACAAAAATATTTTAGGAGATTCTCACTAAATCGATAGAAGAAATTTAATTGAATCGAGAGTTTTGAATGCGTACGTAGTGTCACCTTGAAGCAAACGTTAGGTGGATTGACGATGAGGTTTTGAAAGCATTTGTTTTCATTTATTTGATTTGTTTAGTAAATTGTTTAGGAATTAGAAAAAAAGAGGAACAAAAAATGATCAGTTTATCAGGGAAAACAGCCATCGTAACAGGTGGTGCAAGAGGAATCGGAAAGGCAACTTGTTTGAAACTTGCATCTCTAGGTGCAAACATCGTTGTCGCAGATATGAACCCAGAAGCAACCAATGCAACTGCGGAAGAACTCAAATCCAAAGGTTACAAGGCGATTGCTGTCGTTGCCAACGTATCTGTGGAAGAAGACGCTCAAAAACTAATTGATACAGCAAAAAAAGAATTTGGATCTGTTGACATCCTTGTGAACAACGCTGGTATCACTCGTGATACACTCCTTATGAGAATGAAAAAAGAGCAGTGGGACGCGGTCATCGCTGTGAACCTCACAGGAACGTATCTCTGTACGCAAGCAGCGATCAAAGTGATGATGAAACAAGAAAATGGTGGATCTATCATTAACTTATCTTCTATCTCTGGTGAAAACGGAAACATTGGACAAACAAATTACTCCGCATCAAAAGCTGGTGTGATTGGTTTTACAAAAGCTGTGGCTCTTGAGATGGCATCTAGAAAAGTTCGTTGTAACGCAATTGCTCCAGGTTTCATTGCAACAGAAATGACAGAAGCGATTCCAGAAAACATCAGACATGGTATGGTTCAAGCGATTCCATTAAAACGTGCTGGTCTTCCTGAAGACATCGCAAATGGAATTGCCTTCCTTGCTTCGGATGCATCTTCCTTTATCACAGGTCACATCCTTGATATCAATGGTGGTGGATTTTTACCAGGTGGCGGTCACTAAAAAGAAGGATTCATTCCATCCACTTGGGGTACCTTATATCTCAAGTGGAGTCATTTCTCATCAACTCTCGGACCAATTTCACAATTGATTGATTTCTTACTTTTTGTTAGACTTTTTCGATTGGTATGAGAAGGCTCTTGGGATTTCCATTGTATACGCGATTCCTTCAAATTTTTCATCAAAAAATTCTAATTCATTTAAGACTTCAATGACTTCGGGTAAGTTTTTTTTAGGGATGAGCAAATTCGCAACTTCTCTTGCTGGAGTAAAAATACTTTCTGAATTTCCTGTATGTGCCATACGTTTCAGTGAAATTGTAGAACTTGTGACTCCCACTTTTCGCAGAGCACTTGTTACAAATTCCATCGATTCTTCTTTACAATTCAAAACAAGGTTTACTCCCTCAAAATAGTTTCTATGTCGAAGAGAAATTCTAAATTGATTCGATTTTTTTCTCCACTCCATATTCCCGTATAACTGATCCAATGCGGATATAATTTGGTCCATACTCGCGGCTTGTTTTGGTCCTTCTAAACTCACCTTTGTATTGAGTAATCCATGACCAACAGGGAATTCAAAAAGGAAGCCCCTGCCAGGTAAATCCAAACGACCGACTTCGATCATAAAATCTAATACATGTTCGATATCGGATGAGTGTACGATGAGTTTAAGGATTTCCTTTTCTTTTGGGATTGTAATCCGAAGTAATCCCAATCGGTCTCGTAACCCAGTTCCTGTACCATAACTGATGGTAGGAACAGCAATCCCATTTTGTAAAACCAATCTAGCGATAGGTTCAGCAGATCCTCTTGGTAAAACACAAAAGATTCCAGTAAGCCCAGTGAATCCAATTGGTTTTCTAATTTCTTTTGAAGTATGAATGTAAAAATGATGGTTGGCAGAAATGAGGTCGATGGATTCGGAATAAACACTTCCATGACCAGGTATATTTAATTCAGCAGCATCTCGTATCATTGAGATAAGAAAATTTTCAGCACTTTCCTCGCAGATGATTTCCAAAATAGAAACTGGCATATCGATGATGGCATGATTTTGGTAAAAATCAAAAAACCATAATCCTCGTTTAGCAAGAACAGGGTATCTACCAGGTTCAATTTGATAGTATAAGACACCTTGGTTTTTTAGCGTTGTGACAACTAATTCTGTTAGGTCCCTATGAACAATTGTCGTGATTCGTGAAGTTTTACGTTTCATGATCTTATTTTGGTTTTGATTCTGAATCATTTAATGATAGTTTACGTGAGTTTTCTACGATGATACCCATAATGAGTACCGATAAGATCGGAAATGCTGAGGCACATGCTAAAATACCAAATCCATCAATTGTTCCCAGTTGATTTCCAATTCCAAGACCCATTGCAATGATAAGTGGGACTGTGATCGGGCCAGTTGTAACTCCTGCACTATCCCAGGCAATTTCAATAAATTCTGATTTACTAATCGTATTTAATATTAATAAAAGAATGTAGATTGGAACTAAAATCCAAATCAGCGGAATTTCCAATACAATTTTTAAAATGCCTGTTAATGTGCCAAAACCTACACCAATTGCCACAGATTGGATGAGTAAGGATTTTCGAAACGTTCCTACGGTTGTTTCTTCCACTGCATTCCCTAACGCTGATAAAGCAGGTTCGGCCAAGGTTGCACTATATCCCAATACAAAAGCAAATGCTAATACAATCACATAACCAAGAAGGTTGTCTTCTTTACCGAAAATTGGACCATGAATAGGGATGTATTCATATACCTTGTTAGTTGGATTCCAATTTTCTTCGTGGTATGGAATTCCGGAATATAATTTTCTCTCTTTTAAATAAAAGAATTTTTCCTCTTTCCCTTCTTCATTCACTGCCGTGTATACAGATTTTGGATTAAAGTTTTTGATGAATTTGATGGAGTCAGTGAGTTCAATTGAGCGAAATGTGGATGGAAGTTTTCCTCCAACTTGGTCTCCCAATTGATTCAAACCAAACATGATCCCAAAATTAAAAATTGTAAGTCCTACAATCGAAAACACAATCCCAAGTTGTAATTCTTCTGGGTAAGCAATTTTTTCTCTGAGGATAAAGTATAAAAACAAAATCATAAAAATGGATAATGGTAAAATAGCGCGCAGTGCCAATCGGAATGCATCAGCCATTTTAGTTGGAAATTCTTTGGCTGTTGTACTTTGTTTGGATTGAGATTGATTTACTGTTTTTTGTCTTTGGAACTGATTCGCTTTAATTCCTAATAAAAAATTGGATTGTTCTGAGTGGATTCCTTGTTTGAAAAATTCCATTTCGGTCATCGGTTTTGGTACTTTGTTCGAAAAATAAATCCCAACCAAAAACACAGCTAAAATTGGGAATAGGGATGCTAAGGTCACAACACCGTAGGCACTACTTTGTTCGTTTTTTTCAGATACCTTGGAGATTCCGATTCCCAATGCGACAACAAGTGGTACAGTAACAGGACCCGTTGTTACAGCACCTGAATCCCAAGCAAGGCCAGAAATATGTTGTAAGTTTTCATCAAAATATGCGTAAATACTAACAGCTAACAAAAGTAAAATGGAAGGAACTAAGATTTTCGAAAGTGAAAAACCATATAAAAATCGAAACATCCCAATCACAACAGAGATACCAACTCCAATGGCGATGGAAAAATATAAAGTGTCTGAACCTCCATTGAGGAGATAATAGAGTAAAGGTGCATCCCAAGGTGCAACTTTACTTCCACAAGCTTTTAAAATGGCAATCGCTGGTTCTGCTAATGTTGCCCCCATTCCCAGAAGGACAGAAAAAATCATAATGCTAAACATACCTAATTTTTGAGGTAATTTTAATCCCAAGGCTTCTCCAAGAGGCATCAGTCCTAAAAATAATCCTTCGAGAAAAAAAGTAAGACCTAAGATAACTGCACAAATTCCAAAGGTGATGATCCCTGCTTCTTTGATTGGGATTCTTAAGACCAATAATTGGAAAACGGAAAGGTACAAAACGATCCAAATAACAGATTTAAATTGATTCCAAATTTTTTTTTGGAGGTAAGGTAGTATTAAGGCGAGTGCTTCTCGAAATCCAATATGTATTGCTTCTTCTTTTTCATTCCTTGCCATAAAGACAAACTGTCAGACAAAAACATTTTTGCAAAGGGAATTTAAGCGAGAAAAGAATGTCTCTTGGTGTGCGCCAAGAGACGAAAGTGTAAACTGGGAAAGATTTTAATACTTATAAGCTTTATCTTCTTGAATGAATTTTTTTGAGGTGGTTGCTTGTAAATTCACTGGAGCCGGTTTGACTCTACTGATCGCACTTCCAACATTTCCAGAATTTGAAATTTGTGGATTGTAACCAAAAACACTCACTGAAGCTAAATCTGTCCTCCACTTAAAATCACTTGGAACTTGGTTGGTATTATTGTCTGGATGAGAAGCGACGAGAGCTGTCCATTCCACAAGGGATCCATCATAATAAGCAGTTGGGTATCCAAGGATATTGAGTGATGCAAAACCATTCACTTGTGCTTCAAAATTGGTTCTACATTGGCTGATTACAGTGGACCCTGTTACATATCCTTTGTTTGCAAAAATGTTTGCCAATGCCGATTTTGATTTGTAGCGATAACCATTGTTAAATGCTGTTGCGGTTACACCAGATGTATTCCCTGAATCAGGGATCCCTTCAAAAAGTGCAAGCCATGGAAAAGTGACTGCTCCTTTGATATTCCCTTCAAATGGCACATAGGTTTTTCCAGCAGTGTTTGCTGAATTTGTATCCCCACTTGCTCCCCAAACAACAGGAGCACCGGCAGAATCATAACCTGTCGTTATGTATTGAGAGGTATCACCATTCACTCCAGCAGACCTACTAGATCCAAATTGTGTAGAGGGCCTTGCATCAATCAGAAATTGTGTATTCGTTATCCCAAATACATTGGAAGTTGTTAGATTGTTTTTTGCAATTTCATAAATATCTTCTAGACCAAGTGTAATTGCAGTGTTGTCAACACGCAATTGGCGCACACTGAATGTTCCTTTGGTAGTTGGTGTCGATTTTGTTGTACTGGTTTGTGCCGTTTGAACTAAATTGTTGGTGATATTGTACCGTAAATTTCCATTCAATATGGCTAAATGTTTTATATCCACTCCCCAATACCGTAACCAATAGAATCCTCTTGTGATGTCTTGGATGGCACCCGCAACTGTGGCAGTTGCTGCTCCTGGATCGGCGCTAACAGTAGTTCCATTCCCCGTACCAGCAGCAAACACAACTAAATCTTTTGTTGGATCAATATTGTAAGTGTTTAACCAATCATCCACAAACGTTCCATTGGCTTGGTAACGGATGGAATTATTGAATAAGCCTGAGTCACGAGTTTGGTTAAATCGAAATCCTCCAGAGGGAAGGTCTGGTGTTGTGTAATCATTTAACAAATAAACATAAACACCTGCAGACGGATCTGATTTGATGTATGCATTATGGCCATCACCCGAAACACGGTTTGCGGCATCTGTTTGTAAGACTACAAGTTTCCCTGTAATCCCAGATGGTCGATTTGTTTGCCAGTTGCTCACCCAAGAATTTAAAGTGGAACCTGTGATGAGTCCCCATTTGTTCTCATTATAATCAGCAGAAGATTCATTTGTGAGATCAGATACTGTATTCACTCGGATCTGATTGGCAGCCAAAACGAGTAGGCCGGCGAGTAATGAATCGTTATTCTCTTCTTTTTTTCCTGTACAAAAAACGAAAGAGGAAAGTAGGAAAAGAGATGTGAGAGTTTTTGTCCATTTCCGAATCATGGAAGTCTCCTAAAAAAGTTATTTCTTAGGGTTGATTTCGGATTTCCATCCTGGTTCGGGAAGTAAGTTCCATTATAGTGGAGTATAATTCTGCTAAAATGGAGCAATCGGCTGGAAATCAGGGCAAGATATTGCCATCTCTTGGAAACTAGGACAGGATGGTTCTTTTTTCCACGGTTCTCGTGACAGAAGGATCTGCTAATATAAGTTAGGTGATGTTAGAACGATGTCAAAGGTTTCAAGAGGAAAATAATCTATTTAGACTTGCCAAAAATTCCGACAATTTCATTTTAAAAAAACGCTAGGCGTACATATATACCTGGCGGAAAACGATTTAACACTTGCCCCACTGTTCACAGTGGCCTGGAGGATATAAAATGGCAGATTTCGAAAAAATTAAGTCAATCATCGTAGAACAACTTGGTGTTGATGAATCAGAAGTTACACCTGAAGCTCACTTCATCAATGATCTTGGTGCTGACTCTCTTGACACAGTTGAACTAGTGATGGCTCTTGAAGAAGAGTTTGGTGTGGAAATTTCTGATGAAGACGCAGAAAAAATCCAAACCGTAGGCGATGTAATTAAATTCATCGATAAACTTAAGGGGTAATTCCCAATCCAAAAACCGGGTTCCCCGAATAGAGGAACCCGGATCTTTTTCCCTTGTCCCATTCCATTCGCATCAAACTTTCTCCTGAAAGAATCAACTCTCTAAAAGAACTACAATCCCTTACGAATACTAGTTTTAAGGATGTTTCTCTTCTCCACCTAGCTTTTGTTCATAGGTCCTTTGCCAATGAGGATTCGGATCGGTATTTATCTGACAATGAACGATTGGAATTTTTAGGTGACTCTGTCCTTGGGATCCTTGCCGCTGAATACCTTTATAAATCATTACCTAAGGGCAAAGAAGGAATCCTAGCGAAACTCAAAAGCAAAATGGTATCTGCACCTGCGATTGCAAAATTGGCACGTGTGTACCGGTTCCCTGATTTTTTGTTATTGGGGAAGGGTGAAAAGGAAAAGGGGGAAGTGAATTTAAATTTACAAGCAGATTGTTTTGAAGCCTTCTTAGGTGCACTGTATCTAGACCAAGGCTTAAACAGTTGTCGGATCTTTTTAACTCCACATTTCCAATCCATGGAAAAAAAAGTAGAGTCAGCAGAGGAAACAAAAGATTACAAAACCATTTTACAGGAATATTGCCAAAAAAAATGGAAAAAATTACCAGAGTATGTTTTATTGAAAGAAGAAGGGCCTGACCACGATAAAGAATTTTCTGTATCGGTTTCGTGTGAAAATCATTTTCAAACAACGGGCGATGGAAAGAATAAACGGAGAGCCGAACAAATGGCCGCAAAAGCAGCTCTGCGTGTTTTGAACTTATTATGATCGATTTTTTACTCAAATCAAAATCCATGCGAGTCCGGGTAGCCGCACTCATCCAAGATCCCAAAGGCAAAATTTTACTCGTACAACAGCAGAAAAAACAATCTGGGTATTGGTTACTTCCTGGTGGGGGGATTGAATTTGGTGAATCTGGTGAAGAAGCTCTCAAACGAGAACTAAAAGAAGAATTGTCTCTCGAAGTAAGTCACACTGAATTTTTATTATTAAATGAATCCATTGATCCCAACAAAAAAAGACACCTGATACAAATTGTATTTTTAACAAAGGTAAAAGAACTTTTGCCAGTACTCAATGCGAAAGAAAAAGCCATATCAGGTTTTGGGTATTTCACTCCCAAAGAAATTTTGTCCATGGATTTACGACCTGATATAAAACATTTCTTTCGGACTAAAAGTACAAATAAACCTAGATATATTTCAAGCCCATGGGTGAATGAACCATGAAGTTATCAGAACGAGAAGTCGTCGGATCAGGATTTATTTACCCTGTTGAATTACATGAAGACTTTGTTGGTCTTTCTGAAAAACTTAAGAATCTCAAAAAAATATCACATGTCTTTGTTCTCACTAGCCGTGAAATCGCAGGCATTTATGAAAAATATTTAATCAAAGAACTCAAAAACAGTTCTCTTCCTTTTTCTTTTATCTACTTAAAGTCGGGTGAAAAAAACAAACACATTGACCGCGTCAAAAAAGTGTACCACCAACTCATAGAAGCTGATGCAGATCGAAATGCGGTCATCATTGCCTTTGGTGGTGGAGTGGTAGGTGATTTTGCGGGTTTTATTGCAGCTACTTACCAAAGAGGGATTCGGTTCATCCAAGTACCTACAACCTTACTAGCATGCGTGGATTCTTCTGTTGGTGGAAAGGTTGCGGTAAATGTTGATTCAGGTAAAAACATGGTGGGTGCATTTTACCAACCACAATTTGTTTTTGCTCCACTCTTTACACTTTCTACATTACCAAAAAAAGAATGGAGTTGTGGTCTTGCAGAAGTGGTCAAACACTCCTTTTTGGATGGTGGGAATTTTTTTGAAAACCTTTCCAAATCAAAACGTTCTGATTTTTTTGAAAAGTCAGATACTTTGCGTTATGCGATAGAAGAATCTGTTCGAGTGAAATCATCAATTGTTTCCCAAGATGAAAAAGAATCTGGATTACGTGCTGTTCTCAATTTAGGACATACAACTGGCCATGCAATTGAATCACTCACTCTATACAAAAAATATTCACATGGAGAAGCAGTTTCTGTAGGTCTTGTGACTGCATTGTTATTATCAAAAGAATTAGTTGGTTTTTCTGAATCCAACTTCCAAAAAGCCATTTCACTCATGTCTCAATTAGAATTACCAACAGTATTGGAAGAAAAACCGGATTTGGTTTTGAAACACATGGAACATGATAAAAAAAAGGATGGGAATACTTTAAAGTTTGTTCTCTTGGAAGACTTCGGTAAACCAAAGTTTGGTGTTCCTGTCGAAAGGAAACAAATACTAGAAATATTGAAACGCCATAAAGGAATCAAACTCCATGGGTAGTGGAAGTATAAAGGAATTTTATTTAGATCTCAATCCATTAACTTTATTGAGAAGCAATAATCGAGAGTTTGCTGAAACTCTCATTTTGTTTGCGTATATGGTTGTGTTTGCTGTGATTTGTTACAAAATCACAATGTTCCTTGTGGAGAGAATTAAACCGGCTCTCGACCCAGTACATGAATACAATCGTAGGAAAGTGGCAAGGATGGGTTTTTTACTCGTTTTTGCGATCGCCTATTTACCTATCATTTTTTCGAGTTTATCACTTCTTCCAACCGTGCTTGGTCTTGCTGGAGCAGGGATTGTGATCTCACTGAAGGAAGTTTGGCTCAACATGGTTGGATGGTTTATGATCATGGGTGCCAATGGATTTAAAGTGGGTGATCGGATCGAAATTGATTCGATCAAGGGTGATGTTGTTAATATTGGATTTTTTAAGTTTACCTTACTTGAGATTGCACAAGACCCAAGATTTGAACAATCAACAAATCGACTGATTCATTTCCCAAATTATAATATTGTTTTACACCGTTTTTTTATCGTATCCGAAACTATGGATTTTGTTTGGGATGAATTTCGTGTTTATTTAGAACTGAGATCAAACTGGGAAAAAGCAGAAAAAATTTGTTCTCAAATTTTACACGAAGAATTGGTATTAGCTCCAGAACTTGTGGAATCCAAAATACGAGAGATGTCAAAAAACTATCTCGTGAGACTTGGTAAAACAACACCAATTGTGTATACATCTTTGGAACCAGAAGGAACCATTTTAATGTGTTTGCGTTATCTGACACCAATTCGTTCCAAACGATTGAATCGAATCTTAATCTCGAAAGAAATCTTAACAAAATTTAGAGAAGAAAATGACATCTACATCTACACCCATTAAAGACAGTCCTGTTTGGATTTTTATCTCCCTTCTCTTAGTGATTTTCCTTGGTGGGTTCTTATTTGGACCATGCAAAGGAAGTAGTGAACGACCAAATACAGTTCCTAAAGATGCAAGTTTTGATAAAAAAACAAATCACTACCAAATGATTGGAGAAGGTTATTTTCGTGAATGGTATGAAAACGGGAATTTAGTCGCCATTGTACCCATCGATGCTCTTGGTAGACCTGATGGCATAGGAAAAAAATTAAACTATATCAATGGAACCACCATTATGGAAGGAAAAATGGTGAATGGTGAGAGAGATGGACTTTGGAAATTCTATTTTTCAGATGGCAAAATTTATATAGAACAAAATTACAAAGTTGGTTATCGAAAAAAACAACTTTGGATCCAATCAGCTGAAATTGGAAATGAAAACGGAGCATACTTCCGTTACTACCGCAATGGACGTTTGAATGAAAAAGGGTTCTTTGACGGAGGGCTTCGTACAGGTGATTGGGTGAGATATTATCCAGATACAAAAGTAGAAGCAAAAGGTAGTTATTCAGAAGACAAAAAAATTGGTGAGTGGTTTTATTATTATCCTACTGGTGTAAAAGAAGCATCAGAATTATATTCCGAATCAGGGGAATTGATTTCGCGTAACACGTATTATCCGAATGGAAACCCATGGTGTATTGTGAAACAAAACAAAACACCTGAATGTAATTAAATTTAAAACTCTGTCGTTTTCCCAAATAATCCCAAGTTGTTTTGGATGAGATCAATATTAAAGAGTAATAAACTAAATAAAAATGTTACAAACAAAATGATAAGTATCGTGCTGAATATGGAAAAAAATCCGTTTCTTAAAAAACGATATTGTAAGTAGGCAAAACTGACAGAAAGGTTTTGCCAATTTTTATTTTTGGACTCACCACCCACTTTGTTGTAATTGAAGATATAAAACACAGACAAGAGTCCAATTAAAAAGAAAATAAAGTAACTAAATTCGCTTACATAATGTTTTTGTAAGAGAAAAAGTGGGATATAAATTAGATTCCCAATTAAAATTCCAATCAGAATGATCACAAGGACATGGAAAATAGGCGCAAAATAGGTGCCCGTTTTGGTTTGACCAGGAGATCTTCCTTCTTCTTCCAAAGAAGAGGAAAATTGTAAGGATTGAAACCCTTCATATGGTTCCTTGTCTTTGATGATGGTTCGATACGCTAAAATCGTAAAGATATATGTACAAACGAGGAAGAGAAAATAAAAATAGGAAAAAATATCTTTTTGAACCATTAAGTTCAATTGGAAAAATATTTTTGGCAATAAGACAACAAGTGAAACTGGATACAAAACATGTGCCATTGATTTATGAAACCAAACTCGGAACATGTAGGTCATCGCAGTTGAAAATGTTAAAAAGAGATAAAACAATAGAAGTCCAAGTAGTAGTTTTTGGCCGATTAGCACTCGTTTGACGTTGTCTTTTGTGTCCTCTAAATCAGTATCAATTGGCAATTCTTTTGATTCTATTTCGACTAAAAAAGATTCAAGATAAGAGATTCTACCGATGACACCATTTTCAGTGATAACCTTCGGTTTTATCGTTTCCAAATTTGTTTCTGATGATTCAGAAGCGATAAAATCAGGAAATTGAACTGTGTAGTCCACAAAAAGTGAGTGAAGGACAACCAGTGCAATGAAGAGAGGGGATAGGATTGGTAATTTTTTTCTGAATTGGGTCATTAGAGTTTAAAGAATTACAAAAATTGTCATCATACCAATCGCAAGTACAACAAGCATAATGATATAAGGCATCAAATGGAAACTTTCATCAGCAGTTAAATTAGGATTTTGTTTTGCTTTCGTAATTTTAGCTGTTGGAGAGGCAACAGAGTTCATGATATTGGCAGCACCCATATTGCTATCAGTGGTTTTGATTTTCACTGAGTTTTCTTCTTCAATGATTTTTCCATAGATTTGTTCATTGATTTTGATCACAACTTCCGAAAAATTTTTGTTATTCGAAATGTTTACTATTTTAGCAGGGATTTGTTTGATCGCACCAGATTCTTCCTTTAACTCCAATGTGTTGATGATAGAATCAGTGATTGAATCTCCAGGCACCAATCGTACATATACATTGTCACCTGCTTTCAGTTCTACGAGAGGTACACCATTGACTGGAGAGAGTTGGAATTTGAACTGTACAATTTGTTTGTCAGCAGGGATCAGAAATCCAGACGCTTGTGGGACAGGTGTGACAGGAGGTGCTTCTTTTTTGGCAATCTCCTCTTCGTCCACAGTGGTTTTTGTCATGTCGTTTGGATCAATCAGTTCGAAATGGATTTCTACTTTTGGTTCTGAATTTCCCGCTGTACGTTTGTGAATTTCACTGAAAACAAAGTCCAATCGGTCCGTAAGATTGTGATCCATGTAGTGGAGGATCTCTTCTAAAAAACTTTCAGAACCAAACTTGGTTTTGATGAGTTCCTGTAAGGACTTTGTAATGTTTTTTTGTTGTTCTCCCTTATAGATCACCCTTTGCATTCGGTTATAAAAGTCTTGGAATGTGGACCGAACGGGCAGAAGTGAGAGGGGACTTGTACAAGAAACACCCTCAAATTTCACCGATTTGATTTCAACCGGGTCAATGATGGCAGAAACCATGGTGTACACCATATTGGCTTCGTCTCGAAGATTGACTTTGACAGAATAATAGTTTGGTGTTTCAGGCATAAGGTTCTTTTTTGACAGTATCCATCTTTCGAAGAAAGCTGTCAAAAAGATTAGGTCATCATGGGAATCGTCTCTTTAATCACTATTCGTTACATCCGAGGGTCCCGCGTTTTGGGATTCCTCTCCATTAAATCCAGACTATCGTTCATCGTGATGGCAGTGGGAGTTGGGCTCCTTGTTGTGGTTCTTTCCATTTTTAATGGATTCCAAAAACAAGTGAAGGAATCCCTTTGGCAAGGTGGTCCACACATCACCATCGAAAATTCCTATGGTTCAGGGGCCATTTATGATTATGAGACTGTCATCAATCATCTCAAATCCGATCCAAAACTAGCAGAATCCTTTGTTTCTGTCGAAGGGAATATCACAAGCCACGGCCTCATCCAAAGTAATAATAATTTTAACCCGATCATGATCCGTGCCGTTCCCATTGACTCGATTGAAAAATTGGTAGAAAATGGACTTCCAAATTTCCCTCGCATTTTGCAGTACAACCGTGATGAAATTCCTGCGATCAATACAAAAAAACTCGTAGTCGTCGGAAAGGAAATGAGTGCCATTTATGGGTATGGGATTGGACGTGAGATCACCATGGCTGTTCCTGGTGGCAGGTTCACAGTTGAACGAGGTGTGCAGGTAAACGTACAATCCTTTCGATTGGTAGGTCTTTTTAAAACCGGCTATTATAATTACGATTCGAAGTTTGTTTTTTTATCTCTCCCGCAAGCCCAAGAGTTTTTTAAGATGAAGGGTGCTGTGAACCAAATTGCCATCAAGGTTCGTTCTCTAGATGATTTAAAACTCACCAAACATAGAATCTTATCTAGGTTAAACGAAGAAAATTGGAACCAAAAAATCCAAGATGATACGTCTTGGTCAGTTCGAACGATTGCAGAAGAACAAGAGAATTTCCTTGCGGCCCTGCGATTGGAAAAAACCATAATCTCCATCATTGTGTTTCTTTTCATCGTACTTGCTGCCCTTGGGATGGTAGCAACGGTCCACTCCCTCATTCGTGCGAAACGTAGGTCCATTGGAACCTTAAAAGCACTTGGCCTTGCATCGAACGATATCCTACTCATCTTCACATTGAATGCCATGATCGTTGGGATATTGTCTTCACTTGTGGGTGGGATGACAGGGATTTTTATCGCTACCAAGTTAGAAGTCATCATCAATGCGATTTCGGAAATCATCAATGGAGTGGGGAGTCTTTTAAATCCAGGGGATTGGGATCCTGTGGAACTAGTTCCAAAAGATATCTATTACTTTGATCACATCCCTGTGGACATTGATATTTCCTTTATCTTTATGGTGACAACTGCTGCTACCATTCTCTCAGGCCTTGCTGGGTATTTCCCTGCACGTATGGCTGCAAATCTAAACCCAGTGGATACCATTCGCAATGACTAATTCTGAAATCAAACCAACTGTATCTGTTCGTAAATTAGAAAAATACTACCAAGTTGTGGACAAACGTTACCATATCATTTCTGGGCTCGACTTTGAAGTGTTACCCGGTGAAATCGTTTCTGTGGAAGGAGCTTCTGGTGTTGGAAAATCCACACTCCTCAATATCCTCGGAGCCATGGATTCGTTTGACGACGGTGAGGTGGAAGTCTGTGGAGTTTCACTGAAAAATCTAAGCGAAAAACAAAGAGAGAGTTTTCGTGCGGAAAAAATTTCTTTTATCTTCCAACAACACTTACTGCTTCCTGATTTTACTGCTTTAGAAAATGTGATGATGCCCCTTCTCATTGCTAGAATGAATCCATCACAAGCAAAAGCAGAAGCCATTGAGATCTTAAAAAAAGTAGGTCTCGGTGAACGAACCGAAAGTTTTCCTTCCCAACTTTCAGGGGGAGAAAGTGCTCGTGTGGGTGTGGCACGTGCCCTTGTGGGGAGAAGGCAACTCATCCTTGCTGATGAACCAACAGGAAACCTCGACCGTGATAACTCCAGGCATCTCATGGATCTCATCAAAGATTTACAAAACGAATTTAAGTTTTCTCTCATCCTTGTGACTCATGACTTAGAACTTGCTTCCATGGCTCACAAACGGAATCGAATTGTTTCTGGTAAACTATCGCCCGTTAGCCTGTAATGTATTGCCGGATTTGTGGCACAAAGGACACTCAATTTCAGATCTCTGGTAAATATGGGTGCGAACATTGTGTCACAGTGTTTAGTCTTCCCAAACAAT
This sequence comes from Leptospira paudalimensis, assembly GCF_026151345.1. Taxonomy (NCBI): domain Bacteria; kingdom Pseudomonadati; phylum Spirochaetota; class Leptospiria; order Leptospirales; family Leptospiraceae; genus Leptospira; species Leptospira paudalimensis. The sequence goes on from NZ_JAMQPR010000001.1 coordinate 797,668, forward strand.
CTCGCCGATTGTGGATACCCATTTCACTTTTAACAGAATTGGAAGAGATTTTCTCTCGAAGCCAATCCAAGATCCAAATCCTGTCTTTGAGAACTCGGCTCACAAGGAATTTGGCCCATTCACTGTTTCCATACTATGAACCAATGGAAATGGAAGTAAAACAATTGTTAGATGCAAATGGATATTGGGAAAATTGGAAAGAGGGCTCAAACAGTTTTATCGTATCAAAAGAAGGAGTAGGTCCAGTTTACCATTTGTACTTGGGTTCAGAAGACCATGTACGTTTGGAAATTCTAAGAAATTTGGATCAAAGCTACGAACAATTTCGAAACACCAACAAAACGTTACCTACAAGGGTTTCTCGGGAAAATAGTTCTCTCCTTCGTTTGTTCTACAGACGAAAACACTGGGCATATCGCCCTGGGTTTGGGTTTATTTCGTCTTGTCCTACCAATTTGGGGAAAGGAAGGAGGGATTCTCTCCTCCTTGGGATAAGAGAAGGAGTGGATCCCAGGTTCTTTTCACTTTTCGAGAAACTCTCTGAATTTGGTATAGAAATTGCTCCTTCCACCGATCATAGAAGAGAGTCCCTGGGAAACTTCCGTGGACTTGTCGTAAAAATCTCGTGGAAGAACGCATTCGCGGTCCAAAAACGTCAGTTTTACAAAATTCTTGGTTTACGAGGCTCCCTTTGAACCAGTACGGTCATGATGGGAACAAGGACGTTCGTCTAATTACTAAAGGCAGGGTGCGGCATGTTGGAATTCACAAAAAGAGCAAAAAGAGTCATCAACGAAATCGCCCAAGATGAGGCTAAACGTTTAGGCTCCGATTTTATCGGTCCCGAACACATTCTACTTGGGCTTCTCCGGGAGGAGGACTCTGTCGCGATTAAGATTCTAACGAATCTAAACATCAATTTAAACGAACTCCGTAAAGAAGTGGAGAAACGTACCCGTGAGGGTTCAGGTGCATTGTTACTCGATGTCAGCCAAGGGCAAGACAAGTACCAAAAAATGATCGAAGTTTCCAAAGAAGAGGCAAAACGCCTCAAACATAATTATGTTGGAACTGAACACATTTTACTCGCATTACTTCGTGATAATAATAACATCGCTGGCGGATCATTATCTTCCTTCAGTGTGAACTATAATGTCATCAAATCGGAAATTTTAAGACTTCTCGGAGCTCCACCTTCGGGTGCGGTAGGTGGTGGGACAACGGGTTCCCAAACCACTGGGCAAAGCCAAACACAAACGGCAACTCCTAGACAAGAAAAAAGTAAAACTCCGATCCTAGACGAATTTGCACGTGACCTTACACAACTCGCTCGTGAGAAAAAATTGGATCCGGTCATCGGAAGGTCAAAAGAGATCGAACGAGTGATTCAGATTTTATCTCGTAAGACAAAAAATAACCCAGTTCTTGTAGGAGAATCGGGTGTTGGTAAAACAGCAATTGTAGAAGGTCTTGCACAAGCAGTAGTCGAAAAATTAGTTCCAGATTTGCTTTTCGACAAACGAGTGTTATCTTTGGATTTGGCAAGCCTTATTGCAGGAACCAAATACCGTGGTGAGTTCGAAGAACGATTGAAAAAAATCATGAAAGAAATCGTCACTTCACAAAACATCATCATCTTCATCGATGAGTTACACACTCTCATTGGAGCAGGTGCGGCAGAAGGGGCAGTGGATGCTGCTAACATTCTAAAACCAGCACTCGCTCGTGGGGAACTACAATGTATTGGTGCGACTACCAATAATGAATACCGTAAATACATCGAAAAAGATTCTGCGTTGGAAAGAAGATTCCAAATGGTGAAGGTTCTCGAACCTTCTGTGGATGATGCAGTTCTCATTTTAGACGGTTTGAAAAAAGCTTACGAAGCCCACCATAAGGTGCGTTATTCAGAAAAAGCCATCGAACAAGCTGTGAAATTATCTCATCGTTATATCAATGATCGTTTTTTACCAGACAAGGCAATTGACATCATCGATGAAGCTGGAGCCAAAGCACGCCTTGCGAATTGCCAACGACCTAATGAAATCAAAGAGATTGAAGAAGAGATCAAAGCTCTTTCTGTCAAAAAAGAAGATTTGGTTCGTAGCCAAGAGTATGAGAAAGCAGCAGCTGTTCGTGATGAAGTGAATCGTAAAAAAGGCCAATTGGAAGAAAAAACAAAACAATGGCAAGAACGTATGGAAGGATATGCTGTTTCGATCGAAGAAGAAGACATCCTTTCTGTGGTCAGTTTATGGACAGGTATTCCTTTGAAAAAAATGGAACAGTCCGAAAACACGAAACTTCTCAATTTGGAAGAGGACATCAAATCTCGTATTGTCGGCCAAACAGAAGCCATTGAAAAAGTGGCACGTGCTGTTAGACGTTCTCGTACTGGTCTCAAAAGTGAAAAACGACCTACGGGTTCTTTTATCTTCCTTGGACCAACTGGTGTGGGAAAAACAGAACTCGCAAAAGCTCTCGCAGAGCAGTTGTTTGGTTCTGAGGACAATATGCTTCGTATTGATATGTCCGAGTATATGGAACCACATGCAGTTTCCAGACTCATCGGAGCCCCTCCAGGGTATGTTGGGTATGATGATGGTGGCCAGCTCACTGAATTTGTGAGGAGAAAACCATATAGTTTGGTGTTACTCGATGAGATTGAAAAAGCACACCATGATTTGTTTAATATCCTACTCCAAATTATGGAAGAGGGAAATTTAACGGACACCAAAGGTCGTAAGGTCAATTTCCGAGATACCATTATCATCATGACTTCCAATATTGCTGCTAAGGAAATTTCCAAAGGTGGACGATTGGGTTTTGAAGATTTTGCTGAAGAAAGAGAAACTTACAAAGCAGAACAAGCTAGAGAACAATTGAAAAAACATTTCAATCCTGAGTTTCTCAACCGTGTGGATGAAGTTGTATACTTTGCTCCTCTCAAAAAAGAAGAAATCGTTAGCATTGTGGATATCATGTTAAAAGATTTTAACAAACGTTTGACGGAGAAAAAAGTTTTAGTGGAACTATCACAAGGTGCAAAAGAACATTTTGCTACTATTGGATATGACCAAAACTACGGTGCACGACCTCTCAGACGTGTGTTCCAAAGAGAGTTAGAAGATTATATGGCAGTGCAGTCACTGAAAGGGGTGTATGACAACCCTACCAAAATTTTGGTAGATTTGGCAGACGGAAAACTTGTGTATTCCGAAACTCCTTGGACTGACTACAAAGAAGTCCCGAAAAAAGATGACGGTTCTTCTCCAAGCACTGAGGAAAAAGACTTAGCTCTCGTTTAGAGAGTGACAAGGAAGGCGAACGGAAATGGCAATTCTCATTCCCCTCGTCTTCCTGTTTTCTTACTTTTTCATTCGTAAAATTTGGTTCCAACTCCGTAAAATTCGCACTGTCGGAACGATTGAACGAATCGAACTCGGTTACATCCGCCCCAATTTAATCCTACCTGAAGTTAAAGTTCATTACAAATATTACTTCCAATCGGGATTGTATTATGGATCTGGGTATCTGAATTTATCAGATTTTTTACCTACCGAAGAATTCCATCTGCACCTAGGCCCTGGGGAAAATCCAATCCTCTATGTAGAGGATTTGGAAATCATTACGGAAGAACATATCGAACATTACTTGCTTTCCAAAGGGGGAAGCGTTTTCCTATACCTGGACCCTATTGAACCATACCATTCCAGGATCGATACGGTCAATTTGAACTCCATTACGGTTCCCTCGGATTTACTATGAAACATTTTTTTCACATCACTGCTGTTATTTGTCTACTTGTATCTTCATTGTATGCACAAGAAAAGGAACAAGTTGGTTCTGCTTATTTCCAAGCTGTGGATGAATACAAAACTAAAAACTATTCTAAATCAATTGAACTCGTAAAAAGTCTACTTGCTGATGGTAAATCATCTTACGAATTTTTTGCCTTACTTGCTTATAACTATGACAAGTTAAACGATTTTGATAATTCCTACAAAAACATGTTGGAAGCAAGAAAACGGAAACCAGATGATGAAGACTTGCTACAGGGAAGTCTTGCTATCTTAACTCGACACAAAAAATGGAAACCTGCTATTGAACTCGCTGAGAAAGCGATTCCCATGTACCCACAAAATCCAGAGATTCGATATTATTATGCTTTGGCGCTCTCTGAAAAGGGTGCTTCCAAAACTGCTCTGTCCCAAATTGAAAAAGCAAAAGCAGGAAGCCCGAGTGATGTCCGTATGCTAGAGTTAGAAGGTAAAATTTATTACCAACTAAAAAATTATGATAAGGCAGATATGAGTTTACGATGGGCCTCTAGCATCAACCAAAACTCCGCAGAAATTTGGAATAACCTAGCACTCGTTCAAGAATCTTTATACAGAACCAATAAAAAATTAGGCAAAAAAAATCAGGCCAATACTTATTTGGAAGAAGCCAAAACATGTATTGAAAAGGCATCCTCTCTCAATGGGGAAAGTAATACCATTAAAGAAAATTCAAAAAGGATTACTTCTCTCGTTGCCCTGTGAAAATTAAGTTCCATACACTCGGTTGTCGTCTCAATTTTTTTGAGACGGATGGAATGTACACCGTCTTAAAAGACAAAGGATTTACTCTTGCTACAGCAGATGAAAACGCAGAGTACATCGTTGTGAATACATGTACGGTAACAAACAAAGCTGATGTCAAAAATCGTAATATCATCCGTAATGCCATTCGCACAAATCCTGGTGCAAAAGTATATGTCACTGGCTGTTATGCGGAAACCGACAAAGAAGTGTTACAAAATATTCCCGGAGTGTTTGGTGTTTTTGGGAATACCGAAAAAAGCAGTTTGCCTTACCAAATCTTAGCGGATTGGGAAGGCAAATCCTACTCACAACCAGCTAACTTAGATCGTTTTTCATACTCAGACGTATTACCAGAAGGACATACCAGAGCGTATTTAAAAATCCAAGATGGCTGTAACCGTAAATGTTCTTATTGTAAAATCCCCGCAGCGAGGGGACTAGGTGTTAGTCGAAACTACGGGGACATTATCGACCAAGTTAAATACTTACAAGACAATGGAGTAGGTGAGATCCAATTAACAGGCGTTAATTTGGGTTGGTATCGTTTGGAAAATGGAGACAAAGGTTTTCTCAATTTAGTGGAAGATATTTTAAAAGTTTTAGAATACTCAAGGATTCGTTTGTCTTCCATTGAACCTCCTGATGTGGGATCTGGGTTACTTGATTTAATGCAACATCCAAGATTTTGTAAATTTTTACATGTCCCCATCCAAAGTGGCAGTCGGAAAATCTTAAAAGATATGAGACGGACCTACCATCCAGATGCGTTTCGTACACGCATCGAACTTGCAAAATCAAAACTTCCCAATTTATTTTTAGGAACAGATGTGATTGTAGGGTTTCCTTCAGAAACAGAAGTAGAATTCCAAGAAACCAAACAATTGTTAATTGAACTTGGGTTTGCCAAATTACATGTATTCCCATATTCTGTTCGCAAAGGAACCTCCGCTGAAAGTTTGGGTGATCCTATCCCTGGGGATGAAAAAAAGCGTAGAGTACTTGATCTAATGGCGCTCAGCTCCCAATTACATGAAGTCTATGCAAAATCTGCCATCGGGAAAACCTTTGAAGCAATTTTGGAAAACGATGGAAGGCTTGTGACGGATCATTATTTAAAAGGACGACTTCCGGAAACGTTCCCGATTGATACCTTACAAAAAGGGCAGTTTGTTGATGTTAGGTGTGAAGAATATTTCCCCGCCAAAGACAAAGAAGGTGAATTTCTCTTTACCTTTGCACGTTAATTCAAAAGAAAAAAGATTTCCAAATCAAATGAAGTGATCATGATGGGGTCATCATGAATCGTAAAAAACTCTACGGGTTCGTATCCTTAATTGGTATCATTCTAATTTTGATCCTTGTTTTTTTCTTTCGAGGTTCGAAATCTAATCTACTTGTCATCCAAAAAGGTTCGTTAGTGGAAGCTGTCTATGCACTGGGAACTGTGAAACCAGTGGATAGTTTTATCTTAAAATTTGGAATCGCGGCATCAGTCCGAGAGATTTTTGTGGAAGAAGGACAATCAGTCAAAAATGGAGATCCACTCTTAGTGAATGATTCTGGGATCACATTTCGTTCCCCGTTTACAGGCACTGTTACCAAACTCAGCATTGCCAAAAATGAAACGGCAATGCCTGGGTTACCCATTTTGGAAATCCAAAACCTAAAAGAAGTGTACATCTCTGTTTCCCTCGACCAAGAATCAGCATTACGAGTGAAACCAGGTCAACATGCCCAACTCAGTTTCGAATCCATCCGTGGGAATGTTTACAAAGGGGAAGTAGAACGAATTTATCCATCCAATGGCCAGTTTCTCGTGAGGATTAAAGCACATGAATTACCCCAAGGAATTTTACCTGATATGACAACTGATGTTGCCATTGAAGTTTCTTCCAAAGACAATGTGATCCTTGTACCTTTAGTCTCTGTAGAAAGAGGGAAACTCACACGTTATCGAAATGGGAAACGCGAAAAAATCGAAATTCGAATTGGTGCCATTAATTCAGAGTTTGGTGAACTCATTCAAGGGGATTTAATCGAAGGGGATGAGGTCCTAGTCAAAAATTAGATGTTATTTCTTGCGATCCGCCAAATTTTATCGAGACCCCAACAATCGATTTTAACGCTGATTGGAATTGTACTTGGGACAGCTGGATATATTGTATTTTCTGGAATTATGCTTGGTTTCCAAGCAGTCATTACTGACCAACTTGTGAATTCTGATGGTCAAATCAAAATTTCCCCGAAAGATGAACTAATCACCGAACGTACGTTCGATGATGTATTCTTCCAAGGGAAAGAAGTTAGATGGCTTTCACCTCCTTCAGGGAGAACCGATAACTCACGATTAACAAATGTTCTTGGTTGGATGGACAAATTGTCCAATGACCATAGGGTGATATCCTATGCTCCTCAACTCACAAAAGAAGTCATTTTTGTGAACGGAAAATCAACGGCTCCAGCTAGGTTTGTGGGTGTGGATCCGAATATCCAGCCAAAAGTCACCAATCTCAGCGATTACATTGTTGAGGGGAAATTGGCGGATCTATCGCGAGGAACTTCCCTTGCCATTGCGGGTGAAGGGGTTTTGAATAAACTCGGTGCCAAAGTAGATGATACCATTTTTGTTTATATCCCTGGAACAAATCTCATCCCGATCAAAATCGTCGGTATATTAAGTACGGGAAATCGTATGATAGATGAAGTGACAGTTTATTCCTCCTTGTCTTCTGTTCAAAGTATTACAAAGTCCAGTGGTGAAATTTCTCAGATCATTGTCAAAATTAAAGACATTCGAATGGCGAAAGAAATTGCTGAGGACTGGAGATACTTTAGTAAAGACAAGGTGGAAAGTTGGGACGAAGTGAATGCTAGTATCTTACAAGTGTTTCGCACACAAGATATTGTTAGGAACTCAACGACATTTACGATCATCCTTGTTGTTGCTTTCGGAATTTATAATATACTCAATATGGTTGTGAACCAAAAAAAGAAGGAAGTTGCGATTTTACGTTCCATTGGATTCGATGAAAAAGATACAATTCAATTGTTTATTTTCCAAGGTCTATTTTTGGGAACATTAGGAGCCATTATCGGAATTTTTGTAGGTATCCTTGGATGTTATTATATAGATGGAATTCCTATTGGAGATCCAAAACAGAATTCGAAAGCACTCATGAAAACAATGATGATTTCTTGGGATGTGATGATTTATGTAAAAGGATTTTCAATTGCGGTTCTTAGTGCATCTATTGCCAGTTACATTCCAGCTCGTATGGCAAGTCGTTTGTCTCCAGTTGACATCATCAGAGGTGCTACATGAGTTTGGGAATAGAAGCCAACCAAATTTATAAATCATTTGGAGAACCCCCTCAAGTTGTTTTACAAGATGTATCTTTACAGATCAAAGAAGGTGATTTTGTTGCTCTCACAGGAAAGTCTGGTTCTGGTAAGTCCACACTTTTGTACATCGTGAGTGGACTTGATTTTCCGACAAGTGGTGATGTGAAACTTGGCGGTACATCTTTATTACAGATGGATAGCAAAGCCCTTCATGAACTTAGAAATCTTTCTATTGGTTTTGTTTTTCAATTCCATTATCTATTACCAGAATTAACTGGATTGGAAAATATTACTATGCCCGCTCGTAAAACAGGGAAACAAAAACTAGTAGAAGAGTATGCCCTTCATTTGATGGAAAGTTTTTCTGTTTCGCATTGTAAGGATAAGTTCCCAAGTCAGATGTCAGGTGGTGAAGGGCAAAGGGTTGCAATTGCACGAGCTCTTGTGCAAAAACCGAAGTTTTTGTTTGCCGATGAACCGACTGGAAATTTAGATACAGCTAACGGAGACAAGGTGATGGAGATCTTCAAACGGATTAACAAAGAAGATGGAACCACGATTCTGTTTGTAACGCATGACCCTGATTATGCTGCAATCGCCAGGCAACGGATCCACATGGTGGATGGAAAAATTGCCGAAATTTCATAGAAATTCTGCTATAATAGTCTAAATTCGATTCTATAGCAGATATTTTCCAAAAAAAATGATGAATTCGTATGCTCTTCACCAAGTTTGGTAGAAGACATGTTTGAACATTTTGAAACCGAAGCCATCCGCATCCAAACGAAACGTACTGGGGAAAAAGAACATTCAACTCCCTTATTTTTAACATCCAGCTTTGTGTTTGATGATGCCGAACATGCGAGGGCACTTTTTGCAGAAGAAGTAACAGGAAACCAATACACACGATTTTCCAATCCAAATACCACTGAGCTAATTGAAAAATTATGTGCATTAGAGCACACAGAAGATGGAATCGCCACAGCATCTGGAATGTCTGCGGTGTTTACCTCTATATTTGGGCTAGTAAAGTCAGGGGATCACATCGTTTCTGCAAGGGCAATTTTTGGATCTACACATCAAATTTTTGCGAACATCTTACCACGGTTTGGTGTAACGACAACTTATGTTGACATGGATAAACCAAAGGACTGGGAATCCGCCATTAAAGATAATACCAAAATCCTTTACATTGAAACACCTTCTAACCCAGGCCTTGATATCGTTGACTTGGAATGGGTAGGTGCTTTATGCAAAAAGAAAAAAGTCATTCTCATTGTTGACAATTGTTTTTGTTCTCCTTATGTGCAAAGACCCGCAGACTTCGGAGCAGACATTGTGATACATTCGGCAACAAAATACTTAGATGGTCAAGGTCGAGTGATTGCTGGTGTGATTTTAGGTAAAAAGGAACTCATCCAACCTATCCGGTATATGGCTAGAAACACTGGTCCATCACTCTCTCCGATGAATGCTTGGATCATTTCCAAAAGTTTGGAAACTTTGGCAGTTCGAATGGACCGCCATGCAGAAAATGCGATGAAACTTGCTACTTTTTTACAAGAATCACCTGATGTGGAATTAGTAAGGTATCCTTTTTTGCCAAATGACCCCGGTTATGCGGTCGCTAAAAAACAAATGCGATCAGGAGGAGGAATTGTTTCCTTTGTGATCAAAGGTGGAGTCGAAAGGGCTAAAAAATTCTTGGATGCACTCAAATGGTTTTCATTAACGGCAAATTTGGGAGATACAAGAACCACAGTAACTCATCCTACCACAACCACGCATTCCAAACTTACGGAAGAAGAAAGATTGGCAGTGGGAATTAAACCTGGACTCATCCGTGTGTCAGTGGGGCTGGAACACATAGATGATATCATTTCTGAAGTAAAACAGGCATTGGCAAACTCAAAGTAAATAATTTGTATTCACTTTCTCTTTTTTCGGAAAGAGAAAGTGTTAATTGTTTTTTGGTTTCATTTGATAGTAATTTGCCTTTTTCTTTTAAACTTTCTTCGAAACTGCGAACATAATGTTCATCTGGTTCTACTATCGTTTCCCATTCTACTTTTACAATTTTTTTACCATTCAATTTGTATGTAAAATATACCGTATGTTTATCGTTTGGTGCAATTCGTGTATCATAGTATTCTTCTGAAAGTTTTGTGTTAACAAGTCTTCCAATGATGGATTCTTCGATTAACGTTTTTTTTCCAAATGTATCGATTGTGTAAAATCGCAAAAGTATCTTTGGGACCAAGTAAGTTGGGAATTTGTGGCCAACGGCGATTGATTTGAGTTCTGCATGGATACGAATTTCACCATCGGATATCTTTTCCAGTTTCCAGGAAGGTTGTACTGACATCCTCACAAATTCTGGATCATGGATTCCTTTCCATGAATGTTCCCGGTCGGGCATATGACAATTTTGGCATTGGAGACCTTGTTTGGCAAATGAAGAGTTCTCCCATTCTTTGTACACTTCCATCAGTTGTTTCCCATTCAAAAACACACCATATTCCGGACTTTCATGACAGGATTTACAGAAAAGTGAAGACTCAAATTCCGATTTCGCCTGAAATCCGTTATGTGGGAAGGTATCATTTTCCGTTTTATTTTGATTCAACGTTTTTCTTGGAGGTCCATACCAGATCTGATTTCGGATATGGCAAGTAGCACATTGAATCGATGGATTCGAAATTCCTTCCGGAAAATGTACTTTTTGAGAATGGATGATTTCATCTGTTCGAAATGTTTCGGAAATTTCTGCTTTGGTTTCTTGTAAGGGAGAATGGCAGTTTAAACAATTCTTAAATTCTTTTGATTCTAATATTTGTTTTTGCCAGATCAGTCCATTCCCAATGGATTTTGCATGGAAACTATCCTTCCAAGATTTCCATTGGGTTTCATGACATGTGGCACATTGTTTTGGATCCAAGTTCGATTCTAAAGGGGAAAGTAGTGATTGTTTTCCCTGGTTCGAACCATTTAACAGAGGTAAGGGATGATTCCAATGTTCAGCAAGAAATGAATTCTCTTTACAACTGAAGAAAATGAGAGAAATACAAAACAAAAACGTCAGTTGTAAAGAAAGAAACTTCATTTCTTTGAATGTTATTTAGGAGTGATTATCCACCGCAAGCATTTCCTCCACCACCAGAGGGAGCACCACCTCCACCACTAGTTCCACCACTTGTACTACTTCCCCGTAAAAATAATTTATCTTCTGACCTGATTTTATTCGAAGATTTTGTAAATTGTCTGGTAAAGTCTAACTGGTAGTTTGGTACATTGGCGTCAGCATTTGCGGTAATGGCGTCTGCAAGTGCAGAAATATCTGTCCTCCAATAGGATGCCGGTTGGGTGATGGCACTAGGACTCGAACCTGAACTAGGCGAACGTAAACCTAATGCACCGAATTGTTTCCAACCTGCTTCATAAAATCGTGTTGGTTTTCCTAGAATTTGGTGTAAGACAAACCAAACAACTGAAGTTCGAATCCCTTCTTCACCATACAAATATATTTGCCTTTGGTCTATGTAACCAGTGTTAGATAGATAAGTCACTAGTTGTGAATAGGACTTGAATTGAAAACTTGTTCCGTCATACAAATCGGTTGGAACAAGATTTGATGCTGATTTAACTCTCCCTTCATACGTTGTTACACAGGAATTGGAAACAAAACTAGCATTTGTTTTGGTTGTACAATTTGTGTATTTTGAACCTGCTGCTGTTGAATTAGTTGTACCAGTGAATGCAGCATTTGACCTGCCATCAATGAGGTAATAACCTTCAACGGGAACTGGATCAACTTCTTCAAGGTTGGAATTTCCATTTTTTATGGAGTGAATTAGATCTCCAATCGTAAGTTGTATCGATGTATGATCTCTTAACAAGGTTTTAGTAAGACCAGCTCTATTACTATTTGCATAATTGTAAGTAGGTGTCGTAAAGAGAGTATTGGAAGCTGTTAAATCGGCAATTGACCCATTGAGAACAGCCAATCTTTCTTTTGGAAAACCCCAATACAGTAACGAATAATAGGCGAAGGTAGCAGAAGATAAATTTGAAAGGTTGGAAGTGTCTTGTGCAAAAACAACGTAATCAATCGCTGGATCAATTCCATAAATTGCAAAAAAATCAGAAACTTTTTTACCCTTGCCAACAATTCCGTCAACAGACAAAACTCCATCATCTCTTGTATCAGTTAATAAATCATTTAGATTCGTTACAGGATATGCGTATGTTTGTTTTCCATCAAAAAATACAAACCTTCCACTCGAACCTGAAGATTGGATTTGGAACACTATTAAATTACCAATGACATAATTGGGTTTGTTCGTTTGCCAATTGGACAAAAATCTTGAAAGTTTTGTTCCAGTGATGAGCCCACTTTGGTTCAAGTTGTAATCCGAATTGGATAAAGTTGCAAGTTCCAAAGGTGTATAGTTTCTAAAAAGAAAAGGTGTTAAGTCAATTTTAAGGCTCTGTGGTAAAAAAGCATACTCAGGTTGACCTTTGCAACTTAGAACAGAAAATAAAAAAAGAATAAGGAGTTTATAAATTGGATATCGCATTGTTTCCTCTTATAAGTTATAGGGTAGAGTGATGGCAAAGCCGACAGTCTTTAACCTTGCTGTGTTATAACCAGCAATGGTTTCTGAATAAAATAGTGTATAGAAGTTACCAAAACTATCAACGTAACTAAATCCTATTTCTGCATTGTGAAAGACTTCTTTCCTTCCCCATGCAGGTCGTTCATTTTGTACATAAACATCGTAAGGATTGATACCATAAACACTAGGTTGAGGGTAACGAACTAAATTCCAGGGAGGTTGCTGCCTAGGATCAGCATACGCATAACCGCCTTGGCCAATTTGTCCTCGCATACCAATCGTTAGGAAAAGGGATTCAAAAAATCGTTTGTAAAGAGCAGAATAATACAGGATATCATCTGGTACTGGGTTTTCTCTTTTTCGGTAAGACAATTCTCCAAGTCCACCCATGCCCCAAACTCCAAAGTCTTTTGCTAGATACAGATTGACCTCACCACCACTCGCCCCATCTCCCAAAGATTGAGGGTTACGGTCATAATCACCTCGTTTGATTCCCCCAACTCGTAAAGATATAGTTGGCATCCATCTGTATTTAGAGTCAAACTCATCGACTAGTTTATACCTTAATCCAAACCGTGAATCCATAAAACCGTATTTGTCGGGGACTTCGGGAGTTTGTTGTAATCCTAAATACCGGTTAAAAATCCTATGCCTTCCTAGTTTACCAAATCCTATCGTTAGGTCAGCTGTTAGGCGATCTGTTATTCCATATTCCAATGCGAGATTCGCAACTGAGATTCTCACATTGTCATCATATTTTGCCCTTTGTCCTGCAAGAAAAGCACTATCATATTCAGAATGGATGAATACGGGACGAACCCAAAGTTGCCTTTCATAAGGAGCCCATGCCTGTTGGGAATACAAACTCAAACTAGTTATAGAAAGAGAAAATGTAAGTAAGATTATTTTGAAAAAAGGAAAGAGTCTTTTCATTCTTTATCCTTCTTTTTTTCAGGTAATTTTATATTGAAACGAACTTGGACAAAGTATTCCAATGCTTGTAGTTGTTCCTCTGTGAGTTTACCAGATAAATCTGGTAAGTTGACTCTACGTTTTTCAGTATTGGGCAAACTACCTTGTAAGTATTCCAATCTTTCGTCTTGATCATTGGAGTTAATATTTGATTGTTTTTCAAGAGTAAGCTCTTGGTTGAAGATGGCTTTGCCTAAATGGTATTTTTCACGATCTTGGCCTTGGGGTATATTGGCAATTCCTCCGCCACCGATACCTCCTGAAGCAAAGATGATATTTGTAAAAAATAGGCTTCCGATTAAAAATTGAATTATATATTTCATAAAACTTTCCCTGTTTCTGTATTGATATATGTATAACCACTAAGAGAATAGCGAATCCATTAACTTAGTGGTTATGTTGGTTTATCGTTTGTAAGCTTTATCTTCTTCGATGATTTTTCTAGATGTCGTAGCAAACGAATTTAAGTTAGTTGGTAAGTTGGGATCAACGTCTCCGGCCACATTATAAGTGATAATATCCGATAATTCTGGAACATCGGTTCTATAAGGTGAATCTGGTGGAAGTTTTGGAGCTGGTCCACCACCCGTTAAACTACCCCATTCAATCCAACTACCATCATAATAAGTAGAAGGGTAACCTAAGATCGCAACGTAGGAAAAACCTGTGACTTGTGATCGATTATTGGTTCTGCAAAGTTGGATTGCTGTTTGTCCCTTTTGGTATCCTCTCGCATCATAATATGCTTTTAGATCAGATTTTGGTTTGAATCGAAATTCTGTGTCCAATAATCCTGTCCAAGGTACGTCCCTTGCTCCTTTGATATGACCTTCAAAGCCTACGTATTTTCCTGAAACTTCAGAAGTTGTACTTCGAATCACGCCATTGTATTCGTTGCTACTTCCTGATGAAGACCTTGCATCAGATACAAAAACACTCGAAGTGATCCCAGCAATATTGACATTGTTTGGATCTTTTACTGCCTTGATCACATCTTCTACTGGTAACATTAGGATTGTATTGTCTACCCTGAGACTTTTGACACTGTATCGGTTGTTCAAGTTAGGTGGAGTGTTTGTCGTCGTACTAAACGGTACAAAATTTCCATCTGTAACAGCTAATCGAGGAAGTGTTCCGTTCAGGAAGGCTAAATTTTTATGATCAAATCCCCAATACCGAAAAGAATAAAAACCACGAAGTGTTCCTTGGACATGGCTTGATGCGTTTGCTGAGGAAACAAAAACTACTAAATCATTAACAGGATCGATTCCAAAACGATTTAAGATAGCATCGATTTTTGGTCCATTGGCAATGATGGACACAGTATCACTGAGACCACTATTTCGTTTTTGGCTAAACCCATCACCACCGTCTAACGCATTGGCACCGTCAGAAAAAGTGAAGGAATAAACAACTACATCGTTTCCATTCCCTGCGATGTATTCTTTCCCAACAGTGGCACTTGGACCATTTTGTAAAATGACAAGTTTACCTGTAATTCCACTCGGCTTTGTAGATGACCAATTATTAACCCACTTACCTAAGGTTTGTGGAGTGATAAGTCCATATTCATTTAAGTTATAATCATCGTTTGACTCTTTTGCAAGGTCTACTGCTGTATTTACTTTGATCCCGTTCGAAAGCGCGAGTGCCGCTAAGAGTAGGTTTTTTTGATCATCATTTTGATTGTTTCCACCGCAGGCTCCGAGAAACCCCGCGGTAAAAAGTGCAACCAACTGATGTTGAAGACTTGTTTTCATATTGAATCCTTCATTT
Source organism: Leptospira paudalimensis (assembly GCF_026151345.1). Taxonomy (NCBI): domain Bacteria; kingdom Pseudomonadati; phylum Spirochaetota; class Leptospiria; order Leptospirales; family Leptospiraceae; genus Leptospira; species Leptospira paudalimensis. The sequence goes on from NZ_JAMQPR010000001.1 coordinate 812,960, forward strand.
GAATTCCAATCCTTTCTCTGTAGGGGCTTGCACCAAAGAATGAGGAGATTGGTTACCCTAAGTTAAAAACAGGGTTTGAAGGAAAAAGTTTGAATTTGTTTTAACGGAGGAAAACTCTGTAATAGCGTATACTATTTTGGACAAATTTCCAAAGATTAGAACAGAGTTTCGGAGGAGGGTGTTGGAAAAGGAACGATCCGAGTGTTTTATCGAAATTTCTTAGTCGAGATCCATAAGAACTTTGCTTGGATCTCAGAACCATTCTCTATCGAATCAAGCTCTGATATGGGAAAAAAGAGACTATCACCAACTTCTAATTGGAAGGATTTGTTTTTCAGTTTGATTTTTGAAGTTCCACTGACTTGGTAAATTTTAATATCGTGGGCTTGTGGTAGGTGTTGGAATTGGGTTAATTTTCCTTGTTCCAAAATCCATTCCACTAAGTTGAATCGTTCCCTTTCTTCTTGGTATAATACCCTTGATTTTATTGGGTTTTTTTGCGATGTCCATACTTTCCCTTCATTGGATGCAATAAAACGTGGTGATTGAGAAAATAAATCAGGAATCATTTCACCAATGGGGATCCTAAGCGTTTTAGAAAGTTTCCATAAAATTCCAATACTAGGTGTTGTTTTTCCAGATTCAATGAGTCCGAGCATTCCCCGGCTGACAGTTGATAATTGTGAAAGTTTTTCCATGGAAAGACCAAGTTCGAGCCTACGCCGTTTTAAAGTTTCGCCAAGTACGACTGTTAAGACCTCTTCAACCGCCTGGTCCGATTCGTTTCGTTCTGTTTTTTCCTCGTATTGTCCTTCCATGACATCATCCTTTCTTGGTCATGTTCGATATATTGGATAAATTGTAAAGTAAAATGAATATTTGGGAGAAATAGTAGAAGAGGCAAAAAATGGAAATCAGTGCTTGGAAGAGGAGGATTTGGTCCGAAATTTCGTAAAAAAATTGAAACGGTAAGTGTAATCGAATGTTTGTTAGGTATGAAAATTGGAGGACAGAGATTAACACCCAAGGGAGTACGGATTGGTTACGAGAAATGGTAATGAGTGGAATCAGAATTAAAAAATACCAAGGGTTATAAACAGGAAGAAGAGTAAGAAAAAAATACCCCAAGTAAAAAACAAAATGGTATTGCCTGCATAACAAAACGAACCTTCGGTTTCTATTATTTTGAGGGATGAGTAAATAAAGATAAATATACAAAAGAATAAATTGAAAGAAAAATGGAACACTTCTTAAGTTTATTGAAAAACAATACCTCCAGATTGGTTCATAAATTTGATTAAAAGTAAATGTATCACCAAATCTTTGTAAGTTGAGATTTCCGAAGTCGGTGATTTTTGGAAAAACAAGAAGGTAAAGAATGTAAAATCCAAAAAATCCAATTAAAAATAAGAAAAGGAATCTTAAAAATTGATTTAGTAATTGTTTTTTCTTTTGGAAATAAAAGTAAGGGAATAAAAAAATTCCATAAATAACTGCTAAGAATTTTGTATGTAAAAGAAGTCCAAATACAATCGCACTCTGTTGGTATCTTTTATTTTTTAAGAAATACCAATACATCCAAAAGAATACGATTACCAAAACTTCAAAATGCATGTTTGCGTACACTTCTTTGGTATAAATTGGATAAATCCAAAAGAGAAGAATTGGTTTTTTCCAATTCGATCGATTGAAATACCATAAAGATATCGTTTCAAACAGTAAATAACTGGCTTTTAAAAGAAACGTTGAATTTCCATAGGTAAATAAGGAAAAATAGAATAAAACAAATGGACTATAGATCGTTGTCCAATCGGGATGATTGATATTTGAAAGAATCTCCGATGAAAATGAATCATTGGAATCAAGGTTAAAAAATTGAGAAGGTGAAACTTCGTAGGGAGAAATTAAGTTTCGGATGAGTTGTCCTTCCCAAAGGTAACGTGCCCAATCATCTTCCCAAATTGGATCTAAAATAAGACAAAGGATTCTGAATCCTAGTCCAATGAAGAATAATGTTTTAAAATGAACTCTAAAAAATTGGTTTGGTAAGGTTACTACTTTTAAAAAAAAAGCAGTAACCAAAATTGTAGCGGAAAATAAAAACCAATCAATCAAATGACAGTCACTATTTATTGAAATTTAAATTGTTACAACGTTCACAAACTTCTTCTGGGATGATTCCTGCTTTCATTAGTAAACCAAACATAAAACAACCTGCACACCATCCTAAAAATGATTCGAGGGATGCAAAAAACACAAGTGTTGCGAGGACAATTTGGTACGATAAAAAGAAACCATTTAAAAATAATACAATCGCTGTTAGGCTAAACGAAAATCCAATGAGTTGGGCAAAACGTTTTGGTGGTCCAGCACTTGGAACAAATGAGATCCCAAGCCAAGGAACTAAATACCTAGAAGTAAAAAAAGCAAATGGTTCCCATTTAGGTCCGTAACTCAACCGGAGTAAAAACCCCAAAAGAAGTAAACCTAACACAACGAGATTCGGAAATAAGATGGCGATGACCCCTAAAACAACAACTGTTGACGCAACAATCCTTGTTACATTTTCATTGACGACATCTGGATAAAACCCGAGTTTCATATGAATCCTCCTACATAAGGTTCTACAGATTGGACTCAAAATGGCAAGAAAAATTCGCTTTCTTGGAGGAAATGTTTATTTTATTGACGGAAATTCGTCTTAGAAGAGTCTTATTCTTGAATTGGGAGGGGAAATGTATGAAAATCCAGAAAACCTATGGAGTTTACCTGTTTGCCATTTCTTTATTTTGGGCCCTTTGGTTACAATTGACGGCAGGTCCATCAAAACCTCATCCCAAAACCAAAACGGAAACTTGGTTCTTAACGGCGAATGAGACCTTAACACTCCCCGAATTCAAAACAATCGACACTAGGTCTTTTCCTTCTCGAGTCAAAGAAAAACTTCCAAATTCACTGGTCCTTAGTTGGGAAGACTTATCACAGAAAGAAACTCCCAATCGCGGGAAATTACTCGAAACAAAATCCCTTCAAAAAAAACTTTCGAGTTTAGGAATTGTAACATCTGATCTGATAATCGTGTTAGGTGATGGAAAAAATGGATGGGGAGAAGAAGGTCGTATTGTTTGGAGTTTGCGAGAAGTTGGATATCCGAAGACGTTTTGGTTTAACGGAGATGTGTCCTCTTTCAAAGATATATTAAATCAAAGAAAAAGTAAAATTGTTTCCCAGGGGGAATCGAATCACTCTTTATTATTAGCACAAAAAGAATTTCAGCTGCATACAGATATCACAAAGGATGAAATCGCCAAACAATTAAACCAAGGGTCTTACCAAATTTTAGACACAAGAGAACCAAGAGAATTTTCTGGTTCCACACCTTATGGAGAATTCAGAGGAGGCCATATACCAGGTGCAAAATCATTTTTTTATCAAAATTTATTTGATGACCAAGGCAAAATCAAAACGAAAGAGGAAGTGGAAAACTCACTCACACAGTTAGGAATAACGAAGTCAAAACCAATCATTGCCTATTGTACAGGAGGAGTAAGATCTGCATTTGTTGTAGGTATCTTACGATCTTATGGATATAACGCCTTTAATTATTCAGGTTCAATGTGGGAATGGTCTTCCTACAAAGACTTACCATTGGAAAAATAATTTTGAAACAGTTTTTTATCATATTCTTATTCATTTCTGTTACCATTGTTACGGGTTATTATCTTTATGAAAATCAAAGGGAAGTTCCAATAGAAGAAGTGTTTCCTGGTAAAAATTGGGCAAAACCAATTCCTTCACTTCCCGATCTAAAAGGAGTTGGTGCACCGACTGCAAAAAACTGTGGGAATTGCCATACAGAAATTTATGAAGAGTGGAAACTTTCCACACATGCAAATGCTCTGAGTGATGTCCAATTTCAATCTGAATTAGCTAAATCAAGTTCACCCAAATGGATTTGTCTTAATTGCCATATTCCAGTCCAAAACCAAAGAGAAATGATTACGATCGCCTTACGTGGAGGAAATTATTTTGATCCAATTGAAGTCAGTAATCCAAATTTTAATCCTGAGATGAAGGAGGAGGCCATTACTTGTGCAACATGCCATGTTCGAGTTGATAAAGAATCAAATCAAAGTTATGTGATTGGAGGATCAGGTGGGACATCTCCTCCCCATCCAGTTCAAATCAATCGTGAGTTTTTAAAAAATAGATGTAATGATTGCCATAATGAAACTTATACGCTTAATCAAAGTTTGGTTTGTTCTTTTCAAACAGGGACTGAATTAAAAAAAACAAGTACGGACAAATCATGTGTTTCTTGTCACTTACCAGAGGTGAAACGATCATTCGTAAAATCTTCCCTCCATCGTCCTGTGCGAGTTGCTCACAGACATGGTTTTATAGGCGGGGGAGTTCCCAAACGATTTGATTTGTACAAAGAACAAATTCGTCTGGGATACAAACCAGGGCTTGTCCTTTCTCATTTTAAATGGGAAAATGGCAACATTCAGTTACAATTGCAAAATCAAAATGCAAACCATCATGTTACCTCCGGAGATCCAGAACGTTTTTATCGTTTTGTGATCGAGGGTATCGATCAGTTTGGAACCGTAATTTATAGGAATGAATCAAAAATTGGTCAAGAATGGGAGTGGTCACCAAAAGCAAAAAAAATCGGCGATTCACGTATCCCTTTCGGAGAGACGTTTAAATGGGAATTGTCATCGATTCCAAAATCAACTTTAATCACCAAATTACGTTTCCAAGCAATCCACGTTCGTCTGAAAGATATCACTTCAGATTATATGGTTCAGTCTTCAAATGATGTCCCTGAAACTTATAGAAATAAAGTAAAACAAATTAAGGATATTTACCCTCATAGTTCCATCGTGATCGAAAGTATTTATGATGTAAAAAGCAAATCGAGGAAAGATACTCCTTTGGAAATTTTATTCAAAAGAAATGCAGAACGAAGAGGAGAATAATATACTTTGTATCATTCCAGCAAGGGATGAAGAAGAAAGCATCGAACAGGCATTAAGTGGCCTACTTCAAAATTCAGGTTTATCATCGAAAAATTTTCTTGTTGTGAACAATGCCTCAAAGGATGGGACGTTCTCCATTGTCAATCGAATGGGTATCAAAGTTTTGGACTGTCCTCAAATAGGTTACGGAAATGCATGCCTTCTCGCATTAGATTGGATTCACAAAAATAAATGCCAACCTGAATATATCCTTTTTTGTGATGCAGATGGATCAGATGATCCAAATGACATCCAAACACTCATTAAGACAATTCGCGAATCAAATTCTGATTTAGTAATCGGTTCTAGGACACTAGGAAATGCAGAAATGGGATCACTTTCTCCCATTCAAATCTTTGGTAATGCTTTAACGTGTTTCCTTATCCGAATTTTTTTTTGGAGGCATTATACAGATATGGGACCTCTTAGGATCATCAGATACCAATCTTTATTGATTCTTGGAATGAAAGATACAACCTGGGGATGGAACATTGAGATGCATATTAAGGCATTACAAAAAAATATGAATGTGATTGAAATCCCTGTTCAATACCGAAAGAGGATTGCTGGAGTTTCCAAAATTTCAGGTACTCTCTCTATGTCACTTCGAGTTGGGAGTAAAATTCTTTATACATTTTTTAAATTACTTTTTTTTGGTAAATGAAAAACTTGGGAGGAAAATGTTACTCTTTTACATTTATCCTTTTCTTTTGTTTTTTGTGGTAAATGGATTTGATCGAAATTCATTTTTAATTGTTATCATTTCAGCAGTTATCTTAAGTTTGTATTTTTTCTTTTTAGGGAAAAAACTACACGTTTTTAAAAATCAGTTTATTTTATTATTTTTATACAATGTTTTACTCCGTTGTATTGTTATGGGATCCACTCCTCATTTTAGTGACGATGTTTACCGGTATTTATTTGATGCAAAAATACTTTTAAATGGCCAATTTCCATATGAATTCACTCCAAGTGAGTGGATGAACCTTCATCCCAATACCAACGATGATTTAAACAGATTATATTCGAATATGAATAGTTCTCATTATTACTCGGTGTATCCTTTGTTTTTACTTTTGTTTTTTATGATTGGTTCAGTTCTTAATTCATTTTTACATTCGATGTTTTTAGGCGTTCAGATCGTTTTTGTTTTGGTTGATTTGGTGAATTTGTCACTGATCAGGCGTTTTTTTCCAAAAGAATCGATGGAGTTTTATTGGGCTTATTTTGCAAATCCGATCATTCTCATTGAAGGAATCTCTCAGATGCATCCTGAGATTTTACTTGTTCCTTGGGTATTAATCTTACTTCAAACCAAAAGTAATTGGAAACAAGGAATTTTTTTAACACTGCTAACACAGCTGAAGTTTAACACGTTATTATTTGTATTTGGTTATCTAAAAGAGAAACGAAAAAAAATATATATATTAGTTGGAATTCTATTTTCCTTTATCATCTGGAAACTGACTGTATTTGCAAATTTAGAATCACAAGGCAGTAAGGGGATTGGGTTGTTTTTTCATTCCTTCCGTTTTGCTGGCCTTTTGGAGCCTTTTCTTTATTTTATATTGAAGCAGATAGGGCATGCATACTTATCAGGATTTATTTCGTTGTCTTTGTGTGGTCTCCTTTTTTTCTGTTTCATCTTTAATCAAAATTTTCGTAACTTCCCTGTGGAAAAACGATTGTTTGTTTTATACTTTTGCTTTATGTTAATGTCGCCCGTCATTCACCCTTGGTATTGGATTTTATTCATTCTACTAGGAGTGGTAAATCGGATACATCTACTGTGGCAGTCATTACTCGTATTCCTTACTTTCTTATCATATCTGATTTACGTTTCTGAGAATTATTTTTACTTATATTGGGCTCTATCTTTTGTAGTTATAGGTTTATATGGAATCAAAGAAATTGATTATTTTCGCAAAACAACCAATCCAGGGACAAGTGAAAACTCGTTTAGCAAAGACACTCGGCGATAAAACTACTTTAGATATCTATAAGAAATTATTACACATCACAGAGGACATCACTACGAAACTAAACATTTCGAAGACTGTTTATTGGGACCAAATACCAAATCAAACAAATTCCTATTTTAAGAATGGGTATTCTTTTAAAGTACAATCCCAAGGTGACCTGGGTAAAAAAATGCAGGATGCTTTTCGGGAAGAATTTGGTGAGTCTTTTAAAAAAATTTTGATTATTGGAACAGATTGTCCCTATTTAACGGAAGCAATTTTTCAGGATGCATTTCTTGCATTAGAAAATTCGGATATTGTCATTGGTCCAGCAAAAGACGGAGGATACTATTTATTAGGTATGAATGAATTATATCCTTCTCTGTTTGAGGAGATTCCATGGAGTACGGAACTTGTATTCGCTTTAACCATTAAAAAAAGTAAGGAACTTAACCTAAGTGTCTCAATTTTACCCGAATTAAATGATATCGATACTGAGAAAGATTGGTTAGAATGGGAAGAGAAAATTAACCAATAGGTTGTAGTAAAATTTCAACTCTTCGATTCAGAGCTTCATGTTCTTTTGTTTGGTTTGGAGATTTGGAGTTTCCATAGAAAAGTCGCCTAATTTGGTTAGGTTCAACAGAGTGGATGAGTAAAAAACGTTCCACTTCTAATGATCGTTTTTCACTGATCAATACATTCTCTTTGTTTGTTTTTCCTTCCACTGCATGGGCACTGATCAAAATCTCATAGTTTCGATTTTTGAATAAAAAATCTGCGACTGATTGTAGTCGAACTTGGTCTTGTTTAGGAATTAAATTGGATTTTTTTGAAAAATAAATTGTGAATTGAGTAACGTCTGTTTGTTTTTCGGTTTTTTTATATGGGTTTTCGAAAATGACACCTTCTTCTGCTATCAAATCTGGGAATGGCAAAGATAAATATTGAACAGTGTAAGTTAACAAAATGCAGACTAGTACTTTGTTGGTTTTAAGAAGATGCATATAATTAATTTCGGTAAGTTTCTAATTTTTCAGAAGATAGGGATTAAAAATTATGATTGAAATATGTCCCTTCTCGTAATTTTTCTCATCTAAGGGTTGAATATGAAACTGAAAGAGTTAGCAGAACGTTTAAATGCAAAATTCACTGGTAATGGTGATTTGGAAGTGAATGGCATAAAAGACTTAGAGCATCATACAGCAGTTGATCCGAATAGCATCTATTATGTGGCCTCAAAAAAGTATTTAAATAAACATCAAAAAGCAAGTGATGTTCAAATTGCTCTGACAATTGATTCATTAGCATCATCCTTTCCCAACGCTATCATTGTTCCCGAAGAAGGTAGCAAAGTAAAATTCATTCAAGTGATTTCTTTATTTGAAAAGAAGCCGATGATTCAATCTTCTGTTTCTAGTAAAGCAAGTATCCATCCCACTGCTAAGATCGGTAAAAATGTAACTATCATGGATTTTGTTGTCATCCAAGAGAATGTAGTTGTTGGAGATAACGTGGTATTATTTCCGAATGTTGTATTAGAACCAAATGTAGAAGTTGGAGATGAATCAGTAATCAAATCTGGTGTTGTCATTTATTATAATTGTAAAATAGGAAAAAGAAATTTGATCCATTCGAATACTGTGATAGGTGCCGATGGATTTGGGTTTTATGATTATGCAGGTGTTCGTTACAAAGTACCTCAAATAGGAAATGTGATTATTGGTGATGATGTGGAGATGGGTGCACACTGTACGGTAGATAGGGCTGCCTTAGAATCAACAACCATAGGTAATTTTACAAAATTTGATGACCATGTTCACGTTGGTCATAATTGCCGTGTTGGTAATTATGTTTATATTGCGGGTGCAACAGTTCTAGCAGGATCGGTTACGATCGAAGATGGATGTTTTTTAGCAGGACAATCTGCTGTCGCAGAACACCTAACGATGAAAAAAGGATCTATTCTTTTGGGTTTATCTGGACTAACGGAAGACTCAAAGGAAAAAACTGCGTATTTCGGAATCCCTGCAAGGCCTGCGCTTGAAATGCATAGAATCCATACTTCATTGCCTTTATTACCAGAACTAGTAAAAGACTATGCTAAACGAAAAAACTCTGAAAAGTAAAAAGGGATTAAGATTCTAAAATCTTTTTTAAAGACTGTAGATTCTCAATCATTTGTGATTTAAGATTCATTTTCACAAGGCCTTCACTCAATTGGAAGAGGCCTTTCAGTTCCATTTTGTCAGAAACGCTGATGGAACAAAATGAACCATTCTCAGAAAATTCATATCGATCAGTGAAATTCATTCCATTTGCTGTGCAACTTGCAACAATCAATTTGTTTTCCACTATTTCGTTGATTTTATAAGTTTCGTTTAATTTAAAAATTCCCAAATCGATTTGGATTTTGTATTCTGTGGCGTCTTGGTTCGTTGCTTTGGCTTCGTGTATGCTTTTGTTATAAAAAATTTGATTTTCCATGTTGCGAACATATGCAAATACTTCTGCAACCGGTTTCTGAATGATTGTGTCTACTTTTGTTTCTATCATTTATTTTTTGGAATCAATAATCCACTGTTTCCAAATATCAGGAACAAATCCAATTGTAGCTTTTTTACCATCTCTAACAATGGGGGTTTTAAACAGAAGGGGATTTGTTAATAATGCCTCTTCCTTATCGTATAACATGTATTTTAAGTTTTTATCTTCGTAAACTTTAGATTCGGTATCGATCAAATCATCCAAGCTGACACTTCCAAGAATGGATCTGAGTTCCCCTTTGCTCATTTCTTTTTCTTGTAAGTTGATAAATTGAAAAGGAATACGTCTCTCCTGAAAGAAGAGTTGTGCCTTTTTAGAATCTTTGCATTTTTTTGTGCCGAAGATCTGGAGGTTCATCCAAAGATTGACTTTTTGAATTCTTCTAGTAATGGTTCTGATCCAGATAACATCAATTCAATTTGATCTTTATCCAAATCATACATAACATGTGCTTGTAAAAACAATGTAAACTCTTCAGCGGAAACTTTTTTTGCATCGAAGTTTTCCTTTAGAAAGTTATACCAAGCAGCCAATATGACCTTTTGGTGGGCCAATTCTTTGATACCGATGGTAATGATTTTTGGGGATTTCATGTAATTTTCTTAAAGAATTTCATCCTTTCTTTGGGATCGTCAATCCAAAAACCTTTGGAAGGCTGAAAAATACAATGTCCATGCACCTGTGTTCATATCTAACCGCCGAAATGTTTGTGCAGTGCTCACAGTCGCATCAATAATTCTTGTATCATCAATGACTCCCACTCGACCATCTGCCCGAATGTAAAAACTTGAAGTTTCTCCGTTATAATTCCCACTAAATTTATCAATTGCGATGTGATGGTATCCAATTCCAATCTGGAAAAAAGTATTTTCGTATAACCTGCGATTGATGGCAGTTTCAACGCGATAAACAAGTCCACTCCCTCTGAGCCTACCTCTTTGGTTAAAATATTGTGTATTGGGAAGTGGTTCTCCAATGGAATACCCACGAATATTCCAATCAGCAGAAGTAAAGCCCATTCCCACTCCATTTTCCCACTCCCAATTTCGCATGATCGGCATAGAAAAATGATACATCCCAAGGACATGATAGGAATAAATTTCGGAATTCAATTTTGTGTAGTATAAATCACTTGTAACTTCGGTTAGTTGTAGGATTTGCCAATCATTTCTCCCGACATAAAAACCAACTCGATTTCTTGAATCTAATAAAAATCTTACAAATCCTTCATATAGATTGGTTGTTTTCCCACCTTTGAGGTTTACATCGGAAAAAACAAGAGGGTTAAACGTGGATGAAAATTGTCTTAAGTCACCATCGAACCTTCCAGGGATTCTTTCTCCAGCACCATATCGCATCCCCACTTCAATTCCAGAAGGTTCTGCTGTAAGGCCCCCACTTGTCAGAATGGAAATTAGAAAAACAGGAAACGAAAGGATTACAATACATCTTGACATAACAATTTCATCCAATTTCGTGAGGAAGAACCTATATGGAAACACTCTTTCAAAACGGATCTAAGTTTAATCTCATTTTAGGATCAGACATCCTAAGCCCATATTTTTACCTCATCCTCATCGCATCAGTTTACTTAAGCATTCGATTGGGATTCCCTCAGATCCGATTCCTCTTTTTATCCCTCAAAATTCTAACGGGAAACATGGATTTTAAAGGGTCCAAAGGGCAACTTGTTCATTCCCAAGCTTTTTTTGCCGGGATAGGTTCCTCATTACTTGCAGGTTCTGTCATTGGAACTGCTCTTGCCATCGCTTACGGCGGGATTGGTGTTCTTTTTTGGATTTGGGTCATGAGCCTTTTTGTGATGCCTATACGTTTTGTTTCGTCCACCTTGGCAGTTAAATTTCGAAACCAACTTCCGAGTGGCCGTTATCTGTCTGGACCCATGTACTTCATCGAAAAAGCCCTTCGTGCGAAGTGGCTCGCGGTTGCCTTTTCCTTGGCAAGTCTTGTGACAGTATTGGTGTTTGGGGGAATATTTCCTTTTGTTGGACTCACTTACTTAACAAAAGAAGGCCTTAGTTTATCAGGATTGTCTGGTCCCATTTCTCTTTCTGTCATTTTATTATTCATAGTAATTGGTGGTGTTAGGCGAGTTGGGAAAGCAGCAAGTGTCCTTGCACCAATTGGAATTTTGTTATTTTTATTTGGCTACATTTCCCTCTTTTCCAATGGGATGATTTCCTTTATCGGGTTTTTGTCAGATGTTACCAAAGAAGCATTTTCAATTAAAGCCTTACAAGGTGGAGGAGCATTTGGCGTATTAAGGGCTCTTTCTGTTTCATTAAGCACTTTCTTTTTATCAACAGAAACTGCTGTTGGAAAGTCATCTGGGATTGCTGGAGTAGTTCGAACTGACTATGCCGCAAAACAAGGATTAGTGAGTATGCTCGCATCCTTCTTCGAAGGTTTTATTATGGCGACCATGGTTGGGTATGTTTTGTACTCTTATGGGGCAGTAAACCTCGAAACAATTTTAATGTTCCCTGGTCGAATTCTGGAACAAAAGGATTCTCTTCCCGCTATCTTGTTTGTAGTATCCTTTTTGTGTTTTGGGATTTTGAGTTTGGCTGGTTGGTTTTACAGTGGTGAACAGAACGCCTTCTATGTGTTTGGTGAGAAATTTGCTAACTTTTTTAGAATGTTATTTATTGGGTCAACACTTGGTTTTGCTTATTTATATGTAAAGTTTGGAGTAGATGTTTTATCCTTTGTGATGCATTGGGGGTATGTGGCGGCTGTCATCACAAGTGTTCCACTGCTAGTGTCTCTCATGTTACTTGGTAAATCTGCTAACTTAGAACTCAAAAAATACCTCTCCGAATCAGGAGCAAGGTATGAAATTTTCAAAGATATTTATTTACTCTTTTTAACCTTACTTCCTAAAAACTTGATCTCCAAAATTTTTGGGTATTTTTCAACTCTCAAACTGCCTAGATTTATGATGATCCCGATCCTAAAGGCATTTGCAAAAGCCTATAAGATCAATTTAAGTGAAGCGGAACTTGAGATCAAAGAATATGCTTCTCTCAATCAGTTTTTCACTCGTGCCCTTCGTGCCGAAGCCCGTATCATCGACTCTGCCTCGAATGCTGTTGTTTCCCCAACAGATTCTAAAATCACAAGTTTCGGAAATATCAACCAGTCCACCATCATCCAAGCAAAAGGAATTGATTATTCCGTAAAAGAATTGTTAGGTTCTGAAAAGTTTTACCCACATTTTACGAACGGTAAATACATCACCTTTTATCTTTCCCCACAAGATTACCATAGGATCCACAGCCCATTTGCGGGGCAAATTTTAGGATACTATTATGAACCTGGAAAGTTATTCCCAGTAAACGACCTCGCTGTTCTCAATATCCGCGGCCTTTTCCCGAAAAATGAAAGGTTAATCACCTTCTTACAAACTGAATATGGGAAAATTGCCGTGATCAAAGTAGGGGCATCCAATGTGGGTAAAATCCGTGTGACTTACGACAATAAAATTGTAACCAACAATTGGATCCGTTTTGCCAAAGAACACCACTACAAAGACGTTTCGATCATGATTGAGAAAGGATCTGAGATGGGTCGTTTTGAAATGGGTTCCACCGTGATCTTGGTGTTCGAAAACGATACGATTGATTTGACAAACATCCAACTCGGAGATAAAATCCAATACGGAACCACGGTTGGGCATTTTAAATCCAAAAAAACAAGTCTGCCGGTCAAATTCTAAGATGAATTCACAACTTGCTACCTTCCCAAAAGAAATTTCTTTCGACGATGACTACCTGTATATCGATTGGAAAGACGGTCATGGAAGCAAATACTCGCTGTTAGACCTTCGTAAAAAATGTCCCTGTGCGACATGTAGGGGAGGTCATGGTGGGAAAGTGGGACAAGCAACTGGTCACATAGACTCGATCAAACTCATCTCCTGGACCAAAGTGGGTAGGTATGCGATTTCCATTGTCTGGAGTGACTACCACAATACGGGAATTTATTCTTATGACCATTTACGGGCCTACGCTGAGGGAAATTCCGGCGCCTTTGACTGAGGTTTGGTTACTTTTTGTCAATTCGGAAAAAAACTGAGTGACAAAAACATTCATATTATGTCTCATTATCCTAAGTTTTTCCGGAGATAAAAGGGCATGGGTGAAGGTTCACTCTCACAAGACGAGATAGACGCATTACTACAAGGTGCGGATGATACATTCGACCTCTCTTCCTTAAGTGGCGCATCCAGTTCGTCATCGGACAACCTATCTCCTATTGACCGCGACATTATTTCTGATGTGATCGGCTCTGCATTCCAGGTGGCGGGGAACACACTTGGCACGATCTTGGCAAAAAACACTCGTTTTATGAACCCTGCCACCGAATCGAGCTCCTCTGCTGACATCCAAAAAGAGTTGGGCTCTAAGTCGGTAAGTTTATATTCTACAATTAGCGGTAGTTTGGCGGGGCGAGTTTGTCTTGTCATGGCTCAAGAAAATGCCGCCAAAATTGCAGGTGTGATGATGGGAGGAATGGCTCCTCCTGGTCAACTTGATAACGCACAACTCCAAACACTAAAAGACTCACTTGCTCCGATCCTTGGTACTGTTACAGCTCAAATTGGGATGAAACTTGGCGGAACCATGTCTGGTAGTCCACCTGAGATTTCATTAGTAAATTCGGGGCGTGATTTACAACTTCCAGATGACAGTAGTTTGGTGAAAACTTCACTTAGTTTAAACATCGATGGTGTTGGTTCTTTTAAAGTATACTATGTCATTGCATTATCTATGGCAAACTCCATCCTTGATATCCAAAAGGGTGGTGGCCAAAAACAACAACAACAGTCTGGTGGCATGAATGTCAATATGCAACCAAACATGGGAATGGGTGGTGGACAGAGTTCAGTTGGCATTAAGGGTGTGAATTTCCCTTCTCTTGCTACCGCAGGTGGTGGACCAGGACAAACCAATCTCAACCTTCTCATGGATGTACAAATGGCTCTTACCGTGGAACTCGGTAGAACCAAAATGTACATCAAAGACATTTTGGGATTAGGGGAAGGTTCCATCATCGAACTAGATAAGTTAGCTGGTGAGCCTGTGGATTTACTTGTGAACGGCAAACTCATCGCCAAAGGTGAGGTTGTGGTGATTGACGAAAACTTTGGTGTTCGTGTTACAGATATCGTTAGTCCTACCGACAGACTCAAAGGCGAAAAATGATCCAAATAGAAAGGAAAAAGAAAAAACGAAGTGGGAAAGTTATGTACTTTTCTATACTCTTACTTTTTTCTTTTTTTCCATTATTTTCCCAAACTACAGAAACCAAAGAACTCGATCAAATTTTACGCCAAGAACTAGGTGAATCCAAAACCAAACCGAATGCCTCTGAGGGAAGTTCGAATGGAAATTCAGGTTCTAATTTAGACTCTAACAACCAATCCAACGGGAAACAAGGGAATGGATTCAGTCCTTCGACAAACACAAATCAGTCGCCAGAAGGGAATAAACAAGAAGAACCCAATTTAATCCAAGAACGTTATAATGAAAACCAAGATGATTCCCCTTCCGCTACTTGGATTTTAGTTAAGATTTTATTTGTACTCGCGATCCTAGTCGGTGCTGGTTATTATTTGGTTTTGCAAATGCAAAAATCCAAATCGGCAAAATACCCTGTGAAAGGGTTTATGAAAGTACTTTCAAGTTTGCCTTTGTCTGCAACTCAATCAGTGCAAATCATCGAAGTAGGTGGCCGTACTCTCGTGTTAGGTGTTGCTGATGGATCAGTGAGTTTACTCACAGAAGTCACAGCACCGGAGGAAAAAAACCAAATCCAAAAAATGAAAGAAGAAGCGGATCCTTATGTTCCCAACTTTTTGGAAACAGTGCTTGAAAGTTTGCAATCCAAAGCACAAAGGAAAATCCGAATCAATCCAAACCAAATGGAAGGTTTGGAAATGGATGGTGCAGCCGAAATCCAACGAAAGGCAAAAGAAGGTTTGGAACGCCTTCGCAAACACCGTAAACTTTTGGAGGGAGGAGAGGCATGAAACTTCGTTTTTTTTCCTTCTTAAAGAGACATAAATCCATTATTTTTCTCATTAGTATTTTGTTTCTGATTTCTGCGAGTGGGTTTGCGGGACTTTTTGCCCAAGACAAAGGATCAAGGATTCCGATTCCGAATTTATCATTTAACGTAAATGAGGCGAGGGGACCAAAAGAAACCAGTTTGTCGCTGATGATTCTGTTTCTTGTTACAATCCTTTCTCTTGCACCAGCGATTGTGATGAGTGTGACCTCGTTTACAAAAGTTGTGATTGTTTTTGATTTTGTGAGGAGGGCACTCTCTTTGCAAAACCTTCCACCTAACCAGGTGATGATGGGTCTTGCCTTGTTTGTTACATTTTTTATCATGGCGCCTACCATTGGGAAGGTGAATGAGGAAGCACTGCAACCTTACTTAAACGGAAAAATTGATCAGTCAGCATTTATGGAAGGGTCCATGAAACACTTACGACAATTTATGATCAGGCAACTCGGAAAAGATGGAACCAAAGATGTAGCTCTATTTTTAAAAATCGGCAAAGTACAAAATGTGAAATCCTTTGAAGATGTACCATCTTATGTGCTCGTTCCAGCGTTTATGCTGAGTGAAATCAAAAAAGCATTTATCATTGGGATTTATATCTTCATCCCATTTATCGTCATCGATCTCATTGTGGCTTCGGCACTACTTGCTATGGGTTTTATGATGTTACCTCCTGTCATGATTTCCCTACCTTTAAAACTCATTCTTTTTATCTTAATTGATGGATGGAACTTACTCGTACTAGAACTCGTAAGGAGTTATAAATGACAGAAGTAGATGTAGTCAACATGATGCGGGAAGCTTTTATTGTGACTTTGAAAATTTCAAGTCCTATCCTCATCACAGCTCTTGTGGTGGGACTCATTGTTGGGATTTTACAAACAACTACTTCCATCCAAGAACCTACGATTGCTTTTGTACCAAAACTTGTTTCGATTTTTGCTGTGATTGTCTTTTTTTCGGCCTGGATGGTACGTGTGATGACGGACTATACAAGGGAAATCTTTTTTATGATCGAAAAGATATGATATGGAAGCATTCATTTTACACTTTCAATCTTTTCTTTTTGTCTTAGTTCGACTACTTGGGCTTTTTCTTGTAGCTCCATTTTTTTCATCAGAATCGATTAACTTCTCTCTTCGAATGATTTTTTCCTTTATGGTCTCACTGATCATATACCCTGTTGTGGCAAACTATATGCCACCTGTGCCAGGACATATGGTGAACTTTGGGATTATGATCATTTCGGAGATGCTCATCGGTGTCTTTATTGGGTTTCTCGTCTCACTCGTGTTTAGTGCCTTTCAGATGGCGGGTGAATTTTTTAATAACCAAATTGGATTTGGTTATACAGAAATCCTCGATCCTGTAACACAAAACTCACTGCCTGCCATTGGAACGATGAAAAACTTAATGGCGACTGCCTTATTCCTTGTGATAGGAGCTCATCGTTTCCTTATTGAAACCCTTGCCTATTCTTTTGAAAAAATTCGGATCATCTCTTTCACTGGAAAAGTGAATAGTGGATTGTATCGTTTGGTAGAAGATGCAATCGGTGCTATGTTTGTCGTATCGTTTAAGATTGCACTTCCTGTTATGGGCATACTTTTTTTGGTCTCTCTTGCAGAAGGACTGATGGGAAAGGCAGCACAACAAATGAATGTGATGTCCATGTCGTTTCCCTTAAAAGTGTTTATAGGAACACTGACTCTCATTGCAACTCTTACGTTTATCGCAACACAAATGGTGCAAGGGATCCAAATCTCTATGGACAAAGCGAGTTTACTCGTTCGAGAGTGGCCAAGTTTATGAAACCGAATTTTGGTATTTGGAATCATCTCTCTACGATTCGTTCCATTTGGCATTCTTTCCAAAGAATGTTTTCTTCTATTTGGGATCGATTGCAAGAAATACTGTTTAGTTTTGTATCTCAAGATGACCAACTGGCACCTGTAAGTATTCCAAGTTTAACCTTTGTCACTGGTCCTTATGAAATCCAACTGCAATTGTTTGCTGCAGCGGATGAAGGAAGGACAGAACCTCCAAGTGAGAGAAGAAGGCGAGAAGAAAAGGAAAAAGGGAATGTTCCCAAATCCAATGAAGTAGCCTCCACCTTGGTTTTGTTAGGTGGGACTGGGGTCCTTTATTTGCTTGGTGATACCTTCATTAAAAACACAGCAATCTTCATTAAAAAATACTTACCGATGGGAATGCACCATGAACGTTTTGGGGCAGAAGAATTTCGAGTGATTCTGTCGGGAGTTTCCAAAGATTTTTTTAACCTACTATGGCCAGTCCTTGCGATCACTCTCGTGTTTGCGATCGTGGGAAATGTGGTGCAAGTGGGATTTATGTTTTCACCAAGAGCCTTATCCTTTCGGTTTGATCGTATATCTCCCAATTTTAAACGAGTTTTGCCGAATCGCCAAACATTATTTAATTTAGTAAAGTCGCTCGCAAAAGTTGTGTTAATTGGTGTGGTTAGTTATATCCTGATTTCTGGAGATTTTCTAAAGGTTTTACTCACTGGGAATATGGGGATGATGCAAGCCATCTCACTAGTTACTTACTCTGGTTTTAAGATTATGATGGCGGTTGGTCTTTTATTACTTGGGATTGCCGTTGCCGATTTCTTTTTTCAAAAATCAGAGTTTGAAGAATCCTTAAAACAAACTCCTTCGGAAGCCAAACGAGAGATGAAAGAAGATTCCGGGGACCCTGTGATGAAAAACCGCAGGATGCAACTCGCGCGCGATATGATGCAAGGGAATATGTTGCGAGAAGTTCCAAAAGCTGATGTGGTGATTACAAACCCAACTCATTATTCAGTCGCGTTATCTTATGAAATGGGCAGAGATTCTGCACCCCGTGTGATCGCAAAAGGTGAAAACCGCCTAGCATTGGAAATACGAAGGATTGCACGCGAAAATGATGTGCCCATCGTTGAAAGTCCGAAACAAGCACGTCTTTTGTATGCACAAGTTGAAGTGGGGGAAGAAATCCCACAAGAATTCTTCCAGGCAGTGGTGCAAATCCTCATCACTCTTGAGAAGTTCAAAAAAAAAGTAGGAATGGCATAACCATATGAACTTTAGAGATATTTTAAAACAGTCCGATGTTGTGTTAGGTGTGGGGACCTTGATGATCCTTGGGATGTTAATTGTCCCACTCCCAGGATTTGTTTTGGATATCCTGATTGTTGTGAGTATAGGGCTTGGGCTCCTCATTCTCATGACAGCTTTATCGGTAACCGAACCGAGTGAGTTTTCGATTTTTCCAAGTTTACTGCTTATCACTACTCTCTTTCGTTTAGCACTCAACGTTTCGACAACTAGACAGATCCTTTCCAAAGGGCCTGCTATGAATTCGAGTGTGATCGAAGCATTTGGAACCTTTGTGGTAGGTGGAGAATCAGGTCTAGGAAAGTATGTAGTAGGTCTAATTATCTTTATCATCCTTACCATTGTACAGGTGTTAGTTATCACGAAAGGTGCGACTCGGATCTCGGAAGTGGCAGCGAGGTTTACACTCGATGGATTACCACAAAAACAAATGTCCATTGATATGGAACTCAACAGTGGTGCTATCACGGAAGCGGAAGCAAAGGTAAAACGAAAAAAAGTCCAACGCGAAGTGGACTTTTATGGGGCCATGGATGGAGCATCCAAGTTCGTACAAGGGGATGTGAGAGCGGGGTTAATCATTACCGCCATCAACCTGATAGGTGGGATTCTCATTGGATCTACAATTCGTGGGGAATCCTTTCTCGCATCGATTGAAACTTATGGGAAGTTTACAATAGGAGATGGACTTGTTTCCCAGATTCCAGGTCTACTTTCCACAACCGCAACTGGTATCATTGTCACAAGATCTAGTTCCGAAAAAAAACTAACCGTAGAGATCAAAGACCAACTTTTTGGGAATGCCAAAACTTTATATGTAGTTGCAGGTGCACTTGGGATGGCAAGTCTCATCCCTGGGCTTCCTTTTTTCTCACTTCTCTTTTTGTCTGGAGCCATTGGATACTTAGGGTATTCGATCGAACAAGTGGCGAAAGAAGAAATCAAAAAAATCGAAACGGTTTCGCAAGAAAAAGTCCAAGAGAAAAAACCAGAAAATTACATCAAAGAAATTTCTGTCGAAGCCATACAGGTGGAACTTGGACGCGATTTACTTCCGTTAGTGGACGCATCTTCTGGTGGTCATTTGCTTGAACAAATTGCCAATACTCGTAAAAAATTTGCCATTGATTTTGGACTTGTGATCCCTGCAATCCGGATCATTGATAATTTAGAGATCCCTCATGATAATTATAGCATTCGCATCAATGGTGTAGTGGTTGGACAAGCCGCTGTAAAAGCAGATAGGCTTATGGCGATGAATAATACATCTCGCAATTTGGAACCCATTGTTGGTGAACCTTTCACAGAACCTGCGTTTGGTTTAAAAGCCACTTGGATTGATCCAAATGATAAAATTGAAGTCGAAAACAAAGGATACTCGGTTGTTGATCCTTCCACTGTGATCATTACTCACTTAAAAGAACTGATTTCCAATTATGCATCTCAACTTCTGGGAAGAGAAGAAGTGAAAGCACTTCTCGAACATTTGCGCCAAACCCATCCTACACTTGTGGGTGAATTGGATTATGACAAACAAGGAAGACTTGGGATCATCCAACAAACTTTACAGAATCTTTTGGCAGAAGGATTGTCCATTAAGAACCTTCCTAAAATTATGGATGCGATTGCCAACCACCTCCCTCGTACAAACAACCCGTTTGATTTGGCAGAACATGTAAGGCAAGCTCTCTCACGCCAAATCATCAATGATTTCCTTTCTCCAGATGGGAAGTTACATGTGGTGACCATTGATCCAAGGATCATTGATCGTATGAACAAAAGTATCACACTCGATGAAACCGATGGTAGTAAACTCATCATCCTTCCTCATGATATTCGAGTGAGGATATTAGAATCGGTTTACAATGAATTACAAAAGGCATTGGATGAAAATCGATTTCTCATCTTTGTTGTTTCTAGGTACTTACGACAAGCCTTTGCATTCTTTTTGACAAAGGAACTACCCCCAAGGAACTTTGCTGTAATTGCTTCTGAAGAAATCCATAGAGGGGTTCCGACAGAGATTGCTTCGGTTCTAAGCCTTCCATCTAGAGAGGAACACCCACAAGAAGCATAGGAGAATCTTTTTGCCAAGTTCAGTTCCATCGTACCGCATTTCTGTTGCCCCGATGATGGACTGGACTGACAGACATTTCCGCTTTTTTATGCGGCTTATCTC
The DNA here is from genome assembly GCF_026151345.1 of Leptospira paudalimensis. NCBI lineage: Bacteria > Pseudomonadati > Spirochaetota > Leptospiria > Leptospirales > Leptospiraceae > Leptospira > Leptospira paudalimensis. Next base: position 833,886 of record NZ_JAMQPR010000001.1, read on the forward strand.
CAAACATGCGTTACTCTATACGGAGATGGTGACAACAGGTGCCATTCTCCGAGGAAAAGACAATCATCGGTATTTGGATTTTTCAAAAGAAGAACATCCCATAGCCTTACAGTTAGGTGGAGATTCACCGGTCGCACTTGCTGAATGTGCAAAAATTGGGGAAGATTATGGGTATGATGAAATCAATTTGAATGTAGGTTGCCCATCAGACAGAGTACAAAGTGGAAGTTTTGGGGCATGCCTCATGAAGGAACCGGACCTTGTCGCAGAGATGGTATCCGCTTGTAAGGCGAAGGTAAATATCCCTGTAACCGTCAAACATCGAATTGGTGTGAATGGGAAAGAATCCTATGAAGATTTATACCATTTTGTTTCGAAAATCAATGAAGCGGGTGTGGACCATTGTATCGTACACGCAAGGATTGCTATCCTTGAGGGACTTTCTCCAAAGGAAAACCGGACGGTTCCACCGCTACGTTACGATGATGTATACCGACTAAAACAAGAATTTCCCGGTTTGCCCATTACCATCAATGGGGGCATCAAAACCCATGACGAAATAACAAAACACCTAACGAAAGTAGATGGTGTGATGATTGGGCGTGCGGCATATGATCATCCATTTTTATTTGCCGAAGTAGATTCTTTGTATTTTGGATCAAAAGAAAAACTCCAAACAAGAGAATCTGTTTTAGAATCCATGATTCCTTATGTACGATCTGTTCGTGAAAATGGCGGTAAAGTCCATCATGTACTTCGGCATATCTTAGGATTGTACCACGGGGAAAGAGGGGCTAGGGAATTTCGAAAGTATCTAACAGATCGTATGCATTTGGATACGGCCACTGAGTCCATTTTAGAGTCTTATCTTACGCGTTAAGGATCCGCAGGGCTTGGTCATTTCTGTTCGCCGTTAGGTGAAAAGAAATGACGGGAGCGAATGCGAACCCCGAAGGAGCCTGACCCTTGTTCCAATCCATTGTCATTTTAAGATTGAGTGGGAACGCCAAAACCTAATCAGAAAATGCAATCGATTTTTCTAATATAGCTTAACATAGCTTAGACGAGGGTTGCTTTGTTTTTGTTCGTTCTTTTTGGTTTTGCCCTAAAAATGGCAAGAAAATGCATCCAAAATCTCTTAAAATCAAATGAGTTGACAGGGCGGTTTCTCTCCCCAGCCTGGTTAAATTGAGAGGGAATACCATGACCAAGCCACTCACCGTACAAAGTGACAAAACAATGCTTCTAGAGGTGGATAACCCAGAATTTGAAGCCTGTCGGGACCTCATTGCCAAGTTTGCCGAGCTCGAAAAAAGCCCGGAATACATGCATACATACCGCATTTCTCCACTTTCATTGTGGAATGCTGCTTCTATCAAAATGACAGCTGATGAAATCATTGAAGGCCTTACTAAATTTGCTCGTTATTCTGTTCCCAAAAACGTGATGAACGAAGTGAGAGAACAAATCTCTCGTTATGGAAAAGTGAAACTTGTCAAAGAAGAGTCGGGCGAGTTGTACATCATCTCCAATGAAAAAGGTTTTATCACTGAGATTGCGAATAACCGTGCCGTTCAACCCTTCGTGGATGGAATGGAAGGTGATAAAATTCGAATCAAAAAAGAATACCGTGGTCACATCAAACAAGCGTTAATCAAAATTGGTTTCCCGGTAGAAGACCTTGCTGGTTATGATGAGGGAAATAAATACCCGTTTAACTTACGTCCTACGACAAAAGGTGGGATTAAGTTTGGAATGCGAGACTACCAAAGAGCATCTGTGGAAGCCTTCCATGCAGGTGGGCGTAATGAAGGTGGATCTGGTGTTGTGGTACTTCCTTGTGGTGCGGGTAAAACCATCGTGGGAATGGGAGTGATGCAAATTGTGGGAGCGGAAACTCTCATCCTTGTAACTAACACTTTGTCCATTCGCCAGTGGCGAAATGAAATTTTAGACAAAACCGATATCCCTGAATCAGACATTGGGGAGTATTCTGGCGAATTAAAGGAAATCAAGCCGATAACCATCGCTACGTATAACATCCTCACTCACAGAAAGAAAAAAGGAGGGGACTTCACCCACTTTCATATCTTCAGTGCCAACAACTGGGGGCTCATTGTGTATGATGAGGTGCATTTATTACCAGCTCCTGTTTTCCGTATGACATCGGAACTCCAAGCCAAACGTAGGTTAGGTTTAACAGCGACTCTTGTTCGTGAAGATGGACTGGAAGAAGATGTGTTTTCACTCATTGGACCTAAAAAATACGATGTACCTTGGAAGGAACTCGAAGCGAAGTCTTGGATTGCGGAAGCCAATTGTGTGGAAATCCGTGTTCCCATGGAAGATGACCTTCGTATGAAATACTCTGTTGCGGATGACCGTGAGAAGTTCCGATTAGCATCAGAAAATCCAGAAAAACTTCGTGCGATTAGTTATATTTTAAAGAAACATTCCACTAACAACATTTTGGTGATTGGACAGTACATCAATCAGTTAGAAGAAATTTCCCAAACCTTCAAAATCCCTTTGATTACGGGAAAAACTCCTCTTCCTGAAAGACAAGAGCTTTACCAAGCGTTCCGTACTGGTCAAATCAAACAACTTGTGGTATCAAAGGTAGCAAACTTTTCCATCGACTTACCAGATGCAAATATTGCCATTCAGGTATCGGGTACGTTTGGATCAAGACAGGAAGAAGCACAGCGATTAGGGCGTATCCTTCGTCCGAAATCACAAGATAACACAGCAATTTTTTACTCACTGATTTCGCGTGATACCAACGAAGAAAGGTTTGGTCAAAACAGACAACTCTTCCTCACCGAACAAGGGTATGAATACGAAATTTATACTTTGGACCAGTTCAAAGAAACAGTTCCAGAAGAATCACTCACGAAATAGAGGACAAAATGAAACTTGTAGCAAAACGACTCGATGTCGTAGAACCTTCTCCCACTCTCGCAATCACGGCTAAAGCCAATCAATTGAAAGCGAGTGGACTTGATGTGGTTGGATTCGGAGCAGGGGAACCTGATTTTGATACACCAACTCATATCAAAGAAGCTGCTAAAAAAGCAATGGACCAAGGGAAAACAAAATACACTCCCGTGAGTGGAACTGTTTCTCTGAAAGATGCCATTATAAAGAAGTTTGAAACTGAAAACGGATTAAAGTACGAAAAAAATCAAATCATTGTAGGAACGGGTGGAAAACAAGTTCTCTATAATTTTTTTATGGCAACTCTCAATCCTGGGGATGAAGTGATTATCCCTGCACCGTATTGGGTGAGTTATGCGGATATCGTACGTTTGGCAGAAGGAACTCCTGTGATTGTACCAACGGATATTTCCAGTGGATTTAAAATCACAGCTGACCAATTGGAAAAAGCAATCACATCCAAAACAAAAGTTTTTATCTTTAATTCCCCATCCAATCCAACGGGAGCAGCTTACACTCGTTCGGATGTCGAAGCACTCGTGAAAGTTTTGGAACCTAAAGACATCCTGACTGTTTCCGATGATATCTATGAAAAAATCATTTATGATGGATTGGAATTTGTAAACCCTGCGATGATCTCCGACAAGATGAAGGAAAAAACCTTTGTCATCAATGGTGTCTCCAAAGCTTACTCGATGACGGGTTGGAGGATTGGTTACGGGGCAGGCAATGCGGAAATTGTGAAAAACATGGATACCATGCAAGGCCAATCCACAAGCAATGCTTCTTCCATTTCACAAGCAGCTGCGGAAGCAGCCCTCACAGGAGACCAAACACCTGTAGCGGAAATGCTAAAGGCTTTTGACAAACGTCGTAAACTCATCGTGGGACTTTTACGAGAGATCCCTGGTGTGGAATGCCGTGTGCCTGAAGGTGCATTTTATGCATTCCCTTATATCACAGGTGTGTATGAAATGCCTGGATTCAAACGACTCTTGGCTGAAAAAAAAGAATCTTCGTATTCAAAACTTTTTTGTGATGTGCTTCTCGATAAATACAATGTGGCAGCAGTGCCTGGGATTGCATTTGGAGATGACAAAGCCATTCGATTGTCTTATGCGTTAGGTGATAAAGACATTGAAAAAGGTGTGGCTCGCATCAAACAAATGGTAGAGGATTTACAAAAATAAGATGAAGTCTGTCCCTTTACTGAAACTATTTTGTAAAGGGACAATCGGATTTATTACAGATCGATTTCGATTATTGTATTTTGGAAACAAATTACAAGATTTTGGATTTTGTTATCCAGTTGGAATTCTAAAAAAGATCAGCTTGGTTTTGTTAGTTGTACTGTTTGGTATCAATCCAATTTTCCCGGCACCTACCCTCCAAGAAAAACCAAAACATACTAAACCATCCGAACTTTTTAAGAGGGACATCCATTCCGAAATTGTGATCCCTGTGATTGGTCTCAACTTACATCTTTTTGCTGACCAAAAGAGTGATGTTTTACGTAAACTAAAGTTTGGTGAACCTGTTACCTATGATCAAAATTCACTGGAAAGCCCCAAAGAAGATTGGATTCCAGTGAAACTCCAAGATGGACTTTCCGGATTTATCAAACGTTCTGTTGTACGCTCAGTTCCGCCAAAACAATACCTTTCTACATTGTTATTTGAAGCTGAAAAATTGATACTATCGAAACAAGTGGATTTTTTGGCAAAAGAAGAAATCACAGATACCATATTTTCAATCTCTTCTTCGGGTAAATTTACAGGAGATGAGTTTATTTTCCTGAGAGCAAAGGCTGGTTTTTTCTTAAAAAAAACAGTGGACCTGATGAATGAAAAGGGAATCAAACCTGACAATGATCCCGAAACTCTTGAGTTTTTAAAACGCCACCAAACAAAATTATTATATGATTATTCCTCTGGAAAATATTACGTAGATTCCAATTACTTTTGGAAATTACTCGAATCTTATCCAAAAACAAAACATTCGGATTACGCAGGTTACTTGGCAACAGAAAGTATTCCTGTGATTGAATGTGGGGTAGATTTACGTTGTCGATTGGAAGAGTTAAGGAAAGGGAAATTGCGATATTTGTATTTGTTCCCAACTGGAAATTATGTAAACCTTTATACAAGGGATATTGTAAAATCCTTAAGTTCCATGACAAAAGATCCAGATTCGATTCCATGTTTTTCTCCAGTGGGAGAAGGAATCAAATCAGAGATCAACCAAATGTTCCGTTATGCATCGGAAATTGGTCCTCGAGAAAAAAAACAAATCCTACCTCATTTACAGATTCTAAAAAAAGAATGTTTTCGTTAATCTTAACTTAAGTTTCAGTCAAAAGGAAAGTTTTGTGAAATTAAATTACAAAGTTTATCCATTTCAAAATCCCAATCCGAATCAAAAGTCGATCGGTGAAATAGTCATCTTACATGGGTTATTTGGTTCGTCAAAAAACTGGGTGACTGTTGCCAGATTTTTATCCGAGTTCGGTCAAGTTTATGCAGTTGACCAAAGGAATCATGGTGATTCTCCTCACAGTGACGAACATTCCATACCTCTCATGGCGGATGATTTGGAAACATTCCTACATGATTTAAAGATCCAAAATCCGATTTTACTCGGTCATTCGATGGGAGGTCTCGTGGCGATGTATTTTGATTTGATGCATCCAGGACTACTCAGCCGACTGATCATCCAAGACATTGCACCAAGGTCATATCCATTTGCGTATGACAATGAGATAAAGTCGATGGCTTTCCCTCTCAGTGGATTTAGCTCACGTACGGAAATTGATACGGAAATGGCGAAGTACGTAAAGGATACATTTATACGCCAATTTTTGCAAATGAGTTTGGAACGAAAAGAAGATGGTTCTTATCATTGGAAATTGAATGTAGAGGGAATCAATCACGCTAGAAGAGTTTTTGATGATGTATTTTCATTTGATAAAATTTCTCAAACTAGGACATTGTTTTTGTTAGGTGGGAATTCCGAATACATTAAAGAATCTGACCTTTTGATTATGGATCAGTTTTTTCAAAATAATGTAAAAGTAAAAATTGAAGGTGGTGGGCATTATATCCATTTTACCCACCAGAAAGTATTTTTGGAAGAACTTGGAAATTGGTTACAAAACGAGTTTGGTTAACTTCCTTATTCTTCGAGTAACGAACGTAACATCCATGCTGTTTTTTCGTGAATGTCGAGTCTTTGTGTTAATAGATCCAAGGTTGCTTGGTCATTTCCTTTTTCTGCTGGAGCATAAGCTGCACGTGCTGTGCGAATCACGGCTTCGTTCCCTTCCACTAAATTTTTGATCATATCTTTTGCTTTTGGAACTTCTTTGTCTTCTGAAATACTAGAATACTTTGCAAATTCCCATCCACCCATTGGTGCATAATACCCGAGAGAGCGGATTCGTTCTGCAATTGGATCAATTGCATTCCAGAGTTCTGTGTATTGAGTCATAAAAAGAAGGTGTAGTGTTTGGAACATCGGCCCTGTAACATTCCAATGGTAACTATGTGTTTTTTGGTAGAGAGTGTATGTATCAGCTAACAGTTTTTTTAAAGATTCGGAAATCGCACTTCTTTCCTCTTCTGGAATTCCAATATTAATTTTCATTTTAGGTTCCTCATTGTTCTATAGCGTTAGACTCGATTGAATCCAATTGGTCCAATCGGATCAGTCGATAATTTTATTTATTTAATTCACTTACAATTCGATCGACTAAACTTTCTGCGACAAAATCATATTGGCTTGTTGCAACTAAAATATCCTCACGACTCCAAATCAGTCCAAGTCCTAGAGTATATTGTAAAAGTCGTGCCATGGTCCAATCGGCACCTGGTTTTTTCCGTGCATTGACAATCACTTGTCCCGATTCTATATGAACGATTTTTAAGGAAACTGTATCGACTAAATTTGGGATAAGTTTCCCTTTATCATCGAATTTTTTTAGCGCAGAACCTCTGCCAAAAACCAGGGCATCCACACCTAGAACTTTTCCAATTCTAACGGCTGTTTGCGTATCTATGATTCCTGTTTTGGAAAAACTTTGCTCATTTACAACTTTTGAAAGTTGTTCACGTTCTATAACTTTGAAGGGAAGCGATTTTGCGATTTGTAAAGAAACCGCATCTGTGAATTCGTCACCCCATTTTGCCTCTTCTATATCAAAAATGAGAACCGCAACTTTTGTGATTCCTAGATTGGATTTTCCTGATTCAGGGTATTGGATCGCTGCATCCATTGTCCGACAATTGGTTAACGATACCGAAAGTAGTAGGGAGAAAAACGCTAAATATTGTTTCATAGATTTCCTAAAGATGAAGGTAAAGTTGTTAAGAGAGCAATTCTTTTTCGGTGTAAATTGGAAGATTTTGAAAAATTCGCTTCCCACTTGGCTATGTTCCTAGAACTTCCTACTAGACACTTGTCCATGAAAAAAAATCTCAGTTGGATTATACTCATTCTCGCCTTCTTTCTGCTAGTTGCTTCTTGTTTTCTTTCCGAACAAATTTTAACACCTTCCGTTTCGATGGAATTTGACGATGAAAAATTGAGAAAACAAATCGCCTTTTCTGAATTTGCATTACCGACGCCAGAAACAATTCGTTTTCAAAATGGTGTTTTGCGTTTAAGAGGTTGGTATTTCAAAAATCCCAAAAAACAAAATTGTGGGGTCATTCTTTTGCATGGATTTACCAATTCTAAAATCCAAATGTTACCGTATGCGACTCCATTTTGGAAACGAGGTTGTAGTTTGTTTTTGTATGATGCCAGGGCTCATGCGGAAAGTGACGGTACGTATTCAACATATGGTTACCATGAAAAAATGGATTTAGAGAGGGCGGTTGAATATTTTTCAGAGATAGACAATACCCCAGAAGATCGGATTGGTATTTTTGGTATCGATTTAGGAGCTTCAACAGCGCTACAATTTGCAGATGGACAATACGAATATGGATTTGTGATCGCAGATACTCCCTACAAAGACATGAGGTCTTTTGTAGAACATCGTTATGAAAGTATTTATTCTAGATTGGTTCGATTTTTCACTCCACTCAGTTTATCGATCGCGGAAATTAGAGGTGATTTATTAGTCAATGAGGTTTCACCATTGAATGCAGCAAAATTAATTACCAAACCAGTTTTGATTTTGTTTCCCAATGATGGAGATCAAACACAAAAAGAGGATGCAGAACTCGTCGCTTCCAACTTAAAAACGACAACTAAAAAATTAGCACCTTATTCGACTCAAAATGTTTTAATGAACCAAAACCAAACCATTTCTCCTGAATATGAGTTGATCCTTCTTGGTTTTTTAAAGGACATTAAGTTTGTAAAATAAGTTTCTGATAGTATCGAACGGATAACTATCTTCTCAATTGTAGCTCTTATTTTATTTTGATCAGTTTTGGTAAACTCTCCCATGTGCCATCATCACGAGTGGAGTAGTTGAGGTAAACTGGCAAGGAACCGATACCAATCCCTGCGGATATAGCAAAACTATAATTGAGTTTCCCATTGGCAGATTGGAGTTGTTCTGGATTTGTAATACCCGTACTATATGAACTTGGGAGTGATGGAATTTGAGTAACGCTAGTTAAGTTGTCGCTACTACGATAGATTTCGATTGTAGGAGAAGCAAAATTTGCTGCATTCGAAAGTAAAAAATAATGGTTGGAATTAGAACTTTTGACAGTTCTTAATCGTGAAGAACCACCACCTATACTCGAAGTAAAACCAGTAATCTGTGTACCATTTTTTGGAATGGTTGGACTTGCATTTGCATAGGAACCTTTTGGAAAGGTTGTACCAAAATAATTTGGTGAAGAAAATAAAACTGCTACCAATTGGTCTTGGACAGGGAAAACGGGTGAGTCAAAAGTAGTAGGTGAGACTGCATCAAAGGTAACTTGGTTTGTGGTAAGATCTGGAATTTTGATACTTTTAGATAGAAACGTACTCCCGAAAGAAGTTGGGCACTGTAAATAATTCACACCCAAATGAGAAATGAGTTGGTACGCAACTAAGGAAACATCAGGAGTTGCGACCGAACAACTAAAATCACCCACTAAATCAGGAGTTGTATCAGAATCCAGTTGAATGATCAGAGGATTTGGGACTCCAGATAACAAAGGGGTTCCCAAATACTTACCACTCCCTAAGGCAAGAGCCGGGTAATACCAAGCATTATCAACACTCTCAAAAAATCGATGGAGGTTCGGCAAAGTTTTCTCAACCACTTTTACGGATGATGGAGGAAGGAAAGCAGAGAATTTCACGTAAAGATTTTTATTACTCGAAAATGATAAACCTGGATAACTTCTTGTTTCTTCTGAGAGGAAAAAAACATACTCAGATCCATTGAACATGGGAAGAGAGACTTTTAATACAGTCTCGGTGGTAGTGTTCCTTCCCAAACTGACTCCGTCAATTTTTGTGATTTGGTCATAATATTCACCATCTGCACTGGAAGCAATGTAACCAGTCGTTGTAAAATTATTGGCACCATTAAAGTTTGATTGTACTTCTAGATAAATGAACTGCCTTCCATTGGCAGAACCAAGAGAAGTAAATGTATTACTTGTTGCGAATCTATTTCTATAATTTGCCAAATCTTCCAGTATGTACTGTGCATTACCTGTCTGTTTATAAATGGAAAATAATTGTTTGGTGATACCATTGTAAATCCGAAAGGAAGCAGTCCCAATAAAGGTATTACTTACATTTTTTAAAGAGATATTTGCAATTCCTCTTTCACTAAAAAACAAAAACGCTCTACCTGATGTATCAAGTGTTGCTGTATAAGTTTGAACATTCCCTGATTCGCCATAAGGAGATGTTGCCACACCATTTTCATCTGCTTCGTTAAAGACAAAGTATTCGATGACTCCATTTGCATAGGGAGTTCCATTGGAGTCAGTAAACTTCATGAAAAGTACAGATTGGCTTTGAGTGTTAAAAGCATCTGCTAAAGCTAGTAATCTTAGTAAAGCTTGCAAAGAGCCAATGTCTTCTGAAGGATCCAAACTAGATGGTTTAAAGATTTTACATTGGAAAAATAAAAATGAGATCAAAACTGTTAAGATGATTCGCTTCATAAACATTTCCTTAAAATAAGACTGAATACCGAACTTCTGCATAAATCGAATTGAATTGAGGGCGATATGCATTTACACCTTGAGGTTTGTCCCAACTCGATTCAAAATCCAATCCCTCTTTGAATTGTTTTCCTCCAGATTGGACAACGGGTCTATCTGGGTATGTATCTCTTCCGATCATGTAGGCATGTATGATATTTGTGATGTAGATGATGCTTGCCGTCCCAAGCCCAGCTAGATACTTTGTGTTTGCTTCTTTTGCATTGTTTTTGCTTTTTATAATTAGATCATCTGTAATGGAGGTTTCGATATAACCTGCTAGGAATTCACTCGGCAAACTAATGTTTTGTGCAGTAAGTCTAGTCCCAGGTCCTCCTATTTGGTTTAACAATACCATTGTATCGTAATGTGATTTTGCATTTTTTTCTTCGGTGCGTAGGGGACCCAAACTATAAAGAAGGGATCCAAAAAATAGGATTCCGAATGTACCTGCTGATGCAGTGTGTCCCCCGCAGTATTGTCCCCATCCTGGTAATACCGCAGATCTCCAAATCATTGCCAAACGACCTCCACATTGTGTTGCAGCTGGAGAGGGACCTAGTTGACGATTTGCCAACCATTCCGCCTCTGCTTTTGCTTCTTTTTCTGCCAACGATTCTTGTTTTGCTAATTCATCTTGCCGTTGTTTTTCTGCGAGTTTATCTTCCTCTTCTAAACGTTTGCGTTCCTTTTCTTCGGCAATTTGTTTTTCCTTTTCTAATTTTGCCTTTTCTTTCTCTTCCTTATCGCGTAATTTTTTTTCTTCAGCGATACGAATTTTTTCTGCTTCTTGTTCACTAACATCTTTATAAACAACTTTTAAGATTTGGAATTTTGTAAGGGTTTGGATCCCATCACTTGTTTGGATAGTGAGCCCTCTTTCATTTTGATCAGTTACCTTCCCTTTGATAGTCTTACCATTTTTTAAAATCACTGTGTTAATGGCAAAAACTGGAAATGAGAAAGTTAGGATGAGGATAAATAGTGACGTTTTCATTGAGTGGAATCTTTAGAGAATTCTAGTATCTTGCTTCTTTGTCAATAAATTGCAAGTGTATTTTGGGGTTATGGGAGTCTGTTATATGGGTATTGGTGGTAAATTGAATATTAGGATTTTTGAAGATAGGGAAACGCGAGTAGGAAGGTATAGATCCCCGCCCGTATCGAACTGGGTGGGGTAATCCACCCGCCACCCAATACGCTCCATTTACCACATAACAGCAAATCCATCTAGACGAATCC